>JBAXPJ010000003.1:0-104882 GCA_037132335.1 Sediminibacterium sp. | reverse complement strand
CAATATTGTAGCCTTTTTCTTGTAACATATCGGTTAATATTTCGTCGCTGAGTGGTTTGCGTTTATCTTCTGATTCAATCATTTCACTCAATATTTTTTTCACTTCTCTGGTACTCACTTCTTCGCCACTATCTGTGCTTAGTGATTCACTAAAAAAGAATTTTAATCGATACGTTCCAAATTCAGTTTGTACAAACTTACTATTGGCAACCCGACTAACTGTTGAAATATCTAAGCCTGTTATTTCTGCAATATCTTTTAAAATCATCGGGCGCATATTGGTTTCATCACCCGTTAAAAAAAACGCTTGTTGAATGCTTATGATGGCACTCATGGTATTAATTAAGGTTTCTTGCCTTTGTTTTATCATATCAATAAACCACTTAGCAGAATCAATTTTTTGCTTAATAAAAAGCACGGCTTCTTTTTGACGTTTGTCTTGCTTACTGCCTTTTTCATAGTCTCTTAGCATATCACGATAGCCTTCGCTAACGCGTAAATCTGGGGCATTTCGGGCATTGAGCGTAAGTTCTAATCGACCATTGTTATTAAGTATAAAAAAATCGGGAATAATATAGGTTTCTGCTTTATTGATTTCTCCAATATTGCCTCCTGGCCTAGGATTGAGCTTTATAATCTGATTAATGACTTCTTTAATTTGCTCATCTGTGAGGTTCAGACTTTTTTGAATTTTTTCGTAGTGTTTTTTGGTGAATTCCTCAAAATACTTACTTAACACTTGCATAGCCAAACCAACACTTACGCCATCTCCTATTTTGCGTTTTAGTTGTAATAACAAACATTCTTGTAAATCTTTTGCGCCTATACCTGGTGGATCAAATTGTTGGATTTGCTCAACCAATAATTTTATTTCTTGTTCTTCTACAATCATGCTTTGTCTAAATGCTAGGTCATCGGCAATAGAAGATAATTCTCTGCGCAAATAGCCATCGTCGTCTAAACTGCCAACAATTTGTTCGGCAATTTTATAACTACGCTCATCGAGCTCCAACATTCCTAATTGGTTAATTACTAATTCATGAAAGGAAATTTCTACACGAATAGGAATGGTTTTTTGGTCATCCATTTCTGGGTAGTTATCATCGCGGGTTTTGTAGTCGGCTATTTCTCCATCGTCGTCTACTAAGTACTCTGTAGTATCGGCATTATCGTATTCTTCTTCGCTTCCATCGTGTGCAGCATCGTCGTCGTCTTCGTATGATTCTTGGTCTTCAGAATATTCGTCTTCTGGCCCTTTGTCATCCATTTCCAATGCCGGATTTTCTTCTAACTCCTCTTTTATTCGCTCTTCTAAATTAGCCGTAGGTACCTGCAACAATTTCATTAACTGTATCTGTTGGGGAGACAGTTTTTGTAAAAGTTTTTGTTGAAAGGATTGGCTTAATGACATTATTATCGAAAAAAATTAAATTGAATTTGCATAAGAATGCTTCAGCACTTTTTGAATAGCAGCAGCCATTTTTTCGCCTTTTTCTTTTATCTGCTCATCGGTCCATAATAAACTAATGGCCGTTGAAATACATCGACCCATAATGGCATCACTTGCCGGAAACTGTGTTTCTTGCAAAGCCAATAAACTCGCTTTTTGTTGCACGCCTATTCCATTTAAAGTAGTGGCATGTTTTAAATGATCCCACTTGCTTATATAATGCCAGTTATTTACAAACCAATAAAAATTACCAGCAAGAATTCCTTGTGCTTTAAATTCAGCAACAACTGCTTTGGTAATGGCTTCTGTTGGTAAAAACCAACTTAAAAAAGAACAACTATCTCCAACTTCATCTGGTACTACTCTATAACTAATTTCTGGTATGGTTTCTAAATGTGCACGTAAAGCTTTGTTGTTTTTTCTTTGGATGGTTAAGAAGGTTTCTAGTTTTCTTATTTGCGCCAAACCTACTGCTGCATGCAATTCACTTATGCGAAAATTATACCCAATAAATGGATGTAAATCTGCACCACGATCAACTCCTAAATGGTCGTGTCCATGATCGGTATAGCCATCGCTTTTTACAAATACGTCTTTGTTATTGGTCATCACTACGCCGCCTTCTGCGCAGGTAATTGTTTTTACAAAATCAAACGAAAAAGTTCCTGCATCACCAATGGTTCCTAGTGCTTGTCCTTTATAAGTTCCGCCAATGCTTTGGCAAGCATCTTCTATTAATATTAATTTATGCGCTGCGCAAATGGCAACTAAAGCATCCATATCCGCCATACTTCCGCACATATGAACCGGCATGATACATTTTGTTTTTGGTGTAATAGCCGCTTTTACTGCTGCAGGGCTTAAGGTAAGTGTTTCATCTATATCCACTAAAACCGGAATAGCGCCAACGCTTAACACTGCTTCAAAACTGGCCACAAAAGTAAATGCTGGCATAATGATTTCATCGCCAACACCTATTCCCAAAGCACTCATTGCAGTTGTAAGCGCAGCCGTTCCACTACTAGTTAATTGCGCATATTTACAACCAAAAACTTCTGTGATAGCTTTTTCTAATTCTAGCGCTTTCCAGATTCCTTTGCGTGGCCCATCAAAGCCATAACGCATTAAAATACCTGTTTCAAGTACGTCGTTAACTTCTTTTCTTTCTTCGGCACCAAAAAATTCAAAACCTGGCATAAGTAGCGTTTGTATTGTGAATGATAGAATAGGCCTATTTGGTCTATTTAATTTCAAGAGCGTAAAGTTAGAAAAATATTAATTGTAAATACGATTTGATGATTTTTGAAAAGTTAAATCAATCAAATACTATCCATCAAAAAATCGAATAAAATCTTGCAAATAACTACCTTCACCAAATGAAGCCAACCCTTTTTTATTGCTATGATGCCTATTGTGGCTGGTGCTATGGTTTTAGCCCTGTAATCAAACAAATTGCAGCAACCTACAATACGAAACTAAATATTGAAGTGTTATCTGGTGGGATGATTGTACCTGAAAATCCAGTACATATTGGCGTTACTGCAGGATTTATTCAAAAAGCCTATCCTACTGTAGAAGAATACACGGGTGTAAAATTTGGCGCCGACTATTTATGGCATGTAGAAAACCCTGATTTGAGTGATTGGTATCCAAATTCAGAAATGTCGGCGATTGCGCTATGCATTTTTAAAGAAATCTATCCTGAAAAACAAGTTGAATTTGCGGCAGACCTACAATACGCGCTACATTTTGAAGGCAGAGACCTAACTGATAAAGAAGCATATAGACATTTAATTGAGCAATATGGCTTGAATGAAACTGCTTTTTACGAAAAACTAGGCAGCGACACCTATAAAGACCAAGCGCACTATGAATTTCAACTATGTAAGCAATTACAGGTTACTGGATACCCATGTGTATTGATTCAAGTGGCAGAAACAAAGTTTCATTTATTGGCCAGAGGTTATACCCCTTACGAAGACCTGAAAGCCCGATTAGACTTGGTTTTAAAAGAAATTGAAGGATAAAAATAGCAGGATAAAAGGCATAAATAAACATTGCATAGTGGTAGATAGGGCAATTTGCCTTTACTTTGCAACTCTTAAATAAAGACTAATGGAGTATAGTAAACTGATATCAATAACTGGAATGACTGGTTTGTTTGAACTAGTTGGCAGCAAAACAGACGGTGCAATTGTAAAATCACTAGACGATAAAATCACAAAATTTGTGAGCAGTCGTGTTCATAATTTCTCGCACCTAGAAAGCATTGAGGTATATACCGTTCGTGACAATGTAAACTTAGTAGAAGTGTTTCAAGCAATGAAACAAAGTTCCGAAGCGCTTCCTTCAGACAAAGACGCTGCAGCTGTAAAAGCTTATTTTTTGAAAGTGTATGCAGATATTGATTTTGACAGAGTTTACGCTAGCGATATGAAGAAAATGATTAAATGGTTTGCCATTTTACAAGCCAATGATATTGTTCCTATTTTAACCGAAGTAGCAGAAGATGCTGCTGAAGAAAACGAAACAGAAGCATAACACATAAATACATTTATTAAACAGCCGGAACATTGCAAGTGTTCCGGCTGTTTTTATTTTGAATATTATTACCTTGAGGTTTCAACTTAAAAAGTTTGTATATGAAAATGCGGTTGATTATATGTTTTTTGATTATAAGTGTTTTGGCACAAACAACAAGCTATGCACAAAGCTTCTACGATAAAACACCTGCGGCAGAACGTTGGGTAAAAAAGAAGTTTCGTAAGTTATCTAAAGACCAACGGATTGCCCAATTAATGATTATTCGGGCACATAGTAATTTAGGCCCAGAGCATATTGCAGAAGTAACAGACCTGATACAAAAATACAATATAGGCGGACTCTGTTTTTTTCAAGGAGGTCCTGTGCGTCAAGCCAATCTAACTAATTATTATCAGTCAATTGCAAAAACACCCCTCATGATTTCTATTGATGGAGAGTGGGGTTTGGGGATGCGTTTAGACAGTGTAATAAATTTTCCAAGACAATTAATGATGGGTGCAGTACCAGATGCAACAATTATTTATGCATTTGGAAAAGCAGTAGGTGAACAGTGTAAGAGATTGGGTATACAAGTGAATTTTGCACCCGATGTAGATATCAATAATAACCCAATGAATCCGGTAATTAATGATCGAAGTTTTGGAGAGGATAAATATAAAGTAGCACTATACGGAATTCAATACATGAAAGGAATGGAAGCAGCAAGGGTAATGGCCTCTGCAAAGCATTTTCCAGGTCATGGAGATGTCACAGTAGATTCACATAAAGACCTTCCTGTAATCAATAAAACTCGGGCGCAATTAGACGAATTAGAACTCTATCCTTTTCGTGAAATGATTAAAGCAGGAGTAGGTAGTATAATGGTAGCGCATTTAGCTATCCCAGCCATTGATAGCACGCCAAATATGCCAACATCATTGTCTAGTAAAGCCATCAATGGACTACTTAAAGGCGAACTTGGTTATACTGGTATTTCTTTTACTGATGCACTAGAAATGCAAGGTGTTGCGAAATTTTTTCCAAAAGGAGCTGCTTCTGCACAGTCTTTAATTGCAGGCAATGA
Source organism: Sediminibacterium sp. (assembly GCA_037132335.1). Classification (GTDB taxonomy): domain Bacteria; phylum Bacteroidota; class Bacteroidia; order Chitinophagales; family Chitinophagaceae; genus Sediminibacterium. The sequence goes on along the minus strand of JBAXPJ010000003.1, from coordinate 99,825 downwards.
TTTATTGTGTTTGCCTGGTGATATCCCTGGAAGTATTGCCGCTATTAAGCAAGCTATAAAAGAAGGAAAATTAAGTTGGGATATAATTAATGAACGTGTAAAAAAAGTATTACTGGTTAAATACCATTTAGGGCTTCATACCATTACGCCAATTGATACTAATAATTTGGTAGCAGATTTAAATGCAAAAACTAATGAAATAAATGAAACACTTTCAAAAAACGCACTAACACTACTCAAACAATCTAATAAAAACTTGCTACCCCTACAAGCAAAAAAAATAGCTTATGTAGGAATTGGTATTGATAAAAAAAATGCATTTGCAGATAGGCTTGTACAAGATTTTCAAGCAACTGTTATTTTTTGGAACAATAAAGATACGCAAGCAAAAAAAGATAGTATTATTAAAGCATTGGCTGGCTATGATGCAATCGTACTAGGGCTTCACAATTTTAGCAGAAGACCTGCAGGTAATTATGGCCTTTCTGAATCAACCATTGATTTGTTGGAAAAAATGCAACAATTACCCGTCATCAATTTTGTATTTGGTAACCCTTATGCTATAAAATATTTGTGTGCTGCTACAAATTTAGTAGCCTGTTATGAAGACGATAATACCACCCAATTAGCAGCTGCAGATTTATTGCAAGGTAAAATAAGTGCCAAAGGAAAACTACCTGTAACAGTATGTGATAATTTTCAATTTGGAGATGGCATTGTTTACAATAATTTCTTTCCTAAAGCAGTTCCAGAAACGATTGGATTAAGCACAGAAGGTTTAAATAAAATTGAAGCCATTGCCATTAATGCAATTGCCAAAGGAGCCATACCTGGTTGTGTTGTATTAGTTGCAAAAGATGGAAAAATAGCCTACAACAAAGCATTTGGTTATACCAATTTCGACAGAAAAGAACCCATTAGTATTGATATGGTTTATGACCTTGCATCGGTTACAAAAGTATCCGCTACAACCGTTTCTATTATGAAATTATTGGAGGAAGGAAAAATAGATTTACAAAAAACTTTGGGCGATTATTTGCCTTGGGTTAAAGGTTCTGATAAAGCAGGTTTAAAATTAAAAGATATTTTATTACACCAAGCTGGATTAAATCCTTTTATTCCTTTTTACAGAGAAGTAATTGATACTGCAACTGGATTACCAAAACCCGAATACTTTAGCAAACAAAAAGATGCTACCCATCAATTTAGAGTTGCCGAAGATATTTATGTACGCAACGATTGGCAAGACAGTTTGTATCAACGCATTCTTAAAAGCAAGCTAACCCCAGCAGGACATTATGTGTATAGTGATAATGATTTTATTTTTCTTGGAAAAATAGTAGAAGCTGTTAGTGGATTGCCTTTGAATGATTATGCGCGCGTTAATTTTTACGAACCACTTCAAATGACCACAACTGGATTTAAACCAAGAGAAAGAATGGCATTGGGAAATATTGTTCCAACAGAAGATGAAAAACATTTTAGACAACAATTACTTCGTGGAGACGTACACGACGAAGGTGCTGCTATGTTTGGTGGTGTAGCAGGTCATGCAGGATTATTTAGCAATGCCTATGACCTAGCAAAATTGTATCAAATGCTTTTAAACGGCGGAACCTTAAATGGTATACGATTGTTAAAAAAATCAACCGTTGACCAATTCACGGCTTACAATAGTGATATTAGCAGAAGAGGACTAGGATTCGACAAGCCAGAAAAAGACAATGCAACAAGAAAAGAACCCTATCCTAGTGCGAGTGTGTCGGCAGAAACATTTGGCCATACTGGTTTTACTGGCACCTGTGTTTGGGTTGATCCAAAAGATAAATTGATTTATATTTTTCTTTCCAATAGAGTTACGCCTACTAGAAATAATAACAAAATTAGTACCATGAACGTTCGACCAACCATCCAGGAAGCCGTTTATCAGTCTATACAGAAGTAAGTACCATTATTGCTTGAAACGTTTGTGTATCAGGTATCTTAGAAGCATTAACCTGTTAAAGTATTTGTATGAAAACCAACTTTAGTCAATTTATTAGCATCGTACTCGTAGCAATTCTATTGAGCGCTTGCTCAAATAATAGTGTGAAAAACACAAAATATATTCCTAAAGATATTACTGCTGTAATTGCAGTAGATCCAAAGAATATGGCTGATAAATTAGAGAAAGCAGGCATTAATGTAGACACCTTAATTAATAAACTTTTTAAAACAGATGCTGAAGATTTGGTAAATAAAACAAAGTTCTTTTCATTAAGGGATAGTTCTGGATTTAATTGGAATGAAAAACTTTACATTTTTGTACTGAATAAAATACTACCAAATACCAGTCAAGCAAATGTATTTAATGTGATGGGGCGTTTAAAAGATGCCAAAACATTTGAAGCATATTTGATTAAACAAGCTGATTTCTCGAATAAAAAAATAGAACGCGAATCAAATTACTCCTATTTAATGAATAGTGATGGTAGTATGATTTCTTGGGACGAAAAAACGGTTATTGCCACCAGGTATGAACGCAATATTGTTCCTGTTTATGATACAGTTGCCATGAAGTTTATTGTGCCAGAAAAAATAAGTGTTGCGGCTGAGTTAAAAAAAGAAGTTAATCGTTATTATCATTTAAAAGAATCTGAATCAATTGTAAGTGTTAGCGCTTTTGTTGATTTGATTAATACAAAATCAGATGGTTTTGCTTTTACTACCTCAAACAACACTTTAAATTTGTTAAGTGGCATGCCATTGCAATTGCCTAAATTAGAAGAACTATTAAAAGACAATTACCTAGCTGCTTCTTTAAATTTTGATGATGGTAAAATAGTGGCTACTACACGTACTTATACCAATCCATTATTAAGTTCTATTTTAAAAAAATATGCAGGACCAACTGTAAACCTTTCTTTAATTGACCACTACCCTTCTGAGAATATTAATCTGATTATGCTCGCTTCTTTTAATCCACAAATATTTGGCGGCCTATTAAAAGAATTAGAAGTAGACAATTTGGTGAATGGATTGATGGAAAAAACAGGATTTAGCGCACAAGAATTATACAAATGTTTAAAAGGAGATATTGCAGTTGTAATTTCCGATTTAGGCAAAGCAGAAAATCATAAAACAGATTTAAAAAATACCGGCCAATTTAATATCAGTTCATTTGGAAAAATGGTTTTTAATGCCCCAGTTGGAGATGCTATAAGTTTTACAAAAATTATGAAAAAAGCCACCGAACTTGGTTATGTTACTAAAAATGGTAACAGTTTTAAAGCCGGCAAATTATTATCGTTTTTGGGCATGTATTTAGTGGCAGATGAAAAGAATTTTATAATTGCTAGTGACTCATTAACGTATACACAGTATGTATCTAATAAAAACAAAGCTGTTATTAGTAATGACGCACTCAATCAATTTAAAGGAAAATCAACCCTAGCTTATTTTGATATTGCTAATACCATTGCTAGTTATTTACCTAGGGCAAATGGCGGATTTAAAAACTCTATGATTACTGCTAAAACCACTTTCAAAGACATGATGGCTAGTTCTGAAAATTTCGATGGCAAATCTGTAAATGGCAAATTAGAAATTCGATTAAATAATCAAAAACAAAATAGCCTGGTAACACTTGCTGCATTATTTTCTGATATAGTAACAGATATGCGTGAAGCGGCAAAAGCAGACCGGGCCTTAGAAGATAAATTTATTTCAGGAGCTCCATCCATTATTAGAACCAATTAATTGGATACAATTTATAGCCATGCGTATTGAGTTAAAGCAAGTTGTTCCCTTTGTGCTAAAAGACCGTTTGCTGCACAAAACATCCAACGTGTGGAATACAAATTTAACTTTATTGCCTGGCGAATACATTAAAATTCAAGCCCCAAGCGGAACAGGAAAAACTACTTTATTAAATACATTGTATAGCATTAGAAAAGACTATACTGGCAGTATTTTAATGGATGAAAAATCATTACAAAATATTTCTGTAGACGAATTAGCCAAAATGCGGCAACATAAATTAAGTGTGGTATTTCAAAACTTACGTTTGTTTCCTAATTTATCGGCTTTTGAAAATATTGAGCTGAAACGTTTGCTATCTCCTAATTACTGTTCAAAAGAAAAAATTGAATGGATGGCTGAGGCACTTGGTATTACGCAATTATTACAACAAAAAACAGGCACTTGCAGTTTTGGAGAACAACAAAGAATAGCTATATTAAGGGCATTGGTACAACCTTTTAAGTGGTTAATAATGGACGAGCCATTTAGTCATTTAGACGATAGCAATATTGCAAAAGCTGTAGCATTGATTGATAGTGAATGTAAGGCACAAAAAGCTGGATTAATTATTGCAGACTTAGAAGCAGACAACCACTTTATTTATTCCCATCAATATTTTCTTTAAATGAATCAACTAAACCGATTACTCCATAAACTCATTCACAATAGTGCAGGTCAAGCACGATTTGTAATGGCATTGGTGGGTTTATCGGTAGCCATTGTTTTATTATTGATGGCAGTTCAATTGCAAGTAAATTATTACCAATTATTAAACGGCAAAAACAACCAAGATAGTGTTGCTAATTTTTTGGTACTAAATAAAGAACTGACCAAAGAAACAGTAGGCGCAAGTAGTTTGTCGGAAAAAGAAATTGCCAATATTAAAGCACAACCTTTTTTTGAATCCGTTGGAAGTTTAACGCCTAGTAGGTTCAAAGCATCTATTCAAAGCAATAGTGAGCGATTTCCTTTTTATACAGATATTGCTTTTGAGAGTGTTCCAGCAGAATTCATTGACATTAATAATAAAGATTGGCAATGGGATGAATCATCGGCATTTCTTCCAATTATTGTTCCCAATCAATTTTTAGATTTTTATAATTTTCAATTTTCTTTTTCGCAAAACTTACCACAATTAACACCACAGGTGGTTAAGATGGTAGTATTTAAAGTAACACTACAAGGCAATGGAACTCCTTATGAAATGAAAGGTAGGGTTGTTGGTTTAAGCAATCGCATTTCATCAATGATGGTACCCCAGAACTTTATGGACTGGGCGAATAAACACTTTGCCCCAATGGATGGCAACAACAAACCTTCAAGGGTTGTTGTGCGTACAAAAGACCCAGGCAATCCAGAACTAAAAAAATACCTTCAGTCAAACGGATTAATTACAGATGCCGAAAAAACGCGCTTTAGTAGGTACCGCCAAATTGTAGGATATGTGGTAAATATTTCTGCTATAACGGGGGTGCTTTTATTAGCATTTGCACTTCTAATATTTACCCTATTCATTCAATTAACCATCGCTTCTTGTAAAGATGAAATTCAATTATTGGTGGTGTTAGGAGCTTCGCCAAAACAATTACGTGTTTTTTTAATGAAGCGATTTTTTCCGCCCAATATTATCATTGTTTTTATTGCTTTTATTGCTATAGGCATTGCTCAATTTTTTCTAGGAAATTGGTTAGCGCAAAAGCAGATATTTATTGGCTCATTCCCTTCGTTTTATACCTTATTTACAGCCCTATTATTGCTATTGGTTATAGCTATAGTTAACTTCAAAACCATTACTAGTTACCTCAAACAACAAGCATCCTCTAATTAGTAGAAAAAGCCTAAATAACTCTAATTCGTCATTTTCACGATTTAATTAAATTATTTTTAGTTAAAACTAGTTGTAAATCAATTTAATATAATTTTTTTGTCGGTTTATTTTCCTAATTAATCAAATTAGATTAATTTAAATATGTAATAAACTAATATCTTAGAAGATAAATTAAAACTAAGATGGTCAAGAACAACAACAATAGTTGGCAATTTATGGTAGTGATTAGTCTTTCATTGGGTATAAACGCTTGTCAAAAAACACCAGAAATTCCTTTTGCAAAACAATCATTAAAAGCCGCTAAAAATTCCACTACTTACGAAGCGGCACTTAAACCATTTGGGCTGATTAATCAATCAGATGCAGCAGCTTTATTTGAGGCCTATCAACAAAGCCAACCAAATCAAACACAAACACAATTTGTAAGTTTTAAAATCAAGGACCTATCGGCCTATTTAAACATGCTTTCTAGTAACAACCAGCAAGAAGAAGTTTATGTAAACTTTGGCCAATATTCAGAACAAACAAGTACAGACCCTAATAAAATAGGTAGAAACACTATTTTTTTTAGCGGGGACCTTTCTTTTCAAAACAACCATTCAACAGCAATGATTCATTCAAAATCAACAACTGATTGTTTAGAGTATTTAAATCATGGCCAACTGTATCCCTAATTAAAAAATTATGTCACTAGATTTTTACTTTGAATTTTTAAGTTTTGCATTATCTATATTATTTTTTAAGCAACTAAAAAATGCAGCCATTGTAATATTCGTGCCATTCTTATTTTTAACTGTATTGATTGAGTTTATTGGGTGGTGTTACCATTTCTTTCAAATAGCAAATAAAAACTACTGGCTATTTAATCTCTTTACAAGCTTTGAACTTATTTTCTATGCCTATTTATTTTCAATACATTTTAAACATGCCATTTTAAAAAAAATTGCTTTTTACTTTATCCCTTTATTGATGCTTATATCAATACTTAACTATACCTATCTGCAAGGAACAGATCATTTTCATACCTATACACTTTTATTCGGTTCCTTTTTTATGGTGATTTTCTGTTGTGTTTATCTCTATGAACTAATAATAAACGATACGCATTATGAAAACCTTTTTAATCAACCATTTTTTTGGATTTGTATTGGCATTTTCCTTTTCTATTTAGGATCAGTAATAATTAATTCGCTATTTGAATATATGTTGAGTAATGAATTATTATCTAGAGGCAATAATCTTTACTTATTAATCACAAGAGGATTGAATATGGTATTATACACATCATTTAGTATTTCATTTATTTTATGCAACAGAAACAAGAAGACCTATTACTAACCATTGTTATTGCAACGCTTTTCTTTTTACTGATTGGCATTTTTTATTTGCTACTCGTTTTTATGTTTTATCAAAAGCAAAGAAAAAATAAGTTAGAAAAAGAAGAAATGAAACACCAGTTTGAACAAACAATGTTACAAGCGCAATTGGAAATTCAAGAAAATACATTGAATTATATCAGCGGCGAGATTCACGATAATATTGGGCAAATCTTAAGTTTAACTCGAATTAATTTAAACATTTTAGCTGAGTCAACTCCATCAGAAACATTAAATAAAATAGACAACTTGCTTGGAAAAGCTATTCGAGATTTACGCCATTTAAGTCATAATTTAAATAGCTCAATTCTATTAGACCTAGGTATTATTGAAGCATTAAGTCAACTATTGCAACAAATTGAAAAAACAGGCAAATTTAAAACCGAATTAATAGCAAATCAATCAATACTAGATTTTATTTCTACAGATAATAGTTTAATTCTTTATAGAATGATTCAAGAATTATTAAATAACATTATCAAACATGCAAATGCAACACAAATAACCATTTCAATAAAAATGATTGACCCTAAAATATGTTTGTTAACTGTATCAGATGATGGCAAAGGATTTGATATTTCAGCGGTATTACACCAAAAAAAAGGTATTGGGTTACGTCATATTTTTTCACGTGCCAAAATGATTAATGCTACTGTAACTATACACTCAAATAAACCAACAGGCACTAATATTCTTATTGAAATAAAAAAATAACCCCAATATTATGACCACTATTGCAATTGTTGACGACCACGAACTACTCCGCACTGGGCTATGCGCTATTATTAATGGGTTTGAAGAATACCAAGTAATAGCAGCATTAGATAATGGAAAATCATTAACCAATTATTTAAGATCAAATCCACCTCCAGATATTCTACTATTGGATATTACCATGCCAATTATGGACGGTTACGAAACTGCAGCTTGGGTTAAATTAAATTTACTCGACACAAAAGTGCTTGTATTATCAATGCTTGAAAATGATGGTGCCATTATTAGGATGTTAAAAAATGGCGCACGCGGATATATTTTAAAAGACAGTAATCCAAAAGATTTTAAAAGAGCATTGAATGCCATTAGAGACAAAGGTTACTTTATTAACGAACTAGTGAGTAATAGAATGATTCACTATATTAATAAGTCTGATAGTGCTGATATTTCAATTTCTCCTATTCACCAACTCTCTATTAATGAACTCAGTTTTCTTCACCATGTGTGTACCGACAAAACGTATAAAGAAATTGCAGAGGAAATGAATTTAAGTCCAAGGACCATTGATACTTATAGAGACAACTTGTTTAAAAAACTACTCATTAAAACCAGAACTGGATTAGCCATGTTTGCTATTCGCAACAAATTGATTGAAATTTAAAAGTCAGCGGAGTTGGGAATTAATCTATTGCTAGAATGCCTTAAAGTATAGACATAAAAAATCCTCTCCTAGAAAGGAGAGGATTAATTTATTGATGGAGAGCACCCCTAATTGCTTTTCCATCAATTCACTAGTTTCTGACCTAATCAATTTTTTGGTTAGCTTCCTAAAAAAAGACTTTTATTATAGGCCATCTGACTAGTAAAGCGTTAAAAATAACATCCGGGGGGATATTATCTTTTGTTTTATATTAAATACTTTTCTAATCGATTTATAGAACAAAGATAAAAATTCTACAATTGAACCTTGTAACAACTTTCATACATTTTTTGTAGGGATAAGGCGAAAATCCCTACAAGATTTTGTGGTAATCACTAACTTTATTGAATGTTCCGTGTCAGATTACCGCAAATTACTGTTCATTTTTGGCGATTTTTCAACTATTCAGGCCTTAATATAGGCCTATTGTTGGGTTTTTGCCTAATTATTACCAGTGTAGTTGCTCAAAATCCTTTAACACCCATAGGAAGCTGGAGAGAACACCTTTCTTATCAACAAGCTATTCAAGTAGTTAAGGGAAATAAAATCTACTGTGCAAGCCAGAATGCTATTTTTTCGGTGGATGCTACTGATGGAATTACGCGTTACAGTAAAATAACTGGGTTAAATGATATTGGCGTAAAAGCACTTGACTATGACGCTACTACACAACAACTAGTTATTGGCTACAATAATGCCAATCTTGATGTACTTAAGGATGGTCTAGTAAAAAATATAGGGGATATAAAAAGATCGGGGATAGCTGGAAATAAAACCATCAACCAAATTTATTGCGCCAATGGCTTTGCCTATCTGTCTACAGGATTGGGCGTAATTGTTGCAGACTTAAATAAGTATGAAATTAAAGACACCTGGTTTATTGGAAACAATGGCGCTCAGATTAATGTAAATGCTTTTACTAGCGATGGTAGTTTTTTTTATGCGGCTACAACAGAAGGACTAAAAAAAGCGGATGTAAAATCAGCAACAATATCAAATTATAGTAGTTGGCAATTAATGAATGGAATTGGCGGATTAAGTATGGGAGTTGTTCAGCAAGTATTGGTTTTGAATAAAAACTTAGTGATTCAAAAAAATGATTCCTTATTTATTCAAAAAAATGGACAATGGACTTTATTATATACAGATCCAACATGGCCTATATTAAATACCAATAGTTCAGGAAATTATTTACAAATTAGCCAGCGAAAATCAAATGGTGCGGCGCGTGTAATAGTGATAGATGAAAATAGTAGTATCAATCAAACACTTTCTAAACCTGGCGTGATTTCGTATCCCAAAAATGCACTGAAAGATGGAACCAATATTTGGATAGCCGATTTTTATGGCGGACTTTCTTTATTTAATAATGCTGTAGAACAGTTCATTCCAAATGGACCTCAAGGTATTGCAAGTGGAGATATGGTGTTTAGTCGTTCTACTTTATATGCAGCAGCAGGAAGTATTAATGATGCATGGAATTATCAGTATAATAGGGATGGTTTTTTTAAGCATTCCGATGACAATTGGAGCAATACCAACTATTACAACAGCCCACAATTAGATTCGATATTTGACTTTATTACACTGGCCGTTGACCCTACTAACCAAAGCATTTGGGCGGGTAGCTATGGTGGCGGATTAATCAATAAAGCTGGCGATAATATTCGCATTTATAAACAAAAAAATTCAACACTTCAACCAGCACTTGGCGACCCAACTAGTTACCGTATTAGTGGCCTTGCTTTTGACCAAGACAATAATTTATGGATTAGTAATTATGGTGCAGCAAAAAATTTACAAGTTCGATTAAAAGATAGTACATGGGCATCTTTCTCCATTCCTTTTACACATACCGAAAATGCGGTAAGTCAAATAGTAATTGATGATGCCAATCAGTTATGGATTGTAAGCCCCAAAGGCAATGGTGTTTTTTGCTATAACCATGGTAATAATTTACTAGCCACAACAGATGATAAATGGAAAAACTATTTAGCTGGTTCTGGTAATGGAAACTTGCCAAGCAATACGGTATTGTGTTTGGCGAAAGATAAAAATGGATCTATTTGGATAGGCACTAATAATGGGATTGGCATTATACAATGTGCCACTGAAGCTTTCTCTGGCAGTAGTTGTGATGCGCTCTTGCCAATTGTACAACAAGATCGTTTTGCAGGGCTATTATTTCATAATGAAATTGTTCAATGCATTGCTGTGGATGGCGCCAATAGAAAATGGGTTGGAACAAAAAATGGGGTTTGGTTAATTTCGCCTGATGGAGATAAAATCATTTACCAGTTTACAGAAAATAATAGCCCCTTGCTAGGAAATGATGTAAAAAGAATAGCCATTAACCCAATTAATGGCGAAGTTTTTTTTGCAACCAATTATGGTATTTGTAGTTTTAGAAGCACGGCCACCGAGCCTTCAGAAACCAATAATAATATTTTGGTATTCCCCAATCCTGTGTTACCTAATTACAACGGAACGATTGCTATTAGAGGGCTTAGTAATAATGCACTAGTTAAAATTGCCGAACTTAACGGACAACTCGTTTTTCAAACACGGGCACTTGGCGGTCAAGCCATTTGGGACGGCAAAAACTACTTGGGCAATAAAGTTGCAAGTGGCGTTTACTTAGTGCTAGTAAGAGACGAATTAGGCCAAGAAAAAATGATGACCAAACTAGTTATTTTATCGGGCCGATAAACTAATCTTTATCGAGTGTTTTTGTTTGTTTGAAAAACGCTGCACGTTTTGGACCTGGGAATGGTGTATTATCTCCTTTTAATCCATACCATAAAACGCGGTTGAATTCTAAATCTGGCACCGCATCTTCTTTGGCTAAATCGAATTTTTCTGAGCGTCTTTGCCATTCATTCATGGCAATATTTTTTTCGTTTAAATCAACCAAATTATTTTTTGATACAAACCCTGTTGGTTGAACTGTACTTGAAAATGAACGCCACATAGGAGTTGCAGCAGCATCGTATTGACTCATTGGTGGAAGGCCCAATATTAATTCCATGGTACGTAACATAGATGCGGTTGAGTACATGGTATGGTCAACAAAATTTCTTTTTACAAAACCACCAGCAACATAGGCGGTGCTTCGGTGTGCATCCACATGGTCGGCACCATTTTGCGCATCATCTTCTAAAATAAAAATTGCCGTTTCATTCCAAATAGGGCTCTTGCTTAAGTATTCAACAAAAAGTCCAACAGCTAAATCATTATCTGCTACATGCGCATAAGGTGTTGGTCGGCCTTTTCTTAAACCTTCGGTATGGTCATTACTAAATCTAACAGTATTAAATTGAGGCACTGCTCCTTTTGCTAATAAAGAATCGAAGTCTCTTTTCCATTGACTAAAACGAGTGGTATCTGCAACAAGCCCTGTAAAGCCTGTAAAATAAGTACACAAATGATTTTTTAGTACTGGAATATTGGCTTTGTAATTGTCTGCAAACTCTCCATAGGTTCTATAAGTCACACCTGCTTTTTTACAATGGTCCCAAATAAATCCACCTTTATTATTGGCTATTAAACGATTTCCTTCGGCATCATAACTACCACCTCGGCCACCATAACTAACTACCCAATTCTTTTCTAAATAGTCGGTAGCATAAGCACCTGTAGACCAATTATGACCATCGGCACTCACTTCTCCGTTCACATAAAAATTATCTAGTAATACAAATTCTTTTGAAAGCGCGTGTTGGTTTGGCGTAACATGTTCACCAAATAAAACCAAACTAGGATCTCCATTTCCTTCCTTTATATCGCCTAACACTTGGTCGTAGGTTCTATTTTCTTTAATCACATAAAACACATATTTAATAGGACTTTTATCGCCTACTTTTGATGGAATTGCATTACCTACTTCACCTTCTGCATTCAATTCTTTTAGTTTGGTATAGGGCGTGTTTTGATATACCATTGCAGAATAAGCAGCCAATTGCGCATCAGTTGGAGCTTCAATAATACTTAGGGTTCCCTTAAATAAACCAGCTATGTATTGCACCTCTTTTGGTTTACTAATGTCGCCTTGTTGGTAATTCACTGCTTGTTTACTACCAACCGGATTGGGGCCATAAGGATTTGCCATAGAAGAAAATCCTTTACCATTTGATACAAATATTTTTTTGCCAATCACTTTTACATTCGTTGGATACCATCCTACAGGAATGAATCCCTTGCTTTTACTTGCACCAGGAACCTGCACATCAAATACAGCTAAACAGTTATTATCGGCATTAGCAATATACAATGTTTTTTCATCGGCACTTAGCGCCAAACCGTTGGTAGTAGAGCCATTTGGAGCATCAGGAAACAAAGCAGCATTTAATACTTCAACAACTTTATTGGTTTTTAAATCAATAATAGAAACCGAATTGTCATTTGAATTCGCCACAAATGCCCAAGTACCTTTTTTGTTCAAACAAATTTCATTAGGATTATCACCTACCAAAATTTCAGCACTTATATTTTTTTTCTCTGTATCAAAAACATAGAATTTATCGCAACCCCAACAACTGATATACAATAATTTTTTATCTGGCGACAAAACGCAGGCATATGCTTCTCCGCCCAATGCATACTTTGTAAAGTTTTTAGTTACCATATCTACTATGTACAAAGAATTATTGTCTTTAGTAACTACGTACATTATTTTTTTAGCATCATCAACAACAATACCCGTTGGTGAAATTTTATTGGGCCATTTTTTTCCTAGTACAATAGAATCTTTTAGAATTAATTTATTTTGCTCAATAGCATAATCATTAATCCAATTATCATTTCCAGCAGCAGCATACAAATGTTTTTCATCGGCACTAAAAGTTAAGCCATACCAACTTTTTGGAATGACTACACTATCCAATAATTTTTCGGAAATAGGATCAATCAATTGAATGCTTTGAACACTTTGTCCATTATTGGTTACAGCCATTAGTTTTTTTGAAGGACTCACTGCAATATTCAATGGCAGATCTCCTAGTGGTAAACTTCTACCTACTGGTGATAAACTCCAACCCGTAGGAAGTGTTACTTTATTTGTTTGAGCAAAAGACTGTTCAGAAAAACATTGAACACCCAATAAAACGGCTAGCACTAATAGCAACTTTTGCATATATATTTTTTTAAGATCTAATATTTATTTGGGAAATTATTGGGCTTTTTTAACCTCATAACTTCTTACCACTTTAAACTTCATGGATTCTCTTTCGCCAGGAAATACGCGGTATTGAATTTGTCTAATAGAACCAGAAGGAACCGACTGGGTACTATCTACTGTTTGATAAATGGGAAATTTGCGCATCAAACTTCCTTCCACTAAATAAAATTCATCGTACCCCTTGTAACCAATTTTTAATTTTGGATCATCCATTATATCTGGAAAAATAACCGGTCGCATATCGGTATTACTATTCGATAAAATTCCTATTACATTTCCAAAAAGATTGCCAACACCTGAATATAGGTAGATAACCATATCGGGAAACCCATCATTGTTTAAATCGTCTACTTCTGCTTTTGCAACCTTGCCTTTCACTTCAAAACTAATCTCTCTAGAACCAGATTCAAAGCCAACTGGTGTTATGGTTATATTATTTTTTTCTACACTTTTATTGTTGCAATACAAACGATAGCCAGCTTTACCCAATTTCATGGTGGTATCAACTTTTTTATATTGTGCAGAAGCTGATAATAAAGAACAGCTAGCTATTAACAGCGTTATGATTATTTTTTTCAAACCCATTTTACTTGTTTTTATATACGCAGCAAGTTAGCATATTTTAAAAGCCGAAGTTTATTTGCTTACATATTTCTACGGTACTGTCCGCCTACTTCATATAATGCGTGGGTAATTTGGCCTAGCGAACAATATTTAACCGTTTCCATCAATTCGGAAAATAGGTTGCCGTTATTGATAGCGGCTTGTTTTAATTTTTCTAAAGCTGCGGCTGATTCATTTTCGTGTAACTTAAAAAAATCTTGCAAGTTGTTGATTTGCTGTAGCTTTTCTTGATCGGTAGCACGAATCACCTCTTGCGGCAATATGGTTGGACTGCCTTTTTTATTTAAGAAAGTATTTACGCCAATAATGGGTAATTCACCTGTATGCTTTTGGGTTTCGTAGTGCATACTTTCTTCTTGAATTTTATTGCGTTGATACATTCTTTCCATGGCACCTAAAACACCGCCTCGTTCTGTAATTCTATCAAACTCAAGCAACACGGCTTCTTCTACCAAATCGGTTAATTCTTCTATTAAAAAACTACCCTGGTTTGGATTTTCATTATTGGCAGTTCCTAATTCACGATTAATAATTAATTGAATAGCCATTGCCCTACGCACACTCTCTTCGGTTGGCGTTGTAATTGCTTCGTCGTATGCATTGGTATGCAAACTATTACAGTTATCGTATATGGCATATAATGCTTGCAAGCTGGTTCTAATATCATTAAAATCTATTTCTTGCGCATGCAAACTTCTACCACTGGTTTGAATATGGTATTTTAATTTTTGCGAACGATCATTACCCTTGTACTTACCTTTTATTGCTTTGGCCCAAATACGTCTTGCTACTCTACCAATCACACTATATTCTGCATCCATTCCATTACTAAAAAAGAAAGACAAATTGGGTGCAAAATCATCAATATGCATTCCCCGACTTAAATAGTATTCAATATAAGTAAATCCATTTGATAGTGTAAATGCCAATTGGGTAATTGGGTTTGCGCCAGCTTCTGCAATATGGTAGCCACTAATACTTACACTATAAAAATTTCGAATTTTTTGGTCGATAAAATAGGCTTGTACATCACCCATTAATTTGAGTGCAAATTCCGTTGAAAAAATACAAGTGTTTTGTGCTTGGTCTTCTTTTAAAATATCGGCCTGAACCGTTCCGCGCACATTTGCTAGAGCATTTGCTTTTATTTGTTGATAGATATCATTAGGCAATACTTCACTGCCACTTAATCCTAATAATTGCAAGCCCAAACCATTGTTGCCATCTGGTAAGGTTTTAGGCGATGAAGGGTTGTTGTAAATTGGTTTTTTGTGGTGCTGAAATTTTTGTTGAATAATAGCATTTACAGCATCCCATAATCCATTCTCTGTAATATATTTTTCACAAGCTTGATCAATGGCGGCATTCATAAAAAAAGCTAGCACAATAGGTGCAGGACCATTAATGGTCATACTTACCGATGTTTTTGGATGACACAAATCAAAGCCACTGTATAATTTTTTTGCATCATCTACTGTTGCAACACTAACCCCACTATTACCTACTTTTCCATAAATATCCGGGCGTGCATTGGGGTCTTCACCATATAATGTTACACTATCAAATGCAGTAGACAATCGAATAGCAGGTTGATCTAACGAAACATAGTGAAATCGTTTGTTGGTGCGTTCAGGACTTCCCTCACCAGCAAACATTCTGGTAGGATCTTCTCCTTGTCTTTTTAATTCAAAAACGCCTGCAGTATATGGAAATTCACCAGGTACATTTTCTTGTAATTGCCATTGTAAAATATCGCCCCAGTCTTTGTATTTTGGTAAGGCGATTTTTGGAATTTTACTGCCACTTAAACTCAATGTTACCATTGGTTGTTTAATGATTTTTTCGCGCACTTGGTATTCAAAAAAATCGGCCGTATATTTTTTTACAAGTGCTGGCCAGTGCTCAATTAGTTGTTTGCATTCAACTGCTTGCTTATTATCAAAATCATTTTGCAATGCTATTAATCCATGCAATGGATTCTCGTGATTATTTATAGCATGATTTTCTTTGAAAGATTCAATAGTGCCAGTAATTTGATAGCGTTTAGACGCAATGTTTACTTGTGCTGCTACCCAAGCATCATAGCTTCTATTTTGGTCGGCTATTTCAGACAAATAACGCACCCTTTTTGCTGGGATAATTTTTGATTGTGTATTGATTGATTCCACTGTTTTTGATGCAGTAAATAATGCATCGATTGAGCCAAAACTAACGCCGCAAATTTCTTTGATTGACAATACTATTTGCGTAAATAAATCATTCACCCCCTTATCGTTAAACTGCGCCGCAATAGTTCCTATAATTGGCAATTCCGCATCTTTGGCTTGCCATGCATTGTGGTTTCGCTTGTATTGTTTGCGTACATCGTGCAATGCATCTAAAGCACCTGCTTTGTCGAATTTATTAATGCAAATAATATTGGCATAATCCAACATATTTATTTTTTCTAATTGCGATGCTGCGCCAAATTCTGGCGTCATGATATATAAACTCAAATTGCAAAAATCTAAAATAGACGCATCGCTTTGACCTACTCCTGCAGACTCTAAAATAATGCAATCAAAATCTGCTGCTTTGCAAACATTGATGGCATCTTGCATATACGCACTGAGTGCAGTATTATCGTCTCTTGTAGCCATGCTTCGCATATAAGCGCGTGGATGCGAAATGGCATTCATGCGAATTCGATCTCCTAACAAGGCCCCGCCTGTTTTCTTTTTAGACGGATCTACAGAAATTACCGCAATTGTTTTATCGGTATAGGCATGTAAAAATCGGCGAACCAATTCATCGGTTACCGAACTTTTTCCGGCACCACCAGTCCCTGTAATTCCTAGTACAGGAATTGTTTTTTTATTTGCATTTTCAGCAACAGAAAATGGCATTCCATTTTCAGCATTGGTAATTTGACGCGCAATTTTTCTAATATCTTTTGCTTCGCCAAGTGTCATTGGATTTGGATATTCCGACGTTGTAGGCAAGGCAAAATCGCACTGTTGAATAACATCTTCAATCATACCTTCTAAACCCATCTGCCGACCATCATCTGGACTATAAATTTTACTAATTCCATAGTCTTGTAATATTTGAATTTCTTCGGGTAAAATAGTTCCGCCACCTCCTCCAAATATTTTAATATGCCCACAGCCATTTTGAACAAGCAAATCTTTCATGTATTTAAAAAACTCAATATGCCCGCCTTGGTAAGAAGTGATGGCAATTCCTTGCACATCTTCTTCAATAGCGCATTCCACAATTTCTAACACACTTCTATTATGCCCAAGATGAATAATTTCTGCACCCTTCGACTGCAAAATTCTTCGCATAATATTAATAGCCGCATCATGCCCATCAAATAAGCTAGTTGCGGTAACAATTCTAATTTTATGTGTTAGTTGTAAAGCCATAATATGCCATGCTTGTACAGCAAAATTACTGCTTTGGCTTCAATAGTTAACAGATGTTAGTTTTTTAGGTCGAATTAGTTGCAGATTCCTTTTAATTGGTCTTGGGCTATACATTAATATGATTATTTTTAAGTCTTAATTACCGCCATGCCTTTTGAAATTCAAGTTGATGCTTCGCAAGAATATCCTATTATTTTATTGAAAGATACCCTTACTAATTGCCAAGCTAGCATCTATAGTTTTGGTGGATTTTTAAACGCTTTCTCATTGCCTGTAAATGGGGTTAATCAAAATATTATTGCAGGATTTGAATCGGTAGCGGATGCGAAACTGCAAATTACCAATGGTTTTAAAAGCGCCAAACTCGCTCCGTTTGTTTGTAGACTTTGGGAAGGCAAATACAGTTTCAACAACCAATCATATCAAATTGAAAAGTTTTATATGGGTAACCACGCTATTCATGGAATTGTTTATGATGCGGTGTATGCCATCAAATCAACAGAAACAAGTGCCGATAGTGCCTCTGTGGTATTAGTATATAATTATACAGGAACAGATCAAGGATATCCTTTTCCTTTTACGTTAACACTAGAATGGACATTAACCACCGGCAATAAATTATCTGTAAACAGTACAGTAACGAATACAAATGATTGTATAATTCCATTTTCGGATGGATGGCATCCGTATTTTAATTTAGGAAACACGGTAGACAATTACCGTTTGCAATTTGATAGTAACCAACAATTGGAATTCAATCAAGACCTTTTGCCTACTGGTCAATTTATTACTGACAATCGTTTTACAGAAGGAACGCTACTAAAAGGCATTAACCTCGACAATTGTTTTGTTTTAAATAAAGCATTAGCCAATCCTCAATGTACACTGAGCAATGAAAACCTGCAATTGCGTATTGAACCAGATGCACGTTACCCGTATTTACAGATTTATATTCCAGAAAATCGCCAAAGCATTGCTATTGAAAACCTGAGTGCCGCTCCTGATGCATTTAATAATAAAATAGGGCTCCTTGAATTGGAACCCTATCAGCAATATGGCTTTAGTACTAGCTATACAATTACACGAATGTAAATCTTATAATTTTTCTACGGCTATCATACTAATTTCTACGTTTACGCTACGCGGTAACCCTTTCACTGCAACGGTTTCACGCGCAGGAAAGTCTCCAGAAAAATAGGTATTATACACAGCATTTACTTCTGCAAACAACGACATGTCACTTAAAAAAATTGTCGTTTTTACTACATGCTCAAAACTTATTTTGGCTTCGTCTAACAAGGCTTGAATATTTTTCATTACTTGGTTCGTTTCGGCCGCTATACTACTCAATTCAAGTTCTCCAGTTGCTGGAATAAAAGCAACTTGTCCGCTTAAAAAAACGAGTCCATTGGCACGAACTGCTTGGCTATATGGGCCAATTGGCGCAGGGGCATTATTGGTATTGATGATTTGTTTGGGCATAAGATGT
Source organism: Sediminibacterium sp. (assembly GCA_037132335.1). Taxonomy (GTDB): domain Bacteria; phylum Bacteroidota; class Bacteroidia; order Chitinophagales; family Chitinophagaceae; genus Sediminibacterium. Next base: position 80,731 of record JBAXPJ010000003.1, on the reverse strand, counting down.
ATTTAATATCCAGCAAATTGCTGCATTTCCATCAACCTGCCAACCTAAATTTGCAGAATATCCTTTTTGCTTAATAGTTATCGGATACAGAAATATTCATACCAATGCCTTTATTACTAAATATTGATACTGCAACTGAACATGCCAGCGTTTGCCTGAGTAATGAATCTGGCGTATTGCTGCTGAAAGAAAGCCAAGACCAAAAAAATCATGGCGCTTTTTTACAGCCCGCTATTCAACAAATAGTTTTGGAAACAGGTATTGAATTACAAGCAGTTGATGCTATATCTGTAACTGAAGGACCAGGTAGTTATACTGGATTGCGTGTTGGATTGGCATCAGCAAAAGGTTTGTGTTTCGCATTACAAAAACCATTGATAGCCATTAACACATTAAAGGTTATGGCGTTGGCTGCCATAAACCAAGCGCCTTATTCTTCAAACACCCTTTTTTGCCCAATGATTGACGCAAGACGGATGGAAGTATTTACAGCAATTTATGATATTCACTTAAATCTAATGGAGGCGCCAAATGCCAAAATACTAGATAGTTTTAGTTTTGAGGAAATAATAAGTCAACAACCAATGGTTTTTTGTGGCAGCGGTTCGCTTAAAACGCAAGCCCTATTTAATCATTCAAATGCCATTTTCAGTTCGGTGCAACATACGGCGGCCCATTTGTCGGTATTGGCCAACCAAGCATTTGAAGTAGCAAATTTTGTAGATCTAGCCTATTTCGAGCCATTTTACCTAAAAGCTTTTTATAGTCCAGTAGCAAAAAAATAGGTTTCACAAGTTGTTATATTGTTTAATTTTATTATCTTTAACTCCCACTATATCCGAACAGGAAACTTGGTAATAGTACTATTTTGTTCACCATAAAAACACTCCCCCCCATGAGTCAAAATTTACAATCAGTTGTACTTAACGTTGCGAAAGAGCCCGTAAAGGTTGATTTTATTCATACCAAAAAAGCGGCACTTATCCTTCGTTCCATCAATCACAAACTACGTCAGCAGATAATGAAACTGTTAGACGAGCACGAGAAAATGACAGTTACAGAAATTTATGTGAAACTTCGTTTAGAGCAGTCAGTTGCATCGCAACATTTGGCTATTCTACGTAGAGCTGGTATTGTTGCCACTTCTAGAGACGGAAAATTCATTTATTATTCTGTTAACTATGCTCGATTAGCTGAAGTAGTGTCTTTTGTAGAAACACTTGTGGGATAACCACTGGTTTTTTTATTTCTTTACTGACTTTATGGCCAATTTTGCATTTGGCTTGAACCTTGCTATTAACTTTGCCTAAATTTCTATCTGATGTTTATTGAGCAATTATATACAGGATGTTTAAGCGAAGCTGCATATTATATTGAGAGTAATGGCGAAGCTGCTGTTATTGATCCCTTGCGTGATATTGAAGAATACTTGCATTTGGCCCAAGCGCGAAATGCCAAGATTAAATATATTTTTGAAACCCATTTTCATGCCGATTTTGTTAGTGGTCATTTAGACTTAGCAACGGCTACTGGTGCAACCATCATTTACGGGCCTAGTACTGAAACCCGTTTACCTGTAAAAGTGGCAACAGATGGCGAAATCTTTAAAGTTGGCAATTTAACCATTGAGGTTTTACACACTCCCGGACATACCCTAGAAAGCAGTTGCTTCTTATTAAAAAATGAGCAAGGAAAAGACTATGCAGTTTTTACTGGAGATACTTTGTTTGTAGGCGACGTTGGCAGACCCGACCTAGCCCAAAAAGCGAATCTGATTTCCATGGATGATTTAGCAGGTATGCTTTTTGATAGTTTACAAAATAAAATTATTCCTTTAGCCGACGATGTTATTGTTTATCCAGGACATGGTGCAGGTAGTAGTTGTGGCAAGAATTTAGGCACTGAAACCTCTAGTACTATTGGCGAACAAAAGCAAGGCAATTATGCTTTACAACAAACAAATAAAGCAGATTTTATAAAAGCAGTTACAGAAGGACTTACTACACCTCCAAGTTATTTTCCTATCAATGTAAAAATTAATAAAGAAGGGTACGAAAACATCAACTCTGTTATAGAAAAAGGAATGAAGGCACTATCAGTGGTTGAATTCAAAGAGAAATCTAAAAATGATGGTGTAATTATTTTAGATACCCGTATTTCAAAAGTATTTACCGAAGGATTTGTTCCTGGTTCTATTAGTATTGGTTTAGAAGGCCGATTTGCAGAATGGGCTGGTGTTATTTTACCATTCGATAAAACCTTTTTGCTAGTTACTGAAAAAGGAAAAGAGAAAGAATCTATTATTCGTTTAGCAAGGGTTGGTTTTGAAAAATTTGATGGTTATTTAGATGGTAGCTATGAAGCATGGCTAGCTGCTGGCGAAAAAATAGACATGATTATTGATGTAGAAGCCGATGAATTAGCAATGGATATTCCATTCGATCCAAATATTGTTATAGTAGATGTTAGAAAAGAAACAGAATTTGATGAAAGCCATGTAAAAGATGCGATCAATATACCTTTAGTTGATTTAGTTGACCCTGCTAGCATGGTTAATTTAGACGACCACCACAATGTATATGTACACTGCGCAGGTGGCTATAGAAGTGTGATTGCATTGTCGTTATTAAAAAGACAAGGACTTCATAACCTTAGAAATGTTATTGGCGGATATGCCATGATTAAAGAATTAGGCGATAAAATTGAAACAGAAAAAACTACGGTAGCACAGGATTAATTCGGTATTGGCTTTACCACAAGTGACCCAAATTTTTCTTCGTTAAAATCAAACTTCCAACGACGATGACTCCATAAATAATTGGCGGGCTCTTTGCGTACAGCTTGTTCTACATATTGCGCAAAAATCTGTGTTAGCTGCCCGTTTTCATATTCATTGGGATCTAGGGTAATGAGTGTTAATTGTGTATGATAATATCCCCTTTTTACTTTATAAAAATGTGCAAATACCATGGCAGTATTGTTCATTTTTGCCCCTTTTTCAGGACCCACTACAAAAGGTGTGAGTCGATTAAAAAAGCTTACCCAGTGCGCTTTTGAAGGATTTGGCGGATTTTGATCTGCTGCTAGACCTAACACGTATCTATCTTTTACGTATGCATGAAAGTTGCTTTTAAAATCAGATGCGGGAATTAATATAGTGCCATTCTTGGCCCGCATATTATAGATGACTTTATTTATCGTTTTATTGGTTAGGGGTTGATACACGCCAACAAAAGGAAACTTACACATTTTTGCAATTCCCAAATTCACAAACTCCCAATTAAAAAAATGACCGCATACCACTTGCACATTTAAATCGGTTGCATATAAATCGTTTAATACCTCAATATTACAAGTAAATCTTTTTGCCAATTCCTTATTTGACAAAGAAATCATTTTAATAGTTTCTAGTATGTTGTCAATAAAGTTGTGGTAAAAATCTTTGGCTATTCTAACTCTTTCAGCTGGGGTTTTTTCCGGAAAAGCAATAGCCAAATTTTGAAGCACTATGTTTTTTCTGTACCCAAAAATATAATATACCAATCCATACAATCCATCTGCAATTAAATAGAGTATTCGCCAAGGAATCAGCGATAACAAATAAAAAAAAGTATATGTTATATAGTACATATTTACAGAATAATATTTTGCAAAATATCGGTTTTATTTTGATGGTCGGTATTATAATGGAGGCCCCTACTCTCTTTTCTAAACTGTGCCCCTTTTACAATTAAATAGCCTACCGTAATTAGGTTTCGCAATTCCGATAATTGTGGTGACACTTTAGAAGATCGATACAATTCTTCTGTTTCAGTAAAGAGTAAGTCTAATCTTTTCATAGCCCTTTCTAGTCGCTTATCTGATCGGACAATACCCACGTAATCACTCATGATTTGGGTGAGTTCTTTTTGACTTTGAGTTATTAAAATCATTTCGTGCGGATCACTTGTACCCGTTGTTTGCCAAGCTGGAATACCTTGTTCAAAATTAATATTGGCCACTTGTTTACTGCTATCTAAAAAACTTCGGTGCGCAAATACCATTGCTTCTAATAAACTATTACTAGCTAAACGATTCGCCCCATGTAAGCCGGTACTTGCGCATTCGCCACAAGCATATAAATGTTTAATTGAAGTTCTACCCCATTCGTCTGTTTTAATGCCACCACAACTATAATGAGCAGCAGGTGCAACTGGTATCATTTGTTGCATTACATCAATTCCTATACTTAAACATTTCTCATAAATATTTGGAAAATGGTGCACAAATTTTTCAAGATCCATATGCTTACAATCTAGATACACATGCTCTGTTCCGGTGCGTTTCATTTCATTATCAATAGCACGTGCAACGATATCTCTAGGTGCTAAATCTTTTCGCTCATCATAGCGTTGCATAAACGCTTCACCTGTTTTATTTCTTAATATGCCACCATCGCCCCTTACTGCTTCTGTAATTAAAAAAGAGGGAGACACACCTGGCTCAAATAATGCGGTTGGATGAAACTGGATAAATTCCATGTTTTCTATCTTTCCTTTTGCACGATAAACCATAGCAATCCCATCGCCTGTAGCAATGGTAGGATTGGTGGTGGTGCGATATGCTTGACCACATCCGCCAGAAGCTAAAACAGTTATTTTAGATAAGATGGTTTCAATTTGATTGGTATGCCTATTCAATGCATACACACCATAGCAAGTAATATCTAAAGTAGATTTGGTAACTAAAAATCCAAGATGGTGTTGGGTAATAATATCAATCACAAAACAATGATTCAATAATTGAATATTGTTTAATGCAGCTAAGGCCGAGAGTAGCGCCCTTTCCATTTCTTGACCTGTTACATCTTTGTGGTGAAGGATTCTGTTTTCACTATGTCCGCCTTCTTTGCCTAAACTATAATCACCAGATTCGTCTTTATCAAAACTAGCACCGTATGCAATAATTTCTTTGATTCTTTCAGGACCTTCTTTTACTACAATTTCAACAATTGATTCATTACACAATCCATCGCCAGCAATTAAAGTGTCTTCAATATGTTTGTTGTAACTGTCTTTGTTTTCGTCCCAAACACCTGCTATTCCTCCTTGTGCATACTTTGTATTGGTTTCGTCGGTAGCTGTTTTGGTAATAACTGTAATGGTTTTATTAGGATATAACTCAGCCATTTTAAGTGCATAAGTTAATCCTGCAATACCTGAACCTATTACAAGAAAGTCTGTTTCCATAGCCAACCCAATCGGGCAAATTAATTTAATGAGAATAAATTATGCTGGCTCTATCCAAGCCTCACTTTCTTTGAGTAACTGAATTAATTCGGCAACAGCAATATTGCTTTCAATATTTTTTTTCACAATTTCTTTTCCTCTATACAAAGTAATTTTTCCAACACCAGATCCTACATATCCAAAATCGGCATCCGCCATTTCACCAGGACCATTTACAATGCATCCCATAATAGCAATTTTAACGCCTTTTAAATGATTGGTTACACTTCTAATTTTAGCAGTTGTTTCTTGCAAATCAAATAGTGTACGACCGCAACTTGGGCAAGAAATATATTCTGTTTTAGAAATCCTTGTTCGGGTTGCTTGTAAAATAGTAAACGCTGTATTGTTAATGAATTGCTCAATACTTTGGTTGTTTAAATAATTTCTACCCGATGCATTGTTCACTACAGAATTTACATACGAAGTATGGGTCAAACCCAAACAAATGCCATCGCCAAATCCGTCTAATAATAATGCGCCTGTTTCTGTTGCAAAATGTATTAAATGTTCATCTGCTGTTTGCCAGTTACTATCTGTTGTAAGTATTACCGGATTTTTTATATCGCGCAAATTCAATTCCATAAACATCCGCCTAACTGCAGGCATGGCATGTTGGTTTTTACTACTCAAACAAAAAACTACATTGGGTTGATTGGCTATTTCTGTAAGATGCGTATAATCATTAATTGGTGTTGCATCTGAATAACAATCTATCATTACAAAATTTAAAGAAGGATGTTGTTCAGTTGCTGCTAAAAAACCGGCAGCATCGTAAATAGGAAAATAAAGACTCGGGTCATTGGCTATTGCTGCTGCAGCAGGATAAGCAATAATTTTTAAAGTACCAGGTAGTGCAAAATTAATTAACTGATGTCCTGTAAAAATATAATCAGCCGCTGCATCGCTAATATTCCATTTGTCGGTATCTGCGTCGTATTTATAACCTACACTTAATAAATCTGCGGGTGTTATTGCAGACAATTTACTTAAGTCTGCAATGACCACTGGCACTTGTTTGGCGCCAATATTTTCTACGGCAAAACTTTTGCGTCGTGTATAATTAAAAGAATCGTAATTTATTTTTTCAATTGATGGAATGGTATTGTTTTGAACCGATGGAATTGAATAGCGTTTTACCAAATCTCTACAAACAGGAATTTCAAATTCTGGATCTTCGGTTAAACTTACACGCACTGTATCACCAATACCATCTTCTAATAAAGTACCAATACCAGCAGCACTTTTAACACGACCATCTTCTCCATCACCTGCTTCTGTAACACCCAAATGCAATGGATAGGCTTCGCCAAATTCTGCGTCCATTTGTTGAATGAGTAGTCGATAGGCCTGTACCATCACTTGCGGATTACTGGCTTTCATACTCAAAACAATATTGTGAAAACTTTCGTATCGAGCAATGCGTAAAAACTCCATGGCACTTTCTACCATACCCATTGGTGTATCTCCAAACCTGCTCATGATTCTATCGCTCAAAGACCCGTGGTTGGTGCCTATGCGCATGGCCGTTCCGTGTTCTTTACAAATTTTTACCAAGGGCGAAAAGCGTTCATGTATTCGCTCTATTTCTTCTTGGTATTCTAGTTCGGTATAATCAATTTGTTCAAACTTTTTTTTGTCGACATAATTACCCGGATTCACCCTTACTTTCTCTACAATCCTTGCAGCAATTTCTGCAGCATTTGGCGTAAAATGGATGTCTGCAATTAGTGGTGTACTATAACCTCTTTTGCGTAACTCATTTTTTATATTTAATAAATTCTCTGCTTCATTTTTACTAGGTGCGGTAATTCTAATGAGTTCGGCCCCTGCTTCAATACAACGAATACTTTGTTCTACGGTAGCCAATGTATTCATGGTATCGGTAGTGGTCATTGTTTGAAGGCGGATAGGATTAAAATTGCCTAATTTAAGATCACCAATAGACACTTCTCTAGTGGCTAGTCTAGTTATTTGTGTGAGTGAATTACAATACAATTGCATAGTTGATAATATATTATAAATCTAACAGTAAATTGGCAAAATGGTTCTACCCTTACTAATAGCTTCTTATCTTTTCCCTTCTAAAAAACCTTGTTGTTGTAAAATAGCTTTGAGCATAGTTAATCGAAGGCTAGTAATATCTTTACCAGGCGCCGATTCAATATTTAAAACAAAAAAGTATGGATGACGGTTTTCTTCAATCCAACCCACCATCCAACCAATATTGTTGCCATTTTCTTTATTGCCTAAACCAGATTTATATGCCAGTTTGTAATTGGCATTTTGTTCACGCACCATTATTTTTCTAACAATATCTTGGGTGCGTTTTTGAAAAGGCAATTGGTTAAAATAGAGTTTTTTTACTAAGCCCATTTGTTCGTCGGAGGTAATTTTTAATGAGTTATCTAACCAAAATAAGTCTACGCTAGTTCCTAAATTTTTATTGCCATATTTAATACTATCTACCCAAAACTTCATGGTGTCTTTACCAATTCTACGAGCCACTTCTTGAAAATAGGGCACTGCAGACACATTAAAAGCTTCTTCCATTGTTAGGTCTTTATTCCATGCTATATTACTGCGCACTTGACCATCCCATTTAATTAGCATTTTTTCATTCACTATTCTACCTGTTTCAATACCAATTAAACTATTCACAATTTTAAAAGTAGAAGCTGGTGAATATGCTGAATCTCTGTATCGCACAAGGTTGTGAATGGTAAACTGACCTGTTCCATTATCGTATAACGCAAAACTACCAGTTACTTTATTCGAGTCAAAAATGGTGGCTATTTGTTTGTCGATGGTTACATTATTTGGCGAACAAGCTCCTAATAGGGCTATTAAAAAAATACTAGATAAATACTTCAATGTTGTTTGTTTTTTCAATGCTTTCAATTTGTAATAAAAATTCAAAAACTATTTTTTGTAATACTGCTATTTATTTAATCACCCCCAATTGCTTTCCAACTTTGGTAAATGCTTCGATGGCTTTGTTTAAATGCGCTTGTGTATGAGCGGCACTTAACTGCACTCGAATTCTTGCCAATCCTTTTGCAACAACAGGAAAGAAAAATCCTATTACATAAATACCTTCGTTTAATAATGCTGCAGCAAATGCTTGTGCAACAGTTGCTTCGTATAACATGATTGGCACAATTGGATGGTCTCCTGGTTTAATATCAAAACCTGCTTCGGTCATTTTAGTTCGGAAATATTCGGTATTGTATGCAAGCTTGTCACGCAATTCGGTGGTTTCAGTGAGCATGTCTAGTACTGCAATAGAAGCGCCTACAATACTTGGTGCCAAAGTGTTTGAGAACAAATACGGTCTGCTTCTTTGACGCAATAATTCAATCACTTCTTTTTTTCCTGAAGTAAATCCACCGCTTGCGCCACCCAATGCTTTTCCTAAAGTACCGGTGATAATATCAATCCTTCCCATCACGCCACGATACTCATGCGTGCCCCTTCCTGTTTTACCTAAAAATCCTGAAGAATGACATTCATCAATCATTACTATTGCGTTATATTTATCGGCTAAATCACAAATGGTATCTAATTTGGCAATGGTTCCGTCCATACTAAAAGAACCATCAGTAACAATTATTCTGCTTCTGCAATTTGCTGCTGCTTGTAATTGCAATGCTAAATCTTCCATATTATTGTGCTCATACCTAAAACGCTGTGCCTTACACAAACGAACCCCATCAATGATAGACGCATGATTTAATGCATCGCTAATTATGGCATCTTCTTCGTTAAACAAAGGTTCAAAAACGCCGCCATTCGCATCAAATGCAGCAGCGTATAGTATGGTATCTTCTGTACCTAAAAATTGGGCTATTTTTTCTTCGAGTTCTTTGTGGATGTCTTGGGTGCCACAAATAAAACGCACACTACTCATGCCATATCCATGCGTTTCAATGGCTTTGTGTGCCGCTTCAATTACTTTTGGATGCGAAGAAAGTCCTAAGTAATTATTGGCGCAAAAGTTTAAAACTGTATTGCCATTTACAACTATTTCTGGGCCTTGCTCACTGGTAATAATGCGCTCTTTTTTAAAAAGTCCTGCAGCTTCAATGGCTGATAATTCTGCTTGAATTCGGTCTGAAAATGCTTGGTTCATTCTTATATTTTTGGAACGCCAAAGTTAAGGGACTTATTATAGCCAGCACATATAAAATAGTCTAACACTATTGGTTGTTGAATAATAAATTTTTGAAATTGAAATTACAGGTCGATACCTTTGTTTGATGCGAGTGATTTGGCTATGTTTTTCTCTTTTATTAATGCTTACAGCTTGTAAGAAAAATGAGTCAGATATCACTGTGCCAGTTGCCCCCATCGTTCAAACGCCACCTGTGCTAAATGCTAATTTCATTAGGGCGGTTGACCTTTCTTTTACACCTGAAATTGTTGGTGCCGGAACCCAGTTTAAAGACAATAACCAGGTAAAAGAACTAACGCAAATTTTCAAAGACAAAGGCATTAATACTATTCGTTTACGTATTTGGCACACACCTGTAGATGCCCATTCTAGTTTATTAGAAGTAGTTGATTTTGCCAAACAACTTAGTGCCAAAGGTTTTGGCATTTGGCTTGATTTTCATTATTCCGATACCTGGGCCGATCCATCTAAACAAACCAAACCAGCGGCCTGGAAAAACGCAACAGGAACAGTATTAAAAGACAGTATTTACCAATATACTAGCAAAGCATTATTGGCCTTTAAAAATGCTGGCGTACTCATAAAAATCGTACAAGTTGGTAATGAAGTTAATGGTGGATTTTTATGGAATGACGGCAGGGTTGGCGGAACCTACGATGTGAATTGGACTAATTATGCCATACTATTAAAAGAAGGATTGCGCGCTGTAAAAGACGCCGATAATAACACCAAAACAATGATTCACTTTGCAGGTGTAGACGGCGCAGATGCCTATTATAGCACAGTTCTTCAACAAGGTATTAGCTTTGATTATATTGGGCTTTCTTATTATATGATTTGGCACGGAAAAAGTTTTGACAATGTATCTATACAACTCAATACTTTAAGCACGCATTTTCAAAAACCCATTCTTATTGCAGAAACAGCCTATCCTTTTTCACTAGCTTGGAACGACAATACCAATAATATTGTAGGATTAAGCAGTCAACTAATTACTGGTTATGATGCCACTGTTGATGGACAAAATATCTATACAAAAGCCTTGATTGATTTAATGAAAAAGTTACCACAACAAACTGGTATGGGTATCTGTTGGTGGGCGCCTGAATGGGTAAGTTTTAGAGGTCCTATTGCTACGAATGGATCAAGCTGGGAAAACCTTACGCTATTTGATTTTACCAATAATGCATTACCCGCACTTGCCAGTTTAGGCAGTTATCAATAATATCATTCAAGCAATTTGCTGCAATTGAAAGCGCCATTATTTACCGATTATCTAAAAGATTAACCTAAAATTGCTTGATTTAAATGGTTAGTATCTGCTAAGTGTTTAGATTTGGAACACAAAAACCATTAAAATGAAACGATTATTGTTTTCCTTAAGTTTATTAACTAGTTGTATTGTAGCGTTTTCGCAACAAAAAGAAGGTACAGTTGTGTTTGAACGTAAAATCAATATGTATAAGATGATACAGAACGAACAAATGCGTTCTATGATGCCAGAATTCAGAACAAGCAAGCATACGTTAATATTTAGTGATAGTATTTCTGTATTTAAACTAATTCCTGAAGACGAAGCACCAGATCCATTTGATGGACAAGGCGGTGGCGGAGGAATGATGCGAATGGTATCACGCTTTGGCGGAGATGGTGGAGATTTATACAAAAATTTTGGACAAACCAAATCAATACAAACCCAAGAATTGGGTGGAAAGACTTTTTTAATTGTTGATACAATCAAGCCACAACCTTGGAAATTAAGTATGGAAACCAAGCAAATTTTGGGCTACAATTGTCACAAAGCAACTCGTAAAGCACCTGTTCCACTTAGAGTGATGTCGGCTTTTGGTAGAGCTGGAGGCCCTCCACCATCAGCAACAACAGACAGCAGTAAATCAGCCGCTCCAAAAGAAATGGAAATAGTTGCATGGTTTGCAGATGCATTAATTAGCCCTGTAGGTCCTGAAAGCTATGGTCAATTACCTGGTGTAATTTTAGAATTAAATGTAGACAATGGTGCTACTGTATTTACTGCAAAAGAAGTAAAGAAAACAGTAGATGCAAAAGAACTAAAAGAACCTAAAAAAGGCAAAGTAGTTACACAAGAAGAATACAGAAAATTGATGCAGCAAATGATGAGTAATTTTGGTGGTCAAGGTGGTCAAGGCATTCAATTTAGAAGAAACGATTAATACCTATTTTCAATAAAAAAGCGCCAGGCTACTTAGTAACCTGGCGCTTTTTTATTGCATTTATTAGTGTCCAACAGCATTCACTACCATCACTGTTCCACTAGCGCCTCCAGCTCCTGATTTATTTAAGCGATAAGTAGCCGTTAACAAGAAAAACTTTTGTAATACATTATAACGGGTATCCTCAATATAGTTTTGATTGGCATTGCGAGAAACGCCTTGGTTTTTATTAAGTAAATCAACTACAGAGAATTTGAGTTCTCCACGATTGTCTTTTAACAGACCTTTTGATAAAGACAAATTCCAAATAGGCAAGGAAATATTGTAGCCATCTGCACGACCTGTATTAACTGTATAGTTGAAATTATTATTGAATTGTAATCCCCAAAAAAGGTCTTGATCTGTTTCAATGCCATATACCTGTTGTAAATAATGGCTATTCATTTGAGGCTGTAAACTGTATACTGCATTGCTGAAATTTAATCTAGCAGACAAACGCAAATTGATAATTTTTTCAGCATTAAAACTCCAGTTAACATTTGGTCCGATACTAGTATTTTCAATTAAATTCTTTGCATTATTTAAGAATGAAATATTGTTGAAATAACTGGTTCCAATACCAAAGTCTAAACGCGAATGTAGTTTTCTAATAGGGAATCCCAAATTTGCATTTCCAAATAAATTGTATACTCCATCTGCATTTATAGGAGAACTTGTTCTAGCGCCATTCGATTTTAACAGATCTGAATTAACAATCGAATTATCTGTTTTTGATGCAGAGATAAATGCAAAGAAATTGGTTTGCGTAAATGTATTAGCGCTAAAAAAGTTAATACTCAAAGACTGTTGGTACGACCTTTTTAAATTAGGATTTCCAGTGTAGGTATTTAAAGGATCTGTTATGTCTATAATTGGCTGTAATTGAGACGTACTAGGGTTTTGCGTAGATGTACTATAATTCAAACCAAGACTACGCGTAGTATTTATTTTAAACTGCATATCAAGTTTTGGCAATACATCTGTGAATTGTTGATTGATAGTATTGCCCGTTGTTTGATTGGTACTAATTAAACTAGCACTTTGTAAAGAGCCGCCAAAAGTATAGTTGAATTTCTTTTGGTTACTACGCCAATTAATACTTCCGCCACTATATTTATAAGTGTTTTTAAAATCATTGCTCTGAGAAATATTTAGCAGGTCGTAATTACGGGTGGCACTATTGTAATCATAAGACTTTCTATTACTCAAGCCATTACTTGTATTGTAAAAAACGGCAAACTCAAGCAAAGATTTTTTGCCAAATGGTTCGGTATAAATTAAGTTAGCCCCAACACTTCCGGTGGTAGCATCCCTACTATTTTTTTGATTAGTAATACTGTCTTTTTGCGCAATGCCATTTGTATAAAAAGTATTTCGATTATTTAAAGAACCTGTTTGTGTGCTGTTATTGTAATTCCAATTAATATTAGACGAAATAGTACGTCCTTTCTTTTTTAATTTTTGTCGGAACTGTGCATTCGTAACCAAATTATCGGCACTTGAATGCGTGCTACTAATACTACTACCATCATTTAAACGAACATTTTTTTCGTCAATAGAACTATAGGTACTTGTAGTGCTCGTATTATTTTCTTGCTTCGTAAATTGGGGTGTGATTTTAAAAGAACTATTACTATCAATTTTTTGATCAATACTAAAACTAACTTTTTGTTGTTTTACTTCATTAGCCGAATTACTGTTAGAGCCATAGTTAAAATTGTTTCCTGGCAATATATTTAATCGGTTGGTAGAACGGTTTGTTTGTAAATTAACATCACTGCCAACCAAACTTGCATTAACATCTGTTTTTTTATTCCATATATCATTAAAATTGGCACCTCCTGCCAATGTTTTTGCTATACCTTGTTGGTTTTGTCCCATTCCAGAAATGGGTAATGCATTGTCTTCTGAGGCGCTTGACCGAATTGAAATAGCACCGCCAGAACGCATGCCCCTAGAGAGTTCTCCCGAAAAGTTTAATACATCGCCAATTGAAAAACCCTGCTTATTGGTATTGTTCGCCATTCCTAAAAATGAAATCTGTTGGTCTCCATTGAATTTATTGATATTGGTTTGACCATCGTAGTGATTATCATTTCCTGCACCTGCAGCAATTTTTCCAAACAATGATTTATTGCGGTCTTTTTTTAATTTTAAGTTGATGGCTTTTTCTGAGTCTCCGTCATCTACACCAGTAAATATGGCACGGTCTGATTTTTTATCAAACACTTGCACTTTATCTACCGCATCAGCATCTAAATTTTTGGTGGCTAATTTTGGATCGCCAGTAAAAAATTCTTTTCCATTTACTAAAACACGGGTGATCTTCTGTCCATTTACTCGAACCGTTCCATCGGCATCAACCGTTACACCTGGTAATTTTTTTAATAGGTCTTCCACCACTGCATTGGGCTGGGTTTTAAAATTTTCGGTATTAAATTCGAGTGTATCGTTATTCATAACAACAGGCGCGCGTTTGGAATTAACAGTTACCGAACTTGCGTTCACTAAATCGGTCATTTCCAAATTACCCAATTGCAATTGTTCGTTTTCTTTTAAAGAAATTGCTTTCCAAATAGGTGCAAAGCCAACATAAGAGGCAGAAATTAAATAAGCTCCTTTAGACAATCCTTTTATTTGAAATTTACCCAAAGAATCTGCCCTAGTAAAACTAATTAAAGTAGAATCAGCTGCATTTACCAATGAAACGGTGGAATAAGCTAGTCCTTTTTTGCTTGCAGTGTCCAAAACAAGCCCCTGAATGGATGCTGCATTTTTTTGTGCTTCCGAGAAAAAAGAACAACCAAAAAAACAAGCAAAAAGTATTAATCGATTCATTATTACAGCTTTAGACGCTGAAAATAGGTTAGTTTTTCTAAACGTACTGTTAATGATGATCGAAGACGATTAGTATCCTTAAGGCTGAATTAATATTTGTTCAATATGCAATAACTCTTCTGCGCTAAATGGTAGATTTTCTAATGCAGCAATATTGTCTTTTAATTGTGTAACACTACTAGCGCCAATTAATACGGAACTTACTCTTTGGTCTTTTAATAACCATGCAATAGCCATCTGTGCCAAAGATTGATTTCTGTTTGTTGCTAGTATTTGTAGTTGCGCAATTTGATTGAGTATATCAGGCGTAATTGCCGATGATTGTAATGCACCATGTTCTTTTCCTGCGCGAGAATCAGCAGGTATTCCATTCAAATATTTATTGGTTAATAAACCTTGTGCCAACGGCGAAAATGCAATACATCCTACCCCATTTTTTTCTAATACCTCTAATAAACCATCTTCAACCCATCTAACGAACATAGAATATTTTGGCTGATGAATTAAGCAAGGCGTTCCTGATGCTTTTAATAGTTCAATTGCTTTAGCAGCTTGGTCTGCAGGATAATTTGAAATACCCACATACAATGCTTTTCCTTGTTGTACCGCAGCACTTAATGCCCCCATGGTTTCTTCTAGTGGTGTATTAGGATCGGGTCTATGCGAATAGAAAATATCTACATAATCTAGATCCATTCTTTTTAAACTTTGGTCTAAACTTGCTAATAAATATTTTCTTGATCCCCAATCTCCATAAGGCCCTTGCCACATGGTATACCCCGCTTTGGTTGATATAATTAATTCATCGCGGTGTTGGCTGAAATCTTTTTTTAATATCTCACCAAAATTTATTTCTGCAGAGCCAGGAGGCGGTCCGTAATTATTGGCTAAATCAAAATGTGTAATGCCTGCATCAAATGCATGCCAAATAATTTGTTGGTAATTAGATTTTTCATCTACTCCTCCAAAATTATGCCATAGCCCTAAAGATATTTCTGGTAGCTGTATTCCACTGATTCCACAGCGGCGATATTGCATATTACTATATCTAGTAGTTGAAGGTATGTATGACATTGAATTGTTTTTGTGTGTTATTATTTTAAAATAGAATTAAGGTATTTTAGCTGCAAAATACAGTTAAACAGAATATAAAATTTAACTTATCCAAATTGTACAGATCTTGTATTTAAACTGTAATTCATATTTGCAGCGCTTTAATTATCTTCGCATAATATGCAACAAAAGCCAGTATTACATACAGTACTATCTCCTAAACTATTAGACCTCTATGATATTAGTAATAGTATTGTAGTAATCATTGATGTGTTTCGTGCTACTTCTACTATTGCAACTGCTTTGTATAATGGTGCAAGCCGTGTGATTCCTGTGGCCGAAGTAGACAAATGTATTGAAATTGGCAACAGAATAGGAGGCATAACAGCAGGCGAACGTGATGGCAAAGTGATTGAAGGATTAGACCATGGAAACTCACCCGCCGAATATCCACGCTCATTTATTGAAGGAAAAAGTTTGGTATTGACCACCACCAATGGCACCAAGCTTTTACATATGGCTTTAAAAAATGGCGCATCCGAAATTATCACTGGGTCTTTTCCTAATTTATCGGCTGTTTGCAATCATTTATTGGCTGCTAATAAAAATGTTATTTTAGGATGTTCTGCCTGGAAAGACCGAATTAATATTGAAGATGCACTTTTTGCTGGTGCAGTTATTAGTCAAATTAAGGATGCCTTTACCATACATTGCGATAGCAGTTTAATGGCCGAAGACCTATACCAATTGCACCAAAACGACCTGTATCAGTTTATTCGAAAAACAACCCATTGGCATCGTTTAGCCGCTTTTGGATTAGAAAAAGACCTCGAATATTGTGTAACTGCCAATGCTGCAAATGTGCTCCCTATTTACCGCAATGGAGACTTAGTGATTGCCTAATCAGTTTTAAATTAAAAAATCAGTCAAATTCTTTTCATTTAGCATCGAAAAGCAACTTGCTTTCCTTTAATTTTGCAAATTGGCCTTTTCAAAACGGTAGTGAGGCAGTAATGTCCATAATTATCGGTAAACGGCTTTAGGAAATAGTTTATGGCACTACCTTATTTAGTTAAACATATTTACAATAGCGGAACGGAAGAAGTGATTCGTCGTGGCAAAAAAATTCACGCATTAGGTAATGTTGAGTTACTAGAATACGACGATTTAATGGCAACGGTTGTCTTTCGCGTAAAGGATGATGGCTATGCTACTTTTTACAAAGTGCATATTACACAATTCAAAGATCCAAAAACACTATCGCTGCGTTGTAGCTGTCCGTATAATTTATCTGAAATCTGCCGCCATAAAGCTGGTGCCTTGTTTCATTTGCAAGACTTACTCGATAAAAATTTATTAGGCGATAAAGAAACCGTTTACGACCAAAAACATACGGTTGTAAAAATGAAACAACTAGACTTGAAGTTGATTCGTTTGCTCACTAAAAAAGAAAATTTCGAAGCTGCAGAGAATTTTCTACGAAACAGTCGCGCCACCATTTTAGAAGCAAAAGAAGAAAGGGTATTGGCCGAAATTGAATACGAAGATTTTGTTCACAAAGTATTGATTCAAAAAAACGAAGAAAGAAATTTTGATACGAGTTGTGCCTGCAATAGTGATACTGAACATCCGCTATGTATGCATAAGAGTATTGTGTTGCTTCAATTATTACAAAATTATGGTGCTAATTATTTTGATAGCATTCGCAATTGGGATAAAGAAAAAAATAAACTCTTGGCCTTGTATGGTTATTCACTAACCGATGACTTAAAAAATAAATTTGAATTTACTTATACCGATAACAAACCTTTTTTACGGGTACTAGATACTTCAATAAAAAGAGTTGCCCTAAATTCAAATGGCGAATTGCGTCCTAAGCCAGCAGAAGCAAATTTGAGTCAAGAATTAAATGACTTTGTTCCTGAACAAAAAACGATACAAAAACTTGCTGTGGTTATTACTACTAATGACCAATACTATCCTTATATATCATTAGAATTGGTTCAAGGAGAAGCAAATGAAGAACAAACTAAATATATTTCAAAAACAACTAAATTAGATCTTACAAAATTCATTCATACCGAAATTTTTAGTGAAGACGATAAAATGCTATTACAACAACTGCGCAAACTAATGCCAGGTGAAGTGAATAGGTATTTAAATAGAAACTCACCATTTAGTGGTATTTGGGAGAATATCATTCAACAGCATAACAATGAATTACCCGAGGAAACCAGGCATTTAATTAATGAATACCTACATCCTAAATTCAAAAAGCTGTTCGAAGAATTAATGGAATCTCCATTTGTATTTTACTTGCAGCCGCGAAAAACATTTACAACGGCCAATTTATTACCTGCCGAATTAAGTGTGCAGTTTATTAGCCCAGAGTTTGAAGTAAGTTATGCGAATGGCAAATACATAGTTGATTGTAGAATAAAACTTCCTTTGGCAGATTTAAATATTGCTGAGAACGAAAGTGAATCCTCTTTAATATTCCAATACCATAACCAATTCTATACCTGGAAGCGTCCCGAAGATATTATGCAGGTAGAGAAATTCTTGCCATCCGGAAAAATTGAAATTGCAGCCGAGGATTGGAGTCGTCAACTATTGCAATTTGTAATGCCTTTGTCTAAAGAATACCAAGTACATTTTAGCAATGTAAAAAAAGAAGAAATTAAAGACCTCCAACCAGAATGGAAAATTCAGTTGAAAGAAAAAGGCGATTACTTATTATTCCAACCCATTTTTATTTACAAAGGTTACGAAGTTCGATCTACAGATAAAGAGAAAATTGTTTTACCAGCCGAAGATCGATTATTGATTATTCATAGAAATATAGACGCAGAAAAAGCGCTGATGCAAAAAATCGAATCATTGCATTCGCAATTTGTGCACCCAACAGATTCTTCTGCTCTAGCATTAAAAGGAGCAGATGTACTAAAAAACAATTGGTTCTTTTTATTTATTGATGCTGCCAAAGAAATGAACCTTCCTGTACATGGTTTTGAAGCGCTCAAGAATTTTAGATTCAATACCGCAAAACCAGCCACTCAAATATTTATTAGTAGTAATACTGATTGGTTTGATGCTAAGGTTCAAATTAATTTTGGAGAACAAAGGGTAACGGTAGAAGATGTTAAAAAAGCGCTTGCCAACAAACAACAGTTTGTACAACTAGGCGATGGCACGCTTGGTATTTTGCCAGAAGAATGGATTAAAAAATATTCTTTATTATTTAGGGTAGGTGATGGCAAGCAAGGCAATATGAAGCTGAGCAAGTACCATTTTAGTGTGATTGAAGAATTGTATTTACAGCGCGATGAACAAGAATTGTTTTTTCAATTAGAAGAGAAATACGAAAGACTGAAAGAAAATCATAGCATCAAACCAATTGAAGCGCCTGCACATTTACAAGCCATTTTAAGGCCCTATCAAGAGAGTGGTTTTCAATGGCTCAATTACTTACGCGAAGTGCAATGGGGCGGTATTTTAGCAGATGATATGGGATTGGGTAAAACTATTCAAGCACTTAGCTTCTTGCACCATTTAAAAGCCGAAACTGGTAGTTTAAAAGCTATGGTCGTTTGCCCTACAACACTAATGTTTAACTGGCAGAATGAAATAAAAAAATTCACACCAAACCTTACTTATTATATGCACCATGGTGGTGCACGTTCTAGAGGAAATTTATCGGATGATAAAATTGATGTAATTATTACTACCTATGGAACGCTAAGAAGTGATATCAAACAATTTGTTGAAGTTTCTTTCGATTATGTAATTCTCGACGAAAGTCAAGCAATTAAAAACCCATCTAGTAAAGTAACCAAAGCTGCGGGTCTGTTAAAGTCTAAAAATCGTTTGTGCTTAAGTGGTACACCGCTGCAGAATAACACCTTTGATATTTTTGCACAAATGAATTTCTTAAACCCAGGCATGTTGGGCAGTGTAGAATTTTTTAAACACGAATTCTCTATGCCTATTGATAAGTTTGGAGAAAAAGAACAGAAAGACCATTTAAGAAAATTATTATACCCGTTTATATTACGCAGAACCAAAGAACAGGTAGCAAAAGACTTACCAGAAAAACAAGAAATGGTATTGTTTTGCGAAATGGGCGACGAGCAACGCAAAATTTACGAGGCTTATCGTAACGATTACCGCGATAAAATCTTAGGCGTTGTTGAAAACCAAGGTATCCAAAAATCGCAATTGACCATTTTGCAAGGCTTAATGAAACTGCGTCAAATATGTGATAGTCCGGCTATTGTAAAAGAGCAAGAACGCTTTCCTAATGTGTCTGTGAAATTAGAAGAGATTGGCAGAGAAATTACCGAAAATATTAGCAACCATAAAGCGCTGATATTCTCACAATTTTTAGGAATGCTCTCGCTCATTAAAGACAAAATGCGAGAATTAGAAGTTGACTTTGAATATTTCGACGGCAGTAGTACCATCAATGAAAGAGAAGCCGCTATACAACGTTTTCAAAACGACGACTCTTGTAGGGTATTTTTAATTTCTTTAAAAGCCGGTGGTGTGGGACTGAATTTAACCGCAGCCGACTATGTGTATATTGTTGACCCATGGTGGAATCCTGCAGTAGAACAACAAGCTATTGATAGAACGCACCGTATTGGTCAAACAAAAAATATTTTTGCTTACAGAATGATTTGTACCGATACAGTAGAAGATAAAATACTAAAACTACAAGAGCGCAAACGCAACCTAGCCAAAGATCTAATTACAGACGACGAAGGATTTGTAAAAACACTCACTAAAGAAGATGTGGAGTATCTATTTAGCTAAACTATAACTAGTCCTACCTAAAAAAACGCTTCAAAAATTGAAACGTTTTTTTAGGTATTTATTTTTTCATTTCTGCTGCAGCAATTAAAGCGGCAGGATCTTTTTTAAAGGTTGCCTTACATTCAGTAGAACAAAATCCTAGTACTTGTCCGTTATAATGTGCTGTGTCTCCAATACCAGCTGTAACTGGCATTCCACAAGCTGGATCTTTTGTGTTATTTACTAGTGCAATGTTGTAAGTTTTTGTGGAGTCTACAGACTTGTCTTCGACGGTTACTGTTTTAGTACTAGTAACAGTATCACATGAACTAGTTAATAATGTAACCAATAAAACTAATGCAATAAAAAAACGCATACAATTTAAGTTTGAAGTTGAACAAATAAGCTATTTATTAAAGTTAATGAATCTGCAGAATTAATTGACTTGCTTTTTCCGCTGTTTGACTTTAAAAAACAATATCAACCCAACTGTAACTAAAGCAATTTGTGCTGCTGCCCAAAACATGGTGCTAAAGTCTTTCACGCCTTTTCCTAAAGGAGTTAAAAATTCATGCTTGTGTAAAAAAGCAAAACTATAGCCTTCTAACATGTCTAAGTCATTAATTTTAACCGACAACTTACCTGAGGCTGTTTCTACATAATAGCGTTCGTTTAAATTTTTTCCATATCCTACTTTTATAACTGGTAAAAGTTTATTTACAAACCCATATTCCCCTGCAAATTTGGTTACTACTTCGGTTTTTGAAATATCGGTTTCTTTATTCCCACTAAATTGATTGGCTAGATAATGTGCATATATGGTTTCGCCTTGATTAAGAATGGCTAAGTCTGGCAGGTGCAAGTATGAAGCAGCAGGCACAGGCATGACCATTTTTTTCATCATATCTTTTGCAATAGGTTTACTATTGTTGCCATGTAAGGAAACAGTATTCACTTGATAGAAATTCCCTTTATCCATATGCACTAAGCTAATATTACTAATAGGTAATTTAAGTGCCGTTTGAATTCCCTTTAAATCGATAATTGTACTAGCTGTTTTAAACCAATGCTGGTTGAAATAATCAGCACTAGTATCTTTCTTAAATTTTGACGCTACATGATAACCTCCACTTATTA
The DNA here is from genome assembly GCA_037132335.1 of Sediminibacterium sp. Lineage (GTDB taxonomy): Bacteria > Bacteroidota > Bacteroidia > Chitinophagales > Chitinophagaceae > Sediminibacterium. Next base: position 59,237 of record JBAXPJ010000003.1, on the reverse strand, counting down.
CAAAAGCAAGTGTAAAAAAAGCAATGCAAACAGAGGTGATTCTATGAGCTTTTCTAGCTTTTACTACTGTATTTCCATTGGCTTTTTTAGATGATGTTTTAAAGAAAATAATCAGTCCAAAAATAACAGTCATTAATGCTAAAATATTTAATACTATTTCAACAATTAGTTTTCCTTTACCTAAAAATTCTAACCATCCCCAAGTATGTATTAATGCAAACAATTGATTAAAAATAGCACGTTGATTATCCATTGCCAACGCAAATCGATCTTGTGTTGTTTCAACATAAATGCGAATACCGTCTTTTCTTTCAAAAGCCACATCCCAAACAGGTAGTATTTTATTGACCGATTTATATTCGTCATTAAAACTAGTTACTAATTTTGCATCTGAAACTTTTGACCCAATTGAATTTTTTAATACACAAACGGCGGCGGCATCACAACAGTCTTGTATTGCTGCTACTCCGGCAATAGCACTGTCTTTTTTTCCGGATCGATTTGTTTGTCCTTCTAAAAATTGTTTGCCTAAATATTGCGCATAGATCCAATCTCCTTTTCGTAAAATTTTGCCTGTTTTTACGCTCAAGTAAATTGGTTGAATATTTCTACCAATTTGCACCTGATAAAACCAATTTGTATCAATATGAATAAATCTAAAATTGGTGAAAGAATCAATCTTATTATTTTGTAAAGCCTCGGATAAACTCAGTTTTATTTGATTTGTATCAATTGCTATTTTTTGTAAAACCTGCGTAGCCATCTTTGGTCGAAAGCTAGTCATGATAGGATGCATAAATCCACTAGCTGCCCATAACATAACAGGGATGGCAATAATGATGGATATTTTTCGATGCCATTTATAAATTTGCTTCATATTTAATTTGATAGGATGATAATTTATTTTCCAAATTTATAAGAGAGGCCAATGGTTAATTCTCTTGGATCACCCATATTATAAGTTTTATTATTTACACCAATTGCAGTTGCAGGAGCTGATGTTGCATATACTGCATAATAAGCATTCAATGCATTTAACGCATTTATCCAAACTTCTGCTTTTTTAATTTTATAAGCAATTCTAATATTGGCAATATCAAACCCATTGTAAGTAAAATTATTAAGGTCATCCATAAAGTATTTGTTTTGGTGTTGCCATTCTGCACCAATGCTACATCCTTTCAAGAATATCGGTTTATACGATATCTCTGCATTTGCTATAAAATGTGGCGCGCCATTAATTTCTTTTCCATTATAATTAACCCCCTTAACAATATTATTAATATAAGTATGTTTTGCATTTGTTCCACTAAACCTAAAATGCCATTGTGTATTTGGCTGATAGTTGATGCCATATTCAATACCTCTGTGTTCAGTTTCACCTGCATTTTGATTTTGGGTAGTTCCATCAGGCAATTTCACAGAAATAATTTCATTTGTACCACGTAAATTATACAAACTCCAATCGGCATATAACTTATTACCACTAATTGCTAGCCAACCTCCAAATTCATAATTTTTAAATGTTTGTGGCGCCAAATAAGGCACAATACTACTACTGAATAATTCTGTGATTTGAGGAGGTACATATCCCTCGCTATAATTTCCATAGAAGCCAATCCCTTTAATATTATAGGTAAACCCAAGCTTTGGTGTAACCCTATTATAATTAGTTACAGAACTTGGTGCACCAGTTTGTAATAAGTTACTATAATCGTATTTGAATGCATCATAACGCAAAGCAGCAACTATTTTAAAACCAATGAAAGGGTATAGTTCATAATTAATATAGGTAGCCAAATTGCTAATATTGGTTGTATAGTTACTCAATAAAGAATCTGGTGTTTTTTGTGTGTAACTAACATACTTATTTAAGGCAAGATCTTTAGTGATGGAAATGAATTTTGCATAGTAAGACTGCGGACTAAAATCTATACTTGCGCCTACTACTAATTTACTTTTAAGCCAAGCAAATTTTTGAACATGTTGGGCTATTAGTGAATTTGTTTTAAAGGAATTATCGTTAATCTGCCCTTTAAATACCGTTGCAATACTGGTGCTTCCAATAGAATAAGAAGGATTTTGTTTAACAGAATTATCCCTCAATAAAAATGAAATACTTGTTGCGCTATTACTATTCCATTGTTGCGATAAAATAGATTTGTAACGCAAAGCGTAAACAGATCGAAATGTAAAAGATTGTAAAGAGCTAAAGTTTTTTTGAAAATATTTTGTACTATCTAATGCACCTGTCATATCACTATAATAATCTATATAAGCCAAGGTATTGGTCCAAGTTAAGTGGTCATTTGCTTTGTAATCGGATCTTAAAGAAATAGATGTTTTATTAAAATCAGTATGCTCAACAGGGCCCTCTTTTCTTATTGCATAATAGCCTGTTGCTAGTAGTCCCCATTTGCCAATTGTACTACCAATTTGACCATCTACTCTTTTGTATCCTGTATTATTAAATTGCGTACTAATATTGCCTCCAGTATACGCAGGAGCAGCTTGTGTGATTATGTTTACAGCACCAGCAATGGCTTCTCCACCATACAATGCAGATGATGGTCCTTTTATGACTTCTATACTTTTTGCAGCAGGCAAATTCATTTCTAATAAGGCATTATGGTTATAAACGCCTGTAGTTCTAATAGGCATTCCATCTTCCATATACAAGAATAAACTTTTGGTAGTCATCGGTTGACGAATACTCATTTCGTGTTGTTCATTGCCAAGATTCACCATATAAACCCCGCTCACTTTATTTAATACTGCATCAATTCTTTGTGCTTTTGCTTCGTCGATTGTTTGCTTGTTAATAATTGATATGGCAATTGGTGCTTCAGTTCTTTTTTCATTGGTTCTATTAGCAGTAACCACCACTTGGTCTAATATTTTTTGCGAAGGAGAAAGTGATATGGCTAAATTTTTATTTGAGATTTCAATTGTTTTAGAATCGTATCCCACTGCATTGATGGTAATACTTCTACCAGTTGCTTGAAAACTAAAACTGCCATTTTCTTTGCTAATAGTTTTATTTGATACTGCTGAAACAACAGCACCTTGTATAGGTTCTTTAGTTATGGCATCAAATACTTTTCCTGAAATGAAACTATTTAACTGCGAATGTCCAATGGCACTCAACATAAATAAACAAATTACGAAGACTACTTTTTTCATATATATGAATTAAACGCTAAATAGTTTTGATGAAATGAGCGTTGAAATATTATAAAATATTGGTTAATGAATTATTAGCCGTTAAAAAAGACTGATTTGTTAAATGATTTTTTATAAATAAGACAACACAAAAGTTGATAGAAAATAGTGGCTCAACTTCCTAGTCTTGGCTTAATGAATATTAATAAAATCAATGTTTAAAATACATATCTAATTTTTAGCTTACAAAAGTTGTAAAAACATCAATTATTTATTATACCAAGGTCTTTGTATTTTTTTTCAAATTGATAACTCAAAAATGACCACTAAATAATACAGTCGTTTTTTGCTTTTATAAGCAAAAAATCTTTGTTTTATTTATCAAAACACTTAAATAAGCAGAAATTTTATACTACTTGATACCTAAGCAGCCCATGGCGGATGAAAAATTACAGTAGGAATGGATGGTAATTTTTGAACTTGGTATTTGTTAAAATGAATAGGAGATGATAACCGAAAAAATTGAATACTTGCAAAAAATGATTTAGACGAAAGAACTTCGTTCTTAGCATTTCTTGATTTTTCTGGTGCTTGTTGGTCATTTTTTGAAGCTTTTTGTAATTGCTTCATCATTTGACACTTTCCATTACAATGCATTTGTGGTTTTGCCTTATTCTCGCAGTTTTTTGCAAATGCAGCAGTATTTACATAATAACGCGCCACAATTGAGGCCTGATTAAAGGTCTGCGCTATAAAAGCCACTAATATTAATAAGGTTAAAATTGGTTTCAAGCGTTGAAATTCAGCTGTTTTGCAAATATAACATAAACGTAAATAAACCCTTTATGAGCAGGCGCATATATTTACAATTCAATACTCTTGCCTATATCAGCTATCCGTTCACCGATTTTTAAACACCCTTTTCCAACTATCCTGTTAGCTTGCCGTTGGTTAACAATATTAAAAACCCATTCAATAAGCAAACTAGCTTTGTTTATAATAACCTAGACTATGCGTAATTTATATATTCTCGTTCTACTCAGCTTTGTTTCCATTTCTGCAATGGCGCAAAATTCAGGATCAGTTAAAGGTATTTTAATTGATTCTTTAAGCAAACAGTCATTAAAAGATGCCACTGTTACTGTCATTGATGCCAAAGACTCTACTTTAGAGGTATTTGGCCTAGCAAAAACTGACGGAAGCTTTGATTTAAAAAATCTACCATTCACAGATTTGATCATTCAAGTGAGTTTTCAGAGTTATACCTCTTACAGTAAAAAGATTAGCCCTAGTAAATCAAAACCCGACATTAACCTAGGAACCATTTTTTTGGTGCAAAGTGCCAATGATTTAGGTAATGTAACAGTCACACAATCCCCAATTAGAATTAAAGGAGATACTACTGAGTTTAATGCGTCAAGCTTTAAAACCAAACCAAATGCGGTTGCAGAAGACTTGTTAAAAAAACTACCTGGTTTAGAAGTAGGTACAGATGGTAGCATCAAAGCACAAGGAGAAACCGTACAAAGGGTTTTGGTTGATGGAAAACGTTTTTTTGGAGATGATCCAAAAATGGCAACCAAAAACATTCCTCCAGATATCATTGACAAAATTCAAGTATACGATGCGATGAGTGACCAAAGTTCCTTCACCGGCTTTGATGATGGTAACAGGGTAAAAACAATTAATATCACCACAAGAAAAGATAAGCGTAAAGGATATTTTGGAAAAGCAGTAGTTGGCGGTGGTAGCACTGGTGATGAAGGAGTAAATGACAATAGTTTGAACCTAAGCAAATATGATGGAGACAAACAAATTACTTTAATTGGCCAAGGCAATAATGTAAATAAACAAAATTTCACTGGTGGTCAAGGCGGCGGAGGTGGTTCAAATGGTGGCCGTGGAGGTGCTGGTGGCGGATCAGGTATGGTAAATACATGGGCAGCTGGTTTGAATTACCGAAATAACTGGGGCACAAAAACCCAAGCTTATGGTAGTTATTTTTATAACGACCAAAAAACCTACACCGATCAAAATAGTCACACACAAACCCTTGTAAACGGCAATGCAGATTCATCGAATTTGAGTAATAACGTTTCTTCTGCTGTTAGACATAGTGCAAACAATCGTATCAATTTTAATATTGAATCTCAGTTTGATTCTAGTAATTCAATGATTCTTAGACCGAATATTAGTTTTACGCATTCCGATAATGAATCAGACCAAACCACCGCATCAACAAAAGGAAAATTGAATTTAAATAATTCAGTTGCAAAAACCACTTCATTAAGCGATGGTTACAATGGAACTATGGACGCAACTTTCAGACACCGTTTTGCTAAAAAAGGCAGAACCTATTCACTTGGAGTAGTTTTTGGTGGAAGTAATAGCGATGGAAGCGGAACAAATAAATCTATCAACCAATATTTTACACAAAACAGGGTAGATACCATTAACCAAATTAATACCAGTAATAACGATGCAAGAAACATCAATACTACTGTTTCATATACCGAACCTATTGGTAAAAATCAATTGTTAGAATTTGCTTATAACCACTCCTATAGTATAACTACAAATGGTAAACAAACATTAGGTTATAATAAATTAACTAGTAAATACGATTTAGCTGTTGCTAATTTGAGCAATACGTTCGAGAATACTTATAATTCAGATAGAGGAACTATCAGTTACCGTATTCAACAAAAGCAACTAAGCTTTAGTGTTGGTTCTGGCGTACAATTTGGTGATTTAAATAGCTTAAATAAAACCAAAGACAGTGCTATTAATCAGCATTATGTAAATATGTTTCCTACAGCTACTTTCCGTTATGAGTTTACCAAATCTAAAAGTTTGCGTGTAAACTATATGGGACGTACTTCTCAGCCAAGTGCTACACAGTTACAACCCATTTCAGACAATAGCAATCCGCTGAATATTACAATGGGTAATCCTGCATTGAAGCAACAAATGGCACACTCAATGAGATTACTTTATTCATCATTTGATGTGTTTACACAAAGAAACTTTTTTGCTACAATCAATGCAAGTGTTACACAAAACGATATTCAAAACTCTGTAACAGTACTTGCTAATGGTGCACAGATTACACAACCTGTTAACTTGAATGGCACCTATAGTCTTTCGAGTTATTTTAACTATGGATTTCCTATTCGCAACCCTAAAAGCAATATGAATTTCACTGCAAATATCTCGCACAATGAAAGTCAAAATTTAATCAATGCACAGAGCAATTTCACGAAAAACTCTGTATTAGGCGGTAGGGTTTCTTGGACCACCAATTTGAAAGACAATTTCGATATGAACTTCTCTTCGAATTCTTCTTTTACGTATGCTAGATATTCTTTGCAACCGCAACAAAATGCCGATTATTTTACCCAAAATTTAAGAGCTGAAGCAACCTATTATACTAAGAGTGGTTGGGTAGCATCATCTGATTTTGACTATATCATCAACACAGGTCAAAGTGCAGGATATAATACCGCAATTCCTTTATGGAATGCTAGTTTCTCAAGACAAATGGGCAAAAAGAAAGAAGCAGAATTAAAGTTCTATGTATTTGATTTACTAAATCAAAATGTGAGCATTAGTAGAACAGTTTCTGGTAATAGCATTCAAGACGTTCAAACCAAAGTGCTTAAAAGATACTTCATGATTAGTTTCACTTATAACCTACGCAGGTTTGGTGATACAGGTGGAAGAAGAGGTGATAACAGATCTAGAGGTGGCATGGATATGATGAGAGGCGGCGGTTACGACAGAGGTAGCGGCGGCGGTGGATTTGACCGTGGCGGTGGCGGCGGTGGTGGTTTCAGCAGAGGCGGCGGTGGAATGGATTAAGATACATAAGAGCTGAAAATATTTAGAATAGCCGTCCTTTTTAAGTGCGGCTATTCTTTTTTTGACCATTTCAAAGGGTTTCAAGCCCTATTTAACAAAAAAATTACGGGATATTCTATCAAACTTATTTACTTTTGAGCCCTCAAAGAAAAAACCTATTTGCATTGAAGCAGTTGACAAACCATATACCACACTTACATTTGACCACACTTTCAACAGTGTTTTCAATGGTATCTGCCTTCAATAGTTTACCGAGACCCCGACGCGGTTTCTGATAGGACGAGCAACTGGCACTTGCCCCTATCAGTGGAAAATCCCCAATGACTCATTCTACATGATACGTGTTTTCTGTTTACACTCATAATTTTTACTAGTTGGAAAATAAGGAAATCATTGTCAGGGTAGCCACTTACCTTGATACACATTTTGCACAACGCATCACCGATGAAATGGAATCATCGGCCAAAGCTAGAGGCACAGGCATTGCTAAAAGGTCTCCAGAATATGTTGCGGCAAAAATATTAGATGGCAAAGCGGTTATTGCTGTTACTCGTTTAGGACAATGGGTAGGATTCTGCTATATTGAAGCCTGGGGCCATGGAAAATTTGTGGCCAATAGTGGACTAATCGTTTCTCCAGAATATCGGAAAAGCGGAGTAGCAAAAACCATCAAGCATAAAATATTCAACCTTTCGCGTGAAATGTATCCTGCCTCTAAAATATTCGGGCTTACAACAGGATTGGCTGTGATGAAAATCAATAGCGACCTTGGGTACGAACCTGTTACTTATAGCGAACTAACCGACGATGAAGAATTTTGGGCAGGATGTAAAAGCTGTGTGAACTACGAAATATTAATGAGTAAGGATAGAAAGAACTGTATGTGTACTGCTATGTTGTACGATCCTGCAGATCATTTAAAGCCCGAAGAAACAGCACAAGAATTCAAACAAAAATCAAAATTGTACGAACGTTTTATGAAAATAAAACAGAGTCGTTTGATGGGAATTTTTAGAAAAAAACAAGCTAGAAATAATGGTGGCGGTGCGATTAAACCAAAATCCTTTTTCACCCAATTATTTAATTTATAATACTACTATATGAGCGAGGTTAAGAAAGTTGTACTAGGTTTTAGTGGCGGATTAGACACCACTTTTTGTGTGAAATATTTAAGTGAAGACAAAGGCTATGAAGTACATAGTATTATTGTAAATACAGGTGGATTTACCGACGAAGAATTGTTGCAAATTGAACAACATGCTTATGCATTAGGTGTAAAAACACATACCACAGTAAACGCTGTAAAGTCATACTACGACAGCATTATAAAATATTTGATTTATGGAAATGTATTAAAAAATAATACCTATCCATTGAGCGTAAGTGCCGAGCGATTGAGCCAAGCTTTACATATTGCAGAACACGCAAAAAAATTAAACGCAGATGCAGTTGCACACGGTAGTACTGGTGCTGGAAACGACCAAGTAAGGTTCGATATGATTTTTCATATTTTAATTGCGGGTGTAGAAATCATTACCCCTATTCGTGATTTAAAATTGAGTAGAGAAGATGAAATTGCTTACCTAAAGGGCAAGGGCGTAAACATGAATTTCGAGAAATCAATGTACTCGATTAACAAAGGCCTCTGGGGTACTAGTGTTGGCGGAAAAGAAACCCTGAATTCAAAAGGAATTTTACCAGAATCTGCTTGGCCAACACAAGTAACGGCTACAGATAGCAAAGAAGTAAAACTGCATTTTGAAAAAGGAGAGTTAACTGGCGTTGACGATCAAACATTCGACCATCCAACAAAAGCCATTCAATATTTACAAACCATTGCAGGTGCCTATGGTTTGGGAAGAGATATTCATGTAGGCGATACCATTATTGGCATTAAAGGCCGTGTTGGTTTTGAAGCTGCTGCGCCAATGGTTATTTTGAAAGCACACCATGCACTTGAAAAACATATTTTAACCAAATGGCAGTTGGGTTGGAAAGACCAATTGAGTCAATTCTATGGCAACTGGTTACACGAAGGTCAAATTTTAGATCCTGTAATGCGTGATATAGAAGCCTATTTAACCAATAGCCAGCAAAATGTAACTGGCGATGTATTTGTACAAATGCTACCTTACCGTTTCCATATTATTGGTATTGAATCTGCTTTCGATTTAATGAATAGCAAATTTGGTAAATACGGTGAAATGAATACAGGGTTTACTGGAGAAGATGTTCGCGGATTTAGTAAAATATTTGGCAATCAAACCTCTATCTGGCATAAAGTGAATCAAAGCTCATAAATTACCCTTTCTAATAAACAGGCAAGGAAAACTATTTTACAATGGAAAAAGCAACCAACCATACAAACACCCAAGCAATTATTAAAGTAGGTATTGTTGGCGGCGCTGGTTACACAGGTGGCGAATTGATTCGGTTACTATTAAACCATCCGCAGGTAAACATCCAATTCATTCATAGCAAAAGCAATGCTGGTGAGCCTGTTTACAAAGTACATAACGATCTTTTAGGTGATACAGATTTGATTTTTGCTTCTGAACTTAGTACCAACATAGATGTATTGTTTTTATGTGTAGGACACGGCGATGCCCATAAATTTTTACAAGCAAACCCTATTGCCAATCATATTAAAATCATTGACCTTTCGCAAGATTTTAGACTGTTGCCAAATGCTGGCGCTATTGCAGGCAAAGAATTTATTTACGGATTACCTGAGCTAAATAAAACTGCTATTCAGTCTGCTAATAATATTGCTAATCCAGGTTGTTTTGCAACAGCCATACAGTTAGGATTATTACCACTTGCAAAAGCAAATAAACTTGATGAAGTCTATACCACGGGCATTACTGGTTCAACAGGTGCTGGTCAAGGTTTGAGTAGCACTTCGCATTTTAGTTGGAGGGCCAATAATATTTCGGCTTATAAAACTTTACAACACCAACACTTACACGAAATAAGACAATCCTTGCACCAAGTTTCTGGGCAAATATTACAAACAGACGAGTTAATAAATTTTGTTCCTTGGCGTGGAGATTTTACAAGAGGTATTTATGTTACAAGTGTAACAAAATCTACGCTTTCATTTGATGCTGTAATTGATTTATTCCAGTCCTTTTATGCAGATGCTGCTTTTACGCATGTTAGTGAAACCATGATTGATTTAAAGCAAGTAGTGAATACCAATAAATGTTTGATTCATATAGAAAAACAAGGCAATAAAATTGCCATTCATTCTGCTATTGACAATTTATTAAAAGGCGCTTCAGGACAAGCAGTTCAAAATATGAATTTACTATACGGATTCAACGAGCATACCGGATTGCGACTTAAGGCAAACTATTTTTAGCTCAATAAATGCTAGGTGGTTTGCCATAAATAAATTGCTATTGAATTTTATGAACACAAAATTATTACCATGAAACTATTTGACGTATACCCTATTAATAATATCACTATTAACAAAGCCTCTGGCTCTTATGTTTGGGACGATAAAGGACAAGAATACCTAGACCTATACGGCGGTCATGCGGTAATTTCTATTGGCCATACACATCCTCATTATGTAAAAAGAGTCACCGATCAATTAAATAAACTAGGTTTTTATTCGAACTCTATTCGCATACCTATTCAAGAAGAATTAGCCGCAAAACTCGGCGATATTAGTGGTAAAGAAAATTACCAATTGTTTTTATGTAATAGCGGCGCCGAAGCAAATGAGAATGCACTAAAAGCTGCTTCGTTTTACAATGGTCGTAAAAAAATAGTTGCATTTACAAAGGCCTTTCATGGCAGAACATCCTTGGCAGTTGCTGTAACAGATAATCCAAATATTGTTGCACCTGTTAATCAAACCGATAATGTAGTTTTTTTACCCTTCAATAATACTGCTGCATTAGAAGCCTATTTTGAAAACTATGGCAACGAAGTGAGTTCCGTAATTATAGAAGGGATTCAAGGTGTTGGTGGAATTAATATTGCAACCGATGAATTTTTACAAGCCATTCGTAGATTATGCGACCAATACAATGCGGTTTTTATTGCAGATAGTGTACAATGCGGATATGGCAGAACCGGTAAATTTTATGCGCACGACCACAGCGGTGTAGCTGCAGATATTTATTCTATGGCAAAAGGCATGGGTAATGGATTTCCTGTTGCAGGAATTTCTATCTCTCCAAAAATTCAAGCCAAGCATTATATGTTGGGTACCACTTTTGGCGGCAACCATTTAGCATGCGCTGCAGCACTTGCAGTACTTGAAATTATGGAACAAGATGCACTAATGGCCAATGCTGCAAAAGTTGGAGCGTACTTAATGAAAGAATTAAAAATGCTACCAAATATTAAAGAAGTGAGAGGTAGGGGTTTAATGATTGGCATTGAATTACCAGAAGCATTAAAAGAAGTAAAGAAGAACCTATTGTTTAATCACCATATTTTTACAGGAGAAGCCAAACCAAATGTGATACGTTTATTGCCTGCACTAAACATCACACAAAAAGAAGCTGATCTTTTTTTAACCGCATTATCCATCGAATTAAAATAAACAATCCTTCTGTATTGAAGGCGCAAACGGTATGAAAAATTTTATTTCTGTTCATGATGTAACCGATATCAACGCACTTGTAAAAAAGGCCTTGGCATATAAAGCCGATCCTTTTAAAGACCGTTTATTGGGCGCAGATAAAAGAGTGGGACTATTGTTCTTAAACCCTAGTTTACGTACCCGACTTAGCACACAAGTTGCCGCTAAAAATTTGGGGATGGAAGCCATTGTTTTTAATGTTGATAAAGAAGGTTGGGCACTAGAGTTTGAAGAAGGTGCCATCATGAGTGGTAATACCGTAGAACATGTGAAAGACGCGGCGCCAATACTTGGACAGTATTTCGACATTCTATGTATTAGAACTTTTCCATCTCTAAATAACAGAGAAGACGATTATAGTGAAATGTATATTCACCAGTTTATAAAATATGCTGGTGTACCTGTAATTAGTTTAGAAAGTGCTACCCTACATCCATTGCAATCTTTAACCGATATTATTACCATCCAAGAAAATTGGAAAAACATAAATCGAAAACCAAAAATTGTTTTAACATGGGCGCCACATATTAAACCATTACCACAATGTGTAGCAAATTCATTTGCGCAATGGATGAATGCATGGGGTGAAGCAGAATTTGTAATTACGCATCCTGAAGATTACGAACTAGCAGAAACTTTTACAAAAGGCGCAACAATTACCCATGACCAAAATGCCGCATTAGATAATGCCGACTTTGTTTATGTAAAAAATTGGAGCACTTATACCGATTACGGCAAGATGTACGAAAACGATCCTAGTTGGATGTTAACAGAAGAAAAAATGACAAGAACCAACCAAGCAAAAGTGATGCACTGTTTGCCTGTGAGAAGAAATGTAGAATTGAGCGATGAAATATTAGACGGACCACATAGTTTGGTAAGCAAAGAAGCGGGCAATAGGGTTTGGGCAGCACAAGCTGTGCTTTCTGAAATTTTAATGCACAAAAAAAAATAGAAAATGACTGGTCAAAACCAAACAACTATTATTAATGCTACTGCCAGTAACTTGGAGAAAGAAGCATTGTATGTAGTAAAGATTGGTGGGAATATTATTGACGACAACAATAAACTAGATTTATTTTTAAAAGATTTTGCCGCTATTAAAGGAAAAAAAATATTGGTACATGGTGGCGGAAAATTAGCAACACAACTTGCAAAAGATTTAGGCATTGAACAAGCAATGGTAGATGGCAGAAGAATTACAGACGCTGCTACTTTAAAAATTGTTACAATGGTTTATGCAGGGTATATTAATAAAAACATCGTTGCAAAATTACAAGCCAATAAGAATAATGCCATAGGATTTACTGGAGCTGATGCTAACTTAATTAAAGCACACAAAAGATTGCCGTTAGATTCAAAAGGAATAGACTACGGATTTGTAGGCGATATTGATTCGGTAAATACAAGTGCAATACTTCCATTATTACAACAAGATATTGCCATTGTTATTGCGCCTATTACACATGATGGTAATGGCCAACTATTAAACACCAATGCCGATACCATTGCACAATCAATTGCAGTTGCAATGAGTAATAACTATGCAGTATCATTACTGTATTGTTTTGAAAAAAATGGGGTTTTGTTAGATGCCAATAACGACAGTACTGTTATTCCTTCTATTAACAAAGAAGAATACCAATCACTCAAAGAAAAAGCATTAATATTTGCTGGAATGATTCCAAAATTAGACAATGCTTTTGCCGCCATTAATAGTGGTGTAACAAAAGTAATTATTGGAAAAGCAGAAATGATTGAATTACTAATAGTAGGAAAAGCAGGAACTACTATTCAACATACCGTAGCGCATTAATATTAATGCACTACAAAAGAATTTTAAAATGACTAACAGTAATAGCATATCTACGCTTACAGAAGATGCCATTGGTTTATTAAAAAAACTAATTGCAACTCCTTCGTTTAGCAAAGAGGAGGATAACACAGCAGATTTGATTGAAAATTTTTTACAATCAAAAGGGGTAAACGCATTTCGTTACCTCAATAATGTATGGGCCAAAAACAAACACTTTAACCCGGCAAAGCCAACGCTATTACTAAATTCACACCACGATACTGTAAAGCCAAATAAAGCTTACACACTTAATCCATTTGACCCAATTGTAAAAGACGAAAAATTATATGGCTTAGGAAGTAATGATGCTGGCGGATGTTTGGTTTCATTAATTGCTGTTTTTTTACACTTCTATCAACAAGAAAATTTAGCGTATAATATAGTGTTAGCTGCAACTGCCGAAGAAGAAATATCTGGTCATAATGGTGTTGAAATATTATTAGCGCGTTTACCAAAGATAGATTTTGGTATAGTTGGTGAGCCCACCTTGTTAAGAATGGCAGTAGCCGAAAAAGGTTTACTAGTGTTAGATTGTACCGCGCATGGAAAACCAGGTCATGCTGCACGTGAAGAAGGCGATAATGCAATTTACAAAGCAATCAAAGATATTCAGTGGTTCATAGACTATCGATTCGAAAAGGTTTCAGATTTATTGGGCCCTATGAAAATGAGTGTAACCATTATTAATGGAGGCGCGCAACACAATGTAGTGCCAAGTGAATGTAAATTTACTACCGATATTAGGGTAAATGAGTTGTACACTTTCGAAGAAGTATTGGCCACCATTAAAGCACATACTACTTGTGATGTACAACCCAGAAGTAGTCGTTTAAGATCTACCGCTATTGCTTTAGACCATCCATTAATTAAAGCAGGAATTGCTTTAGGATTGCCTTATTATGGCTCTCCTACTACATCCGACAAAGCATTAATGCCTTTTCCTACTTTAAAGCTTGGGCCCGGTGATTCTGCCAGAAGTCATTCAGCAGATGAATTTATTTGGATAGCAGAAATAGGTACCGGCATTCAACTATACATTGATTTAATTGATAAAGTAATTGCTTCATGAAACTTTGGCAAAAAAACACAACAGTATCAGCAGCAGTAGAAAAATTTACTGTTGGAAAAGACAAGGAATTTGATTTATTACTTGCACCCTTTGATGTGTTAGGCAATATAGCTCATGCAAAAATGTTGGCTACAGTTGGCTTGCTTACTGCAGAAGAGGCCGCTGCTTTGGTTCTTGAATTACAATGCATCTACGCGCAGGCCATTAACGGTAATCTGGCTATTGAAGCACAAGTAGAAGATATTCACTCGCAAGTAGAATTATTATTAACCAACGCCCTTGGCGATACAGGAAAAAAAATACACAGTGCTAGAAGTAGGAACGACCAAGTTTTAGTAGATGTAAAACTATTTTTACGCAGCGAAATCACGCAGTTAGTTTCTGCAATTCAACCCTTCTTTGAATTACTACTTGCACAAAGCGAAAAATTTAAAGACCAATTATTACCAGGCTACACCCATTTGCAATTAGCTATGCCATCTTCATTTGGATTATGGTTTGGTGCTTATGCAGAATCTTTGGTAGATGATTTAATTACACTCAATGGTGCGTACCAAGTAGTGAATAAAAATCCATTAGGATCAGCGGCTGGCTATGGTTCTTCATTTCCTATTAATAGAACGCTCACTACAGAACTATTAGGATTTGCAGAATTAAATTACAATGTAGTTTATGCACAAATGGGCAGAGGAAAAGCAGAACGCATTACCGCACAAGCAATGGCAAATATTGCTGAAACATTGGCCAGATTAAGTATGGACATGTGTTTGTATTTAAACCAGAATTTTGATTTTGTTAGTTTTCCTGCAGAACTAACCACTGGTTCAAGCATAATGCCACATAAAAAAAATCCAGATGTATTTGAATTGATTCGTTCTTATTGCAATCGAATCAAAGCATTGCCTAACGAAATAACTATGATGACTACCAACCTGCCATCTGGTTATCATAGAGATTTGCAATTACTTAAAGAACATTTATTTCCAGCCTTTCAAACACTGAAAGATTGTATTGAAATGGCGCATTTAATGCTGGAGAATATTAGTGTTAAACCAGCTATTTTACAAGATTCAAAATACAAATATGCATTTAGCGTAGAAGCAGTAAACGAATTGGTACTTGAAGGCGTTCCATTCCGTGATGCATATAAGCAAGTAGGTGCTTTAATTGAAGCGGGTAAGTTCGAACACAATACCAATTTAAACCATGTTCATGAAGGCAGTATGGGCAATCTTTGTAATGCCCAAATTAAATTAATGATGGATCAAGTAGTATTAAAATTTGAATTTGAAAAAGTAAATCAGGCCATTCATCAATTAATTGCACCTGCCGCAACAAAATAAACCGACCTACACAACTTATAGATTTATAAATTACTTATTTTTACCCCCACTAGAAAAATACATATGAAACAAATTTTTATTGCCCTTACGGGTGTTTTACTTTCAACAGCAGCCATTGCACAGCAACCTGCTAAACCTACAGCTGTAAAACCAGCCACTACCGCAACTGCTGCAAAACCAGCAACTGCAAGTACTGCAACCAAATCAACCACCGTTAAAGCTGCCACATCTAGCGCCACCAATACCACTAAAATTGCTACCAAACTAGCACAAGCTATTTCTTCTTATAAAAACAATATTGATAGCGCGAGTTATGCATTGGGTGCAAGAATTGCACAAACACTAAAAACACAAGGCTTCGACAAATTAGATATGGCTATTTTTCAAAAAGCAATGAATGATGTTTTACAAAACAAAAAACTAGTTATTGCAGAAGATGTTTTAGACAAATGCATTGGCGAATACCAACAAAAAGCTAGTGCAGAAAAATCAATCAAAGGCAAAACAGAAGGAAAGAAATTTTTAGCTGAAAATGGCAAACGCAAAGGTGTAATTACCACTAAAAGCGGATTGCAATACGAAGTTATTAAAAATAGCACTGATACTACTAAACCTACTTTAACCGATAAAGTAAAATGTCATTACCACGGAACACTTCTTAACGGAACTGTATTTGATAGCTCAGTTGATAGAGGCGAACCAATAAGTTTTCCAGTTAATGGTGTTATACCAGGATGGACAGAAGCTTTACAATTAATGACAGTTGGTAGCAAATGGAAATTATATATCCCTTCAGACCTTGCTTATGGCGATCGTTCTGCAGGACCAACAATTGAACCCGGTTCTACCCTTATTTTTGAAGTAGAAATATTAGCAATAGAAAAATAAGCCCATCATTCAACTGATAAAAACGCTCGTTTTGTTTTAACTTGTTTCTTGTTAAAACAAAACGAGTTTTTAATAATATGACTAGCAAATACGCCCCATATAAATTACAGATCATTTTATTGGCTTGCATTGGCTTTTTTTTATTGAGTGCCTCTGCTCAAAATAAATCTAGTTACGATTTAAAACATTTTCCAAAAGGAAAAACACCAAAAGAAATCGGCTCATTGGTTGCCCAACATTTTATAGCCACACCACATACTAATTTTGGATATAGTTTTCCTCCAAAATGGATTAGTTATCCTGAAACATGCACCTGGTATGGTGCGCTGAATTTTGCAAAAGCAACAAAAGACAATACACTAGCATTGCAATTAACGGATCGGTTTGATCCATTTTTCAAAAAAGATTCTACCATGATGCCCCCTGCTATTCATGTAGACTATACTGTTTTTGGCGCAGTGCCACTTGGCATGTATTTACAAACCAAAGACCAAAAATATTTATCCATTGGCTTAAAGTATGCCGAAAAATCATTTACACTTCCAACAACAGGCGTAAATATAAATGCACAAGCAAAAAAATACCATGATGCTGGTTATAGTTGGCAAACAAGGTTATGGGTAGATGATATGTTTATGATTACAGTGGTTCAAACACAAGCTTACCGGGCTACTGGCAACAAAAAATATATTGATCAAGCTGCTAAAGAAGCCGTTTTATATTTAGACTCACTTCAAAAACCCAATGGATTATTTTATCATGCGCCCGATGTGCCATTTTTTTGGGGAAGAGGAAATGGTTGGTTTGCAGTAGGAATGACAGAGTTGCTATTGTGTTTACCAGCATCTCATTCTGATAGACCTAGAATATTAGACGGCTATTTAAAAATGATGACTTCACTTTTACAATACCAAACCAAAGAAGGCATGTGGAATCAAATTATTGATGATGCCAATTCTTGGGCTGAAATGTCTAGTTCAGGAATGTTTGGTTTTGCATTGATTACAGGCGTAAAACAGGGTTGGTTAGATAAAAAAACTTATGGCGTTGCTGCAAGAAATAGTTGGTTAGGAATGGTGAATTATATAAATGAAAATGGCGACACCCGTGAAGTTTGCGAAGGGACCAACAAAAAAAATGACCGCCAATATTATAACGATCGCAAAAGAAATATTGGAGACATGCATGGCCAAGCCGTAGTATTATGGTGCGCTGCTGCCCTATTAAACTAGGTGCCCTTTCATCCCTAAAATATTTTTATCCCGTGTAAAAAACTGAAGGCAAGTAGGTATTTTAGTTTTGTTAAAGCAAAATTAAAACCAACTGCATGAATACAATTACTAAAGTATGTATTAGTTGTAGCAAGCCCGTTAAAGGAAGAACCGATAAAAAATTCTGCAATGATTTTTGTAGAAATAATTACAATAACCAACTACACAGTTGCAACAACAATTACATCCGACGAATCAATCATTTACTTCAAAAAAATCGACGGATTCTTGCCTCATTAATGCCAAGCACTGCCACGCATTCAAAAACTAGCCAACAACAATTACAAGAAAAAGGATTCATATTTAAATACAATACCCATTGTCAGGCCAATAAAAAAGGGCACCAATACTATTATTGTTACGATTACGGCTATCTAGCGCTTGAAGGAGGCAACTACCTAATTGTTAGGCAAAGCCCAAATCAGTAAGGGTCTAACAATAAAAACTGCGAAAAATTAATGATTTAGCATAATTAGGCAATTGAATCAACTATTTTTGCAGTTAATGACCCACAATATGATGCCCAATAGAACCCTAGCACCTGATATAAAAGACGCAGTTGAATTTGATGTACAGTTAAAGCCTTATCATTCCTACACGCTAGACAATGGCACCACTGTTTATAGTATTGATGCTGGCGCAGAAGAAGTGGTGATGGTGGAATTGGTTTTTTTTGCAGGAAACTGGCACGAACAAAAAAACATTGTAGCAGCCACTACCAATCATTTATTAAAAAATGGCACGAGCAAAAAAGATGCGTTTGCCATTAACGAACATTTTGAGTTTCATGGTGCATATTTGAGCAGGAGTTGTTTTAATGAAACTGCTACTATTACCCTACACTGCTTAAACAAACACTTAAGTAAATTATTACCCGTTGTAACAGAATTGCTAACCGATGCCATTTTTCCTGAATCTGAATTAGCCATCTACAAACAAAACCAAAAACAACGATTAGAAGTCAATTTAAAAAAATGTGATTTTGTTGCCAATAGATTAATTGATGAGTATGTGTATGGATTTAATCATCCTTACGGAAAATATACTTCGGCCAATGATTTCAACGAATTACAACAACAAGACTTAATTGATTTTTATAAACAATATTATACGAATGGAAAATGCTTGGTTTTTGTAGCTGGCAAACTATTACCAGACACCGAAGCATTACTAAATAAAGAATTAGGACAATTGCCATTTAATAAAAATGAAGTTGTTTTACAGCCAATTTTACAAGTACCTGCAATTGAAAAAAAATACAGCATTACTAACGATGCAGATGGTGTACAAACTGCCATTAGAATAGCGCGCCCATTTCCTAATAGACACCATCCCGATTTTTCGAAAGTGCAAATTTTAAATAATTTATTTGGTGGATTTTTTGGATCACGTTTAATGAGTAATATTCGCGAAGACAAAGGATATACTTATGGCATTCATAGTTTTATTCAAAACCATTTACACAATACCGCTTGGTTAATTAGTACAGAAGCGGGTAGAGATGTATCAGATGCAACCATCAGTGAAGTGTATAAAGAAATGGAAATTTTACGCAATGAAATAATTGATGCAGAAGAACTCGATCTTGTTCGCAATTATATGATTGGCTCTTTGCTTGGTGATTTAGATGGTCCTTTTCAAATTATTGCCCGTTGGAAAAATTATATTTTAAACAATGTAACTGCCGAATATTTCTATAACAGCTTAGCTACTGTTAGAAATGTAAGTGCAGAAGAATTACAAGCGCTTGCCGTAAAATATTTGAATCCCGATGAGTTTTATGAATTAAAAGTGGTGTAATTAACAACAACCCCCTCCTGGCGTACAAATAGCTTTTTCTGCTGATGGTTTATCGGCATAAACTGTAATACTAAAAATACCCATATCACTAATTCTAAATGCGGCTATTTCTGCTGCAGACAAATAGTTTAGCAAAATATCATCTGGTATAATAATTTCTTTTGATTTTTGAATAGTAATATTTTCAAAACCATTTGCAGCAATCAATTCTAAATATACTTGTTGTTGAATGGCACCTGATACGCAGCCAGCATACATTTCAGCAGCATTTTTTAATTGACTAGGTAATTGTCCTTCTAATACAATATCAGAAATACTAAAATGTCCACCAGGCTTTAATACACGATACACTTCTTTAATTACATTGAATTTATTGGGTACTAAGTTGAGTACACAATTACTCACAACTACGTTCGCCATATTTGCCGATACAGGCATTTGTTCAATATCACCGAGTCTGAATTCAACATTATGGTAGCCTAATTTTTCTGCATTGGTTCTTGCTTTGGCAACCATTTGTTCTGTAAAATCAATGCCTATTACTTTTCCTGTTTCGCCAGTTGCAGCACGTGCAATAAAACAATCGTTACCCGCACCACTACCTAAATCTATTACTACATCTCCCTTATTTATTTTAGCAAATGCAGTAGGCAAACCACATCCCAACCCTAAATCTGCATCAGCGGCATAACCATTTAATTGGGTATAGTCGTCACTCATAATATTATAGATCTCTTCGCTACAACCACCAGCACCACAACAAGATGCTGCATTAAAATCTTTGGTTTGATTGGCAATTTCAGCATATTTTTCTTTCACCAATTCTTTCAACTCAATTTCCGTTTTCATATTTTTTATTTTAAAGTGATTAACAACAAGTTTTTTCTTTTTGAATATGTAGGGATAAAAAAAGTGCATTAAAATCTGCCATGAATTTTTCAAAAGCTATCCAATTAATGCAGTAACAACTTTTAGGTCCATCTATGGTTCCATTAATTAAGCCTGCATTTTTTAATTCTTTTAAATGCTGCGAAACAGTAGACTGTGCCAATGGAAGCACTTCTACAATCTCTCCACAAATACAGGCGTTTTGAGCAGCCAATACTTTTAAAATGGCAATACGTGCCGGATGCGACATCAATTTTGCAAAAGCTGCTAAGTCTTGTTCTTGTTGGGTAAATTCTTCTATTTTGGCAATGGACATTTATTAATCGTTTTTTTACGATAAAGCAAAGTTAGGCTAGTTATTTATTATATCGTACAAATACGATAAATATATTTTTGGCATAAAATACCAGCAATTCAGCCAATTAATTTTACCATTTATAATTTTATGAATCCTTTTATCAAACTGAAAATATTTTTTTTGAATCTTATTGTATTGATTTTCAATTAATTAAATATTTTTCATTACAACTTCTTACCAATTACCTTAATTAACTAGGTACTATGTGTTGCATAGTACTAAATAAAAATGCATCTTTGTGTTTCAAAATACCGAACATGGACATTCAGAATACACAGAGTCAAATGCGAAAAGGCGTATTGGAATTTTGCATCTTATCTATTATTCGCCAAGGTGAAGTTTATCCGAGTGATTTAGTAGATAGAATGAAATCGGCCAATTTAAATATTTTAGAGGGCACACTCTACCCTTTGCTTACCCGTTTAAAAAATGCAGGGCTTTTAAATTATCGCTGGGTGGAAAGCAATAGCGGACCGCCACGCAAATATTTTGTAATGACAGATCTTGGTTTGGAATTCTACGGCGAATTAGAAAGAACCTGGAAAGAACTAGCCGATGCAGTGCAACTTTTAACGCAAGCACCACCAGCACCAACCAACACACAAGAAAACGAATCAGCCGCTTAACAACAAAAAATAGTAACATGAAAAAAGTAATTAATATAAACTTCCAAGGCAGGGTAATACCCATTGAAGATTCTGCTTACGACATATTAAAACAGTATGTTGATAGTTTACAAAAATTCTTTGCGAAAGAAGAGGGAGGAGACGAAATCATTAATGATATTGAAGGACGTATTGCAGAACTTTTTAGCGAGAGTTTAAAAAAAGGAAATACTTGTGTAACTGACGATACCGTTAATGGCATTATTGCTAGCATGGGCCGTCCAGAAGATTTTGAAAGTAATGATCCAACTATTAATGCGCAAACTGGTAGCGATAGCAAACAAGCAGATGCTAACTATTCATTTAATCATAATGAATTTTCTCGCGGCCGATTATACCGAGACGATAACGATAAATTATTAGGTGGCGTTTGTAGTGGCATTGCCAATTATTTACGAATTGACCAAACCATTGTGCGTTTGTTTTTTGCACTACTCGTTTTTGGATTTGGAACAGGCGTGATGTTATACTTAATATTATGGATCGTATTACCATCTAAGCATTTACAAATTACACATGCTACCAAACGCTTATACCGCAACCCCGACGAAAGAGTTATAGCAGGTGTAGCTAGTGGTATAGCCGCTTATTTTGATATTGCCATTTGGATTCCAAGGTTGGTGTTTGCAATACCTTTAATTAGTGGTATTTTCTCTGGTATTTTACACCATTCTTTTTGGTTTGATGAAGATAGATTTTCTTCCTTCTTATTTGGATCATTTGGCGGATCATTATTTGTGGTATACGCCATATTATGGTGGGTCATTCCAGAAGCAAATAGTGCCTCAGAAAAATTAGAAATGCGTGGCGAAAAAGTAGACCTCAATACCATCAAAAACACCATTCAAGAAGACTTAGAAGGTTTTAAAAGTCGTGCAGAAAAATGGGGTGGCGAATTGGGTGCCAAAGCAAAAGAGTTTAAAAAAGATTTCTCACAAACAGTATCAGAAAAAAGCCAACAATTTGAAGGAGAAGTAAAAAATGCCGCTAAAAAAAATAGCTGGGGCATTTTTAAAATCATTGGTTTTATTTTTAAAGCATTCTTTTTATTGATAGCTGGCGTTATTTCTTTTGCCTTATTGTTAAGCCTGATAGCATTAGTAGTAGCGGCTTTCGGAGCTTTTCCAGGAAAGAATTTCTTTTTAGAAGGATACTGGCAAAACATGCTTGCTTGGACTACGTTGGCATTATTTATAGGTGTTCCTATTATTGCACTTTTCAGTTGGCTGATCAGACAAATAATGGGAATGAAATCTGCGCACAAAGCAGTGGGAATTAGTTTTGTTGGATTATGGGTGATT
This sequence comes from Sediminibacterium sp., assembly GCA_037132335.1. GTDB lineage: Bacteria > Bacteroidota > Bacteroidia > Chitinophagales > Chitinophagaceae > Sediminibacterium. The sequence continues at coordinate 36,173 of JBAXPJ010000003.1, read as the reverse complement.
GGTTTAATATCGGCGATTGTATTGTTATCAATGATTACAGAAAATTTTAATGCATCTGCTAGAGACAAACAAGATTATTCCATTGTGCAACCATCCACAGGAAAACTCTATGTTTCAGTACCTGAAAACAAGACGAAAGTAATTAGAGGCTGGATGAAAATCAATGGCGTATTAAGTATGAATAAGGATAGTTTGGTCATAAATAATATACAGGTGCATATTAAAAAAAGTTCCGATTCAAATTACCATATTATAGCAACAAAATTTAGTAGTGGTTCAGACGAATTGAACGCACTAAATAATATCAAAGAGATGAATTATGATATTAACCAACAAGACAGTAATTTGTATTTACATCAGGGATTTTCATTGAAAAAAGGAAATCATTTTCGCAACCAAGGTGTTGTACTAACTATTCAAGTACCCATTGGAAAAAGAATTGTAATTGACAATAGTGTTCGTAGGCGTTTGAATCATTTTTCAATCAATACCCACAATGATTGGGATTTAGATACCGACTGGGAAGAATCAAATCGTTGGAATAGTGGCACCGAATACATTATGACTAATAAGGGATTAAAACAATTGAATCAATCTAATATCGACAACAACAACGACGACCATGATGGAGACAACAAGGTCATTGAAGATTATAAAAAAAGTAAAATAGAATTACAAAAAGAATACGAGCGTAAAAGAAAAGAGGCGGAGGAGTTAAAAAAAGAATTAGACAAGCCATTAGATACTACCCAATCGCGCTATAAAAAAGTGGTTTCTTTTACCGCACCAGGCCTTTCTAGTTCTAAATTACTTTCAAGCGAACTTTTGGAAACATCTAAATTATTACTGATGAAATTGGTGCTATAATCCGTTTAAAAAATTGGATGGGATAATAAAAATAAAAATCCGAATTTGCGGCCTTATTCAAAGAGACCATGAAATCAACCGCATTTACACAAAAACACATTGCACTAGGTGCAAAAATGGCTGAATTTGCAGGATACAATATGCCTATCAGCTATACTGGCATTAACGATGAGCACGCTGCTGTTAGAAATAATGCAGGCGTATTCGATGTGAGTCATATGGGTGAATTTATTTTGAAAGGCCCAATGGCACTCGATTTAATACAAAGGGTTACATCGAATGATGCATCAAAAGTTACCGATGGTCAGGCACAATACAGTTGCTTACCCAACAAAGAAGGTGGAATAGTAGATGATTTGATTGTGTATTGTATTGAGCAAAACAAAGTGTACATGTTGGTGGTGAACGCCTCTAATATTGAAAAGGACTGGAATTGGATTAGCAGTTTTAATACCAATGGTGTTGAAATGCATAATATCAGCGACCACACTTGCTTATTGGCTATTCAAGGACCCAATGCCAATAAAATTCTACAACCCTTGTGTAAAGTAGATATGATGAATTTAAAATACTACACATTTGTACGTGGCGTATTTGCTGGTGTTGAAAATGTAATTATCAGTGCAACAGGCTATACCGGATCTGGTGGCGTAGAAATATATTTCGAAGATGCCAATGGAGCTGCGGACAAAATTTGGGATGCCATTTTTGAAGCAGGCGCAGCAGCAGGAATCAAGCCAATTGGTTTGGGGGCACGCGATACACTTCGTTTAGAAATGGGTTATTGCTTATACGGTAACGATATTAATGATACCACTTCTCCTATGGAAGCTGGCCTTGGATGGATTACCAAATTCACCAAAGACTTTACCTCAAAAGCTGTTTTTGAAAAACAAAAAGCCGAAGGCGTTTCAAAAAAATTAGTAGGATTTGAAATGCTAGAGCGCGGTATTCCTCGCCACGATTATATTATTAAAGATGCTGCTGGAAATACCATTGGCGTAGTAACTAGCGGAACGCAAGCACCAACGCTGTCAAAAGCAATTGGCTTGGGATATGTAACTACCCCATTTGCAAGTATTGATTCTGAAATTTATATTGATATTAGAAATACATTGGTAAAAGCAAAAGTGGTAAAAGCGCCGTTTGTTTAAACTACTAAAAAAATAAAAAGGGGCAGTATCATTCAATGATACTGCCCCTTTTTATTTTTTACATCTGAATCTTTTTTTAAGATTGCTTACTCAAATACCAAACCGTATTACTATTGGTTTCTGCAAACAATGTTTTGCTATAATCACACAAATCTGCTTGCGTAACTGCGTAATATTTTTCTAATTCGGTATTCATTAAATTGGCATCTCCTAATAATTCATAAAAAGCCAAACTGCCTGCCCTACTAGTGATTCCCATATCTTCAAAAGCCATCACACTTTCTGTTTTGTTTTTTACTTTCTGTAATTCTTGCTCGCTTACCCATTCATTTTTTATGCGTTCAATTTGCGCCATTACTGCTGCTTCGGCCTTAGCCATATCAACCCCTTTTACTAACTTTCCTTCAATAGTAAATAGTCCTGGATCTACACTGCCGTAATGATAACAATCAATACCAGAAAACAATTGTTGCTCTTTTACTAGTGCTTGAAACAATCGCGAAGAACCGCCGCCACCAAGTATTTCAGTTAATAAATCTGCTACATAATATCCATCTTGTAAGCGCCCCGACATATGCCAAGTTTTTACAAATGCATCTACTGGAACATTGGCATTAATGGTTAGTCGATGCGCTTCTGTTTGTGGTGGTTCTACCGGAAGATTGCGTACATATTTTTCACCCATTGGTATGGATCCAAACCATTTTTCTACCAATACCATTACTTCTGCTGCAGGCATAGGACCCGCAACCACCAAAATAGCATTTGCAGGACAATAGTGTTTTTTAAAAAATGCTTTTACGTCTTCAATTTTAGCATCTTCTACATGTTTTAATTCTTTACCAATGGTCATCCAGCGATATGGATGCACCGAATAAGCTAGGGTGCGCATTTTATGCCAAAGATCACCATAAGGCTTATTGATATAGTGCTCCTTAAATTCTTCACAAACAACTTTACGCTGAACCGATAAACTTTTTTCGCTAAACGCTAGGCTTAACATTCGATCGCTTTCTAACCAAAATGCAGTTTCCATATTTTGAACAGGCACCTGGCAATAATAATTGGTAAGGTCGTTGGTGGTATAAGCATTGTTTTCGCCACCTGCTTTTTGCAAGGGCCCATCATAATCTGGAATATTAATACTACCGCCAAACATTAGGTGCTCAAATAAATGCGCAAATCCTGTTTGTGCTGGATTTTCATCACGTGCACCAACATCGTACAAAACATTAATCACCGCCATTGGGGTGGAATTGTCTTCGTGCACCAATACCCTAAGTCCATTTTCTAATACAAATCGTTGAAATGTTATCATAAGTTTCTTGAAAGAAGCTGCAAATTAAGCAACTGCCACACTAAAAAGCAGTTTGTGCTATAAAAAACTATTTAACCCGATAGGCCTTAACTTTGCCGCTAGAAAATCATAATATGATGCAATTAGCTGATCTCTACAAAAAAGCCTTGGCATTTGAATTCCTTAGTGTAGAAGAAGGAATGTTTTTATTTGAGCATGCACCCCTAACAGAACTAACGCATGTAGCCGATGAATTACGAAAAGTACAAGTACCACATGGTAAGGTTTCTTGGCAGATTGATCGTAATGTAAATACCACCAATGTATGTATTGCCAACTGTAAGTTTTGTAATTTTTATAGAATACCTGGTCATGCTGATGCTTATATTACGGATATGCCCACTTATAGAAAAAAGATTGAAGAAACCCTTCAATTTGGTGGAGACCAATTGTTATTGCAAGGCGGACATCACCCCGAATTAGGTTTGGATTTTTATACCAAAACATTTCGAGCCATTAAACAAGAATATCCAAATTTAAAACTCCATTCACTCGGACCCCCAGAAGTAGCGCATATTAGCAAATTAGAAAAAATGAGCCACCACGATGTATTAAAGGCATTGCAAGAATCTGGTTTAGACTCTTTGCCTGGTGCTGGTGCAGAAATTTTGGTGGACCGTGTTAGGCGTTTAATCTCTAAAGGTAAATGTGGTGCAGATGAGTGGTTAGAAGTAATGCACCAAGCACATAATTTAAACATTACCACTAGTGCCACCATGATGTTTGGACACGTTGAAACGATTGAAGAGCGATTTATTCATTTGGTAAGAATTCGCGAAGTACAAAGCAGAAAACCTGCAGAGGCAAAAGGATTCTTAGCATTTATTCCTTGGACTTTTCAAGATGTAGATACTTTGCTAACACGCATTAGAGGAGTTCAAAATTTAACTACTCCTGATGAATATATTCGAATGATTGCTATTAGCCGTATCATGTTACCAAATATTAAAAATATTCAAGCAAGTTGGTTGACTGTAGGAAAACAAACAGCACAAATTTGTTTGCATGCTGGTGCCAATGATTTTGGTTCAATTATGATTGAAGAAAATGTAGTTAGTGCTGCTGGCGCTCCGCATCGATTTACTTATAAAACCATCCAAGAAGCTATTAAAGAAGCAGGATTTGAACCCCAATTACGTAACCAACAATACGAATGGCGCGAAATTCCAGCCACTATTCAGGAACAAGTGATTAACTATTAATAATTTGTAAAAGCTCCTTTTGGGGCTTTTATTTTTTTTGGGCTGCTCCATGAATATTTATTTTCGAATGGGTGTAACATTTGCTGATTCAAAACGTACTACTATACAAGCAATAAAAAACAATAATTCTAGACCTTAATATGACGGAGTTTGAATACAACCAATGTGTTACACTATATGCGGATAATGTATTCCGTTTTATAATGAAAAACATTGGCCATGAAGCAGACGCTAGAGATATTGTACAATCGGCTTTTGAAAAAATGTGGCTAAATAAACACAACGTAAATCCAGAAAAGTCAAAATCATATTTATTTACCGTGGCCTATCACCAAATGATTGACCATATTAGAAAAATAAAAAAAATAAAAAATGTTAGTTCTTTTGAGCAAGATGAAAGGGTCGTTTATCAAACTAATAACCAGTTAAAAGAAACTTTAATGCAAGCCCTAAGTCAATTGAATGAAACACAAAAAAGCTTAGTGCTATTAAAAGATTATGAAGGATACAGTTACCAAGAAATTGGCGAAATAATGAACCTAAGTGAAAGCCAAGTGAAAGTGTACTTGCACCGTGCAAGACTGCAATTGCGCAATTACTTAGTGAGTAAAGAAAATATTCGTTGATTTATTAATACTATTGCAAGTATATTTTATGATTATTAACAGAACCAATTACGAAAATTATTTTCTGCGTTATGTAGACGGAGATTTATCGGATGCCGAACAGCTGATGGTAGATGATTTTGTTGCAGAAAATACCAACTTGGCTACTGAACTTGAAAGTCTATTGCAAACTAAATTTGTTCCAGATACCACTGTTGTTTTTGCAAATAAAGAAAAGCTTTTTAAAAAAGAGAATAAAGAAAGAACTGTTTTATTTTTTACTTGGCAAAAAATAGCAGTAGCTGCTGCGTTTATTGGCTTGGTAATTATGGCTTGGTTGCTCTTGCCTACTAAAGAGTCTGTACATCCTATAGTAATAAATTCAACAATAAAAAATAAGGTTGCTGATTTAATACCTAATAAAGAATCCAAACACCCTATTGCAATAAATTCAATAGAAAAAAATAAGTTTGCTGATTTAATGCCTACTAAAAAATCAATCCTTTCCAATTCAAACAAAAAACAACCTATTAATCATTACGCTGTACAATTTAAAAGACCAGTCAATAATAAAAAGTCTACTCAAAAAAATAATACATCAATTGCTGTTTTAGATGATGCAACAATCAAAACATATGATTCAAGGTTAACTATAAAAAACAACGAAAATACTTCGCCTAATAAAGCATTAAATTCAGCGGCAACTGATGCAATTGCTGTTCAAGATCAGAGTGAAAAAACAGCAACCGCTAATAAAACACTTGTAGCTAGTGAACAAATCAATATAGCAGTTTCAAATAATACCAATGAGTCATCCACAAAAATGCACCGAACAGTTTATAAAGAATTAGATACAGAAACAGACAATAACAGTTTATATGTTGGATCGATAGAACTTAATAAAGACAAGCTTCGTGGACTTTTTAGAAAAGCGGCTAGCCTATTAAAAAGAAAATCAGATGAACCAACCAACAATACATTAATAGTACAAAACAACACTTCATTTAATTAATTCAGAAATATGAAACAACTATTATTTTTTATTGCCTTTACACAATGCACCTTAATGGCTATTGCTCAAAAAGATAGTAGCAGGGTCGATACAGTGCATGTTGGCAATTTTATTATTGTAAAAAAGAACAAAGGGGCAAATATTAATACCAATAATAGTATTATGAAAGATTGGGATAAAACAGTTGATATAACTATTGTTAAACGAAATAGAACCAATAATAATATCAGCACTAATTGGTGGATTATGGATTTGGGCTTTGCCAATGTGAGAGACAATACCGATTATACTATTGCGCAAGCTGGCACTTATTTAAAAACATTTCGTACGCAAGATGGTAAACCAAATCAAAATGCTTACCAATTAAACACAGGCAAATCTAGCAACCTAAATATTTGGGTTTTTATGCAAAAAAGAAACCTCTACAAACATATTGTGAATTTAAAATATGGCTTAGGATCAGAGATGTATAATTATAGATATGACTCACGCATTAGTTATAGAAAAGATCCACAACCCTTTGTTTACAATGATTCAATTTCATTCACTAAAAACAAATTATTTCTAAATTATATTACTGTTCCGTTAATGCTAAATATCAATACAAACCCAAGCAACCATAGAAGTTTGAATGTTAGTGTAGGATTAAGTGCTGGCTATTTATTGCAAAGTCGCAACAAACAAATTAGTGCCGAAAGAGGCAAGCAAAAAATAAAAGGCGATTTTAATTTCGAACCTTGGCGTGTAGCAAGTATTGCAGAAATAGGTTTAGGCCCTATCAGGTTCTACGGCTCTTATAGTTTAAATAAATTACAAAAAGATATTACAAAAATTGACCAAAGCCCTTATGTTGTTGGATTACGATTTAGTAATTGGTAATCATTAAAAAATTACTGCTCTAGAAATTCACTCACACATTTCATCCATTTTTCGTTTTCATTTTTGCAAAGACTTTGATGACCAGAACGCGCATATTTAATCATCATTTTATTACGAGTTGCTAAATTTTTAAAAATGGTATTGGTTTCTCTTTCAGTAACCCTAATATCACTGATACCCCATTGCAATAAAACGGGGCAACTGATACTAGAAGCAAATTTTTCTGGACTATGATCAAATGCCCAAAAACCTTGTTCTATTCCACCCCAAAAAGTTAACAAAATACCCATAGGCTCTGCTGGAATATGCATTATTTTTAAACGCCCTTCTACCCCATCTAATAAAGTACCAAAAGGCATTTCTAGGATTACTTTAGATGGTCTTATTGGGAACCGATTAAAGGTTGTTAATATAGTTGATGCGCCCAACGATATCCCATACAAAACAATATTTTTTTCGCCTTTTGATTTAATAAAATCATACGCTGATTTTACATCGTTAGATTCATTAACGCCAACGGTGCAAACTTCTCCCTCGCTATTTCCGTGCGCCCTAAAGTCTGTTAGAAAAACATTCCACCCCATATTGTGAAAGGCTGTGGCTTCTTTAATTTGACCACTTTTACTTCCACCATGACCATGAAACATGATTACTGTTCCTTTGGCAACACTATCGGATTTGGCATACCAAGATTCTAATTTTAGGCCATCTGAAGTGACCAAATTCACTGTATCATGTGCCACTAAAAAAGTATCCACTACTTTGCTTTTAGGAAATTTTACACCCATAAAAATAGCAGACGCTTTTTGTGTAAAACTCATCTGCTCTGGCTTTAATGGGGCAGGTATATTGCTATAAAAATGCGTGAACTTGTAGGCATGAAAAGCAGCCATGATATTTAATAAAACAAAAACTACTAGTAGCGTTATTCCGATTCTTTTAAGCAATTTCTTTAGCATCATTCTATTTTTTAAATTTTATTATTACCAAAATATTTATGCAATACTTCTGGCAGCAAAATACCATCCGGCGTTTGGTTATTTTCTAACAAGCAAGCAACAATTCTTGGCAAGGCTAATGAACTGCCATTTAATGAATGCGTAAACTGTGTTTTTCCAGAAGCATCTTTATACCGGCATTTCATTCTATTGGTTTGATAGCTTTCAAAATTAGAAACACTACTTACCTCTAACCATCTTTCTTGAGCAGCACTAAATACTTCAAAATCATAGGTGATGGCACTTGTAAAACCCATATCACCACCACATAAACGTAGTATGCGATAAGGCAATTGCAATGATTGCAATAATTGCTCTACATGCAATACCATTTCGTCTAAAACAGCATAACTAGTTTCAGGTGCTACTATTTGTATGACTTCAACTTTGTCAAATTGGTGTACCCGGTTTAGTCCTCGCACTTCCTTTCCAAAACTTCCTGCTTCGCGTCTAAAACAAGGCGTGTATGCAGTCATTTTAATTGGCAATTCCGATTCTTTTACAATTGTGTCTCTGTAGATATTTGTTACTGGTACTTCTGCTGTTGGTATCAAGTAATAATTGTCGGCAGTTGCATGGTACATTTGTCCTTCTTTGTCGGGCAATTGTCCGGTAGCAAAAGCACTGGCTTCGTTTACTAAATAGGGCGGTAAATATTCTGTATATCCTGCATCGGTATTGTAATCTAGAAAGTATTGAATAAGTGCTCTCTGTAACTTGGCCCCTTTTCCTTTGTATAATGGGAATCCGCTACCGGTAATTTTTGCACCCGTTTCAAAATCAACTAAATCATAGGTCTTAATTAAATCCCAATGAGGCACTGCTCCAGCATATAAAGCGGGTTTTAAGCCACCTTCTCTTACCACTACATTTTCTTCTGGCGTTTTGCCTTCTGGCACTGCATCGGCAGGTAGGTTAGGCAATAATACCAACGTGGCTAGTAATTCTTTTTCTACGATTGCCATTTGGTCTTTTAATGGCTCTAATAAAGCTTTCCATGCTGCAACATTTGATTTAATGGAATCGGCCTCTGCTTGATTACCAGCAGCCATGTATTTACCTATTTCTTTAGATGCAGCATTCACTTTGGCCTGAGTTTGGTCAAAATCTGCTTGTAATTTTTTTCTTTCGTCGTCTAAGGATACCACCTGATCTACCAATTCAAGCTGTTTAAACTGCTTTAAAGCCAGCTTTTTCTTCACTTCAGCGGTATTATTTCGTAAAACCTGCACTTGTAACATACAATCAATTTTTGCAAATATAACTTTTGCAGCTTGATGAAAGCAACCTTCAACCATTTACCTTTGCGGAATGTATATTAAAGACGACATACAACAGCGATGGTGGGCCCTCGAAGCCAAATTGGTAGATAAATTCGGAAAAAAGCCAGATTTAGAAGCCGTTTTATTTTTAGTAGGATTGCAAGAAACAGGCTTTATTGTTGAAAAAATTAGCAAGGAGCAAAAACAAGACCTCATGCATGTAGCTGTTTGTACTATTTTGGCACAAAGTGGCTATTATATTAAAGCAGGTAACGACGAAGACGGATGGCCACATTTTACACAAGTGAAAGAAATACCAGTACTTCACTTAGTAGAACAAGAGAATTTTATTAAAGACCATGTGTTATTGTATTTCGAACAAATGGGCTTCTAAAAAATAGTTAGTCTATTCAGTTAAGAATTACTAACAACCAATTGATTTTTATTCAATATTTGCAAAATAAAAAACAAACTATATGAACCTTTTTCCGGCAGAACTAAAGTACACCAAAGACCATGAGTGGATTAAGTTAGAAGGCAATATTGCTACCATTGGCATTACCGATTTTGCACAGCATGAATTGGGCGATATTGTTTATGTTGATATCAATACAGTTGGTAAAACACTAGCTGCCGAAGAAGTTTTCGGAACTGTAGAAGCAGTGAAAACAGTAAGTGATTTGTTTTTACCTGTTGCTGGAACTGTTACAGAGATCAATAATTTACTTGAAAAACAACCCGAATTAGTAAATACAGATGCTTACGGAGACGGTTGGATGATTAAAATGGAAGTGACTAATCCGGCCGATGTTGCTGAATTGTTAAGTAGCCAAGCATACACCGACTTAGTAGGATAATTAAAATATTTGTAAGCGCATAAGCAAAATTTTATCTTTGCTTATGCGCTTACTAAATAAATACCCTTTTTTACCAGCTATTGTATTTTTTGCTTTTATAACTGTTTTATTCTGCCTACCTGGCAATGAATTTCCAACAGGGCGTTTATTTACTATCCCTCAATTAGACAAAGCAGTTCACATATCATTCTTTACTACACTTTGTTTGCTATTTAATTTTCCGTTAAAAAAAAGGCTTATTAGTGTTGCCAAAATAAAACAATGGTTTTGGATCATTAGTTTATCTGGCATTGCTTATGGAACAGCTATTGAATTCATACAAAAGAATTGGATTCCTAACAGAAGTTTTGAATTACTAGATATTGTTGCAGATAGCACGGGTTGCTTATTGGCTTTACTAATCAGTTATAGAAAATTGCTTCCAGCTAAATAACGCATTAAGGACATACAACTGTTTTGGCAATTGTATTATTTAGTAGTGGACTAACCATTGGGATATTTAAATTGAGTCCGCGTAAAATTAGCAGTAAAGCCATAGTAGCAACAAAATAGGGAACCGCTCTTTTCATTTTATTTCGAGCATCTATTCCTATAATACTTCCTGAATAAGATAAAACAAATAACGCAGGAAAAGTGCCTAAACCAAAAGCTGTCATAAAAAGCACACCGCCACTTACTGTACTAGCAGCCAAAGCACCTGTAATAGCTAGATAAACCATTCCGCAAGGCAATAAACCATTGGCCATGCCCAACACTATCATTGCTGACAATTGTTTTTGTTGCAAGTATTTGCCTATGATTTTTTGTAGCCATTTTTGAAATTGGTCTACCCATTTCAATTTTACCAATTGCTTGTTCAATATGGTTTGTAGCAGTATAAACAAAATTGTACAACCCAATAAAATAGAAAAGATTTGTTGGAATCCTGCAAGAAAAAATTGGTGCCCTAGAAATCCAAAAAACACACCTAATGCTGCATAAATAAAAATTCTTCCTGTATGATATAAAATAATACCTGTTAATTTTTTATGTGCTGGTAAATAATACACGGGTAATGAAAAAGCAATAGGACCACACATGCCAACGCAATGGAAACTACTTACCGCACCTAATGCTAATCCAGATATGAGTAATTGCCAAACCATTTATTGTACTACTATTTGTTGTTCGTTGTAAAACATTTCTTTTTCTAATTGCCAGTTTAGTTTTAAAGCATAAACACCTTTTTGCAATTTATTTTTAAATACCACTAAGCTAGCCGTTGAATCAACAATAATAGGTAATCGAATATCTTTTTTTTCATCCGTTACACAGTAAAAAAAAGCTTCTCCTTTTATGGATTTTCCTTTTTGCTCTATAGGAAATTGAATGTTTATTGCTGTTTGATTTTGCGTAACAATTACCTTACTAATTTTTGCTGCATTATTCATGCCATCAATTTTGTCTTGATAACGCAACTCTTCTTTGTAATAGTCTTTGCTTACTAAATCTAAGGGCGTGTTAAATGCCTTGTATACCATTGTGCCAATAAAAACAGCAAATAACACAAAAACAACCACTAATTTATTTCCCCAACTCATACTATTGCGTTTTCAAATTGAATAATTATTTTGTTACTGGACCCAAAAAATTAGTAGGTAAACTACACACTAGTTTAGTGCCTTCAAACAACTGCAATGTGAGCTTTGTTTTTCTACTATGAATTCTTGTTTTAGGAATTTCAACAAAAAACGAACCAGTACCTTGTCCTTCTTTGTCTACTTGAATATAAGGCTTTCCTATTATTTCAACTTTACCATCATGGCCTTCTAGTTGTATGGTTAATTGAATGGGTTCTACTGTTTTATTCACCAATTTTATATTGTACAAATTTGAAATGCTATCTGCACCTCTTTCTTGATACAATATGCCAGGTGTTCGCATAATGGTTGCATCAATATCATTTCGTGTAAATAATATAACCGACAAAATAGTTAATACCAACAAACACAAGCCGGTATAAATTTTCATTCTAGTGGTATAATGCAATGAATCGCCACTTGCAATAGTATTTTCAGAAGCATACCTAATTAACCCTTTGGGTTTTCCAATTTTTTCCATTACATCATTACAAGCATCTATACAAGCTGTACAACCCACACATTCCATTTGTACACCGTTTCTAATATCAATTCCTGTAGGACAAACCCGAACACATTGATGACAATCTATACAATCTCCTAATGCGCCACTATGGTCTTTCTTGGCGTTTCCACGAGGTTCGCCACGTTTGTAATCGTAGGCCACAATCATAGAATTTCTGTCGAGTAATACACTTTGTAAACGACCATACGGACAAACTACTGTACATGCTTGTTCTCTAAAAAAAGCATATACCGCATAAAATACCGCACTAAAAACCATGATGGCGGTTAAGCCTCCCACATGGGCAATAACAGGCTCAACAATTATTTTTTCGAGTTCTTTTACGCCAATAATATAAGCCAGAAAAAAATTTGCAATCACAAAAGAAAGTAAGAAAAATACAATATGCTTTAATGTGATTTTAAAAATTTTCTTTAGCGACCATGGTGCTTTTTGTAAAGCTTTTTGCGCAGGTGCATCGCCTAAAATTAAAAATTCAACTTTACGGAACATCATTTCCATAAAATTGGTTTGAGGGCAAGCCCATCCACAAAATAATCTTCCAAAAGCTGCGGTAAATAAAATAATGAAGAACACAAATGTGATCATCGTTAATCCGAAAATAAAAAAATCTTCTGGCCAAAACACTTTCCCAAAAATGATAAACTGGGCATTGGGAATATTAAATAGAAATAAGGGTCGATGATTAATTTCAACAAAGGGTAATCCAAAGAAAACAATAAAATACAACCAACTCAGGTAAGTTCTAATACTGTAAAACTTACCCTTTGGTTGATGGGCATAAATCCAATTACGTTTACCCGATTCGTCTACTGTTGCAAGCCTATCTCGAAAATCTTCTGAAAGGGGTTCATTGGCATGCTGAATATGGCTCATTATTATCGATTAATGGCAACGGCTTTTTTGTCGCTTCCGGTAACTGCTGGTGTTTTTGTAGAATCAGCTGCTTTTGTTGCAGACGCTTTTTCTTCATACAATACTCCTTGAGGTTCTTTTGGTTTTGCTGGTTTAGTTCCTTGTAGGGATTTTACATAACTAGCCAACTGCGCTAACTGCACGGGTGAATAGTCGTCTTTCCAACTCTTCATTCCTTTTTCTGGCCAGCCGTATTTTAAGGTTTTAAAAATATCCTTAATGCCTCCGCCATGAATCCAATAAGCATCTGTAAGGTTTGGTCCTACAGAACCGCCACCATCTGGCAAATGACAGGCCGCACAAATGGTAGAAAATATTTTTTGTGCCGCTTCATGATCTGCTGGAGACGATAAATAAGTCACTGTATTTTCATCTACATTATTAGCAGATTTTTTCAAGTACGCTTCTTTGTCGATTGCGGCTTTTTCAAGAGAAATACTTAACTCTTCGGCACTTAATGGTTCAGAGTGCGATACATGGTATCGATATAAATAAACGCCTGCAAAAATGATGCACAAATAAAATCCATACAACCACCATGGTGGTAAACGATTGTCTAATTCTCTAATACCATCGTAATTGTGTCCTAAATCAATTGTTGATTCTTCTTGAATAGGTTTTAAACTATTTACTTTATGCCACCATTTAATAAAGACAGATTCTTTAGCTACTATTGGTTCATCAGCTGCAATTGCGGCTTCTATAAATACTAAGGATTCTTTTGCCAATAATTTTTTTAGGTTAATTAGCAACACCATTAGTATCAGTAATTCTAAAGCAATAACACCTACTAAAAGATAAAATGAAGTAAATGCCAATCCTGCAATAGTAGTTTCTACAACCGCTGTTGCAGCAGGGTCTGCAGGAATTTCTGCAGCAAACAACGATGCATTTGTTAAACAAATCATGGCAATCATCAACGCTTTCGCAGCAGTAGTTCCAGATTTTTTTTGTTCGTCTTTAAAACGTTGAAGATACACTTGGGCGGCCCCAAGTATTACATTGGCCAAAAGACCAATGGCTAATAATAACCCCACAATTATTACTAGCAGTACTTGTGCCAAAGGATTAGATAAATCCGATACTTTAGGTGGACCAGCCGCAAATGCATCATTAGTGCTAAAGCCAATAGTAATAAATACTACCAACGCTTTAACCCTATTATGTTTAGAAAAATATTTTTTTATCATGACGGTTCATTTAAAAATTTATTACTTAATTATCAAGTGGCAAATGATTGATTTCTTCCATTACGCGTTTATCTGCAGTGGCTACCCAAATAGCCATCAAAACGAAAAATGTAAAAAAAATAGTTAATGACGTTAATGCAAAAACATCAACGCCTGTTATTTTTTCTAAATAATTAATGAATTTCATATGCTATTTTATTTTGTAGGAGTTGGTATAGCTTTTGCTCCTTTTATATCAGTACCCATACGCTGTAAATAAGCAATCAAGGCAATAATTTCTGCATCTGCCGCAACTTCTAATTTCTCTACTTTTAAACCTGCTTGAATTTTATTTGCTTGTGCCATTAAGTTGGCATTTGCTTCTTTATCAAAACCAATTGCATAAGGCACTCCCAAGGTTTGCATTGCCCTGATTTTTGCAGGCGTAATTGCTGTGTCGATTTTATTTTCAAACAGCCAAGTATAAGATGGCATAATTGAACCTGGGCTCATACTTTGTGGTTCCAACATATGGTTGTAATGCCAACTGTCTGGATACTTTCCACCAATACGTGCCAAATCAGGACCCGTACGTTTGCTTCCCCATTGAAATGGATGGTCGTAAATAAATTCACCTGCTTTGCTATATTCACCATATCTAGCAACTTCATCACGGAAAGGGCGAATCATTTGTGAGTGGCATAAGTAACAACCCTCTCTAATATAAATATCTCTTCCTTGTAATTCTAAGGGCGTATAAGGTTTTACAGAAGCAATGGTTGGAATATTACTTTTAATTAAGAAGGTTGGAACCATTTCTATAATACCACCTGCAGCAACTAACACCAAACTAAAAACCAACATTTGAATTGGTCTTTCTTCAATCCATCTGTGCCAATATTGTTTAGCGTGTCCGGTTGATTTTACCAATGCAGGAGCTTCTGCTGCTTCATTGGCAATCAATGCTCCAGATTTTACAGTTTTAATAATATTATACACCATTATCAATACACCAGACAAGTATAACAATCCACCTAAACTGCGTGTTACATACATTGGAATAATATGTGTTACAGTTTCTAAAAATTGAAATTTCAATGTGCCTTCTGCTGTAAATTGTTTCCACATTAATGCTTGCTCAAATCCTGCCCAATACATTGGAATTGCATACAACACAATACCAATTGTTCCAATCCAGAAATGGGTTGTGGCTAGTTTTTTAGAATACAATTGGGTATTAAAAATTCTAGGAATAATCCAATATAAAATTCCAAAAGTTAAAAATCCATTCCATCCCAACGCTCCTACGTGAACGTGTGCAATAGTCCAGTCGGTAAAGTGCGTAATGGCATTTACACTTTTTAAACTAAGCATTGGTCCTTCAAATGTGGCCATACCATAACAGGTAATTGCTACCACCATGAATTTTAAAATAGGATCTTCTCTTACTTTATCCCAAGCGCCGCGCAAAGTGAATAATCCATTTAACATACCACCCCAAGATGGAGCAATGAGCATAATACTAAATACTGTTCCTAAGCTTTGTGCCCAATCAGGTAAAGCGGTATACAATAAATGGTGAGGCCCTGCCCAGATATATAAAAATATCAACGCCCAAAAGTGAATAATAGAAAGGCGATAACTATATACTGGTCTGTTGGCAGCTTTAGGCAAGAAATAATACATCACACCTAAATAAGGTGTTGTTAAGAAAAAAGCAACCGCATTATGACCATACCACCATTGTACCAATGCATCTTGAACACCTGCATAAAAACTATAACTCTTCAACCAAGAAAAAGGAAGTTCAAATGAGTTAACAATATGCAACATCGCTACAGTAATCCAAGTGGCTATAAAAAACCAAATGGCCACATACAAATGACTCTCTCTTCTTTTTAAAATAGTACCAAACATATTGATACCAAATACCACCCAAATTAGGGTAATCAGAATATCAATTGGCCACTCTAATTCTGCATATTCTTTGCCCGTTGTATAACCTGCCAATAAAGTAACAGCGGCTGATACAATAATTAATTGCCAACCCCAAAAATGTATTTTACTCAGCGTATCATTAAACATACGGGCTTTACACAAACGCTGCAAAGAATAATAAACACCCATAAAAATTCCGTTCCCAACAAACGCAAAAATTACTGCATTGGTGTGTACGGGCCTTACTCTACCAAAAGTGGTAAAAGGCAATCCAAAATTTGCTGCTGGTAAATAAATTTGAATAGAAATTAATAATCCTGCAAGCATACCTACTACGCCCCATAAGATGGTTGCGTAAGCAAATAGTTTCACGGATTTGTTGTCGTAAAAAAACTTTTCAACTTGCATGCGAATCAATTTATTGGTTTAAGTGTAGTTGTTGTATTAGTTGTATCTATATTTTGTGAAATAGAATTGTCGTGTAACATTCTAAGAGGAGGGCTAATTTCATCGTCGTATTGACCAGAGCGAACACTCCATAAAAAAGCTGCTAAGAAAAGTGCAGCAACCGAAATGCTGGCCATTAATAAAATTAAAATTACACTCATAGTGGGAAGCCGTTTAAGAACTGAGAAGGATTCTAAAACGAAAGTCTAATAAATATTCAAGCTATTAAATGATTTTTGTCATCTTTTATGGGTTTATTTGAAGCCCATTTTCCAACTTAAAAAATTACTCGCTCCAAAACTCACCAACAAAATACTTAAGCTACTTGCTGGCATTAAAATAGCCGCAACCATTGGCAACAAATTCCCTTGTACTGCAAAAGAAATTCCCACAATATTGTATAGAATTGAAACCACAAATGCGGTCATTACCAATTGTTTATTTGCTTTACACAATCGAATATATTGGTAGAGTTTTGGCAATACAGATGCCTCCATAATCACATCACTTGCTGGCGTGAAATGCGAACTGTTTTCTGAAATTGCAATGCCAACATCTGCTTGTTTTAAAGCACCCGCATCATTTAATCCATCTCCAATCATCATAACTTTTTTTCCAGACAATTGAATTTTTTTGATGGCTTCAAGTTTGTCTTCTGGCTTTTGGTTAAAATAAATTGGGGCACCAATACCTAATATTTTTTCTAAATGTTGTTGTTCCCCTGCATTGTCACCACTTAATACACAAATAGGATACCCAAGTTTTTGTAACTGTTGTAATAGTGCAGGAATCTGCGGTCTATAATGGTTTCTAAAACCAAAGCTTCCTAATACTTGGTTATTTACAGAAACATACACTGCCGATTGAAGTGCTGTGCCTTCTGTTTTTTTTGTTACAAAAATTGCTGATCCCATAACTATACAATCTCCATCTACAATTCCTTGAATTCCTTTTCCTGGAAGTTCTTGAAATGATTTAATACCAGTATGTTTTGGCGCTGTTTCGCCAGACCATTCTACAATTGCCTTACTCATTGGATGTGTAGACTGTGCCGCTAGTACCGCAATTTTTTTAATGATGCTTGGATCAATTGGAACGCCTTCATAAGTAATATCTTGATACCTACCTGTTGTTAATGTGCCTGTTTTATCAAATACTATATAATTTATTGTAGCAATCTCTTCAATGGTTTGAGCATTTCGTAAATAAAATTGATTCCTACCTAGTCTGCGCAAAATATTTCCATTTGTAAAAGTGTTGCTTAGTAATAAAGCACATGGGCATGCTACAATTAACACAGCAGTGACTACTTGCCAGATTCTACTACTATCGTGCATATACCAATACAACGCAGCCAAACTTGCAATTGTAAAAAGAATAACAGTAAAATACCTGCTTAACAAATGCACGAATGAGCGTTCTTCTAATACTGTTTCGGTGTGCAATTCAGCGCGATTCCAAAGTTTGGTTAAATAACTTTGCGCTACTTCTTTTATCACCAACATTTCAATATTGCCGGCTATTTGTTTGCCACCTGCATAAATAATTTCACCCATTTGTTTTTCAACCGGAATAGATTCTCCTGTAACAAAACTATAATCTATAAGCGCCTTGCCCATTGTTAGTATTCCGTCTGCAGGAATCAACTCTTGGTTATGAATTAATAAGGTGTCGTTGAGTTTAATTTCTGGCAATGATACCGTTACAGCATTTCCTTCAATAATACGCATAACTGCAATTGGAAAATAGGCTTTATAGTCTCGTTCAAAACTAAGATCTTGATAAGTTTTGTCTTGTAAAACGCGCCCAACTAACATAAAAAAAACAATCCCACTCATGGAATCAAAATAGCCCGCACCTGTTCCACTAAATACCTCGTATAAACTTCTTCCAAAAGCCACCGCAACTGCTAAAACAATGGGCGCATCAATATTTAAAAATCCATGTTTTATACTTTTCCAAGCACTGATATAAAATTCAGAAGAACTATAAAAAAATACGGGCAGACTCAATAAAATATTTAAATACCTAAAAGCCCTTTGTAAATAGGCTTCATGCGAATCAATTCCTAAGTATTCAGGAAAACTGAGCAACATAATATTTGCAAAACAAAAACCAGCAACGCCTAATTTATAAATTTTAGACGCATTAACTCTTGGTCTATTTTTTTTAAAATCGTTAAAACTAATATAAGGCTCATAGCCAATTGAAGCCAATAAATCTGCTAATTGGTGCATTGAAATTGATCGGTGATCAAAAACAATATCTGCTTCCTTTTTTTCGAAATTAACTTTTGATGAAATTATATTTTTATTTAGTTGATGTAAATTCTCTAAAAGCCACAAGCAACTACTACAATGCATTTGAGGCAAATAAAAATTAATATGTGTTTCGGATTCATTGTTAAAACTTAGTAAGGATGCTTGAATTTTTTTATCTTCTAAAAAAGCAAATTTATCTGCCCTAATTTTAACTCTTTGACTTGTTCCAGGATTTTTGCTGATAGCATAATAATCGCACATACCCGACTGATTCAGTATTTCATAAACCATTTTACATCCTTCACAACAAAAACTTTTTTCTTGAATAATAACAGGCTTTTCATTGCAATCCTCTCCACAATGAAAGCATTGAACTGCAGTAGATATCTTTGAAACAAAGGAATGACTCATGTTTGAAGTTGCTAATTTAAAGTATCGTTAATTGGAATTTCAAATGAACAATTCTATTACTTTTTTATAATTTTTGGATAGAGCAAACTACCTTCAATATGTATCCATTGATAGGTTTTTCTTTCTAATAAAAATAATTCGTTCACACATTCCTGCCATTCTTTGCTCCATTCAGAACGAATACTATAATCGTGTAATAGTTGCCGCATTTTTTGTAAGAGAGTAACAATTATTTGCTGGCGCTGCTGAACGGTTTCAAATAAAGAATTTTGAATTTGATGATGGCCAGGTTCTTTTGCTGTTTTGGCTTTTTCATTTTTACAAATAGCCGGAAAAATGATGCCCGATTCTTTTAAGAAAAAATGTTGTAATTCGTCTGCTAACTTCATAAAAATCAAATGAATTAATTCAGATATTGGAATAGATAATTCTTTGCCGTAAGCATTTGAAATTAAATAGTCTTCCACTTTTCTTAACGATGCGTTTATAGAAGGATGATACTCCAACTCAATAAGTGAACAAAGTCCTTCTGGCGACAATAATTCGTTTGAAACCGTATCTGAAGAATCTAATAGCATCTCTTCCTTTTCAATGCAAGATATCTTGACATAATAGGAATGTAAATGACACTACTCAAGTAGGTACATGATATTTATCATGTTTTGGGCTAAAACGCTTACTAATCCTGCAGATTAGCGGTTCTTACTAATTCTTTGTGTTTGAGGATTTTGATTTTTTTACCATCTAATTCAATCATACCATCTTTTTTAAATTCCGATAATAATCGAATGGTAGATTCTGTGGCCGTTCCAACAAGATTGGCAATTTCTTCGCGAGAAAGTCTAACACTTAATGTTTCGCCATCTGCTTCAAAGCCATAGGTCTCTTTAATAAACAACAAGGTTTCGGCAAGCCTTTCCCTAATTGGCTTTTGGGCTAAATGGGTTAGTTTAATTTCTGCTTTGTGTAACTCATCGCTTAAAAGCTTCATCATCTCAAATGCAAGCCCAGCATCACTTTTAAGGATACTAATAAATAATTCTTTGGGAATAAAACAAACCTGTGTGTCTTCTAAAACAATGGCACTAGCACTATATCTTTCGCCACTTAATAGCGCACGATATCCTAACACATCTCCACCGCGTAGCAAGCGAATAATTTGCTCCTTTCCGTCGTCGCCAAGGTGTGAAAGTTTTACTTTTCCTTCATTGATGCAATACACACCAAACGGGTAAGATCCTTCATTAAAAATAGTTTGACCTTTCTTGTAAATATTGCAAACTTTTTGCTCATTAATTTCAGCAATGAACTCCTGTTTAGCTTTACAAAAAACCGATGTAAAACGTTGTGCGCAAGATTGACAAGTAACAGCATCATGAAAGTGGGTCATGAATTGAGTTTATGGTAAATAAAATTTCCATCCATTAATTTACGCTTAACTGCTGCAAGATAGAATATAATTATCAGCTGTTTAAGTATTTCAGGAGATACGCGCCAAATATTGCTGATTCAAAGACATTTGTTAGTTCTTCTTTTAACCAGCATCCTTACTTTTGTATCCTAATGGCATATTTTAACCTGAACGATAGTGTAAACTTATTACAAAAGCTCACTCTCAAGCGTTTTTGGAACGCTGCGTTGGTGTATACGAGTTACCGATTAACAAGACTAACAGGTAAACCCATTCAATGGGGCTATCCTATTTCTATTTCTTTTGAACCAACAACCTCTTGTAATCTTCGCTGTCCAGAATGTCCTAGCGGCTTGCGTGCTTTTACCCGACCAACTGGCATGTTAGAAGAAAGTTTTTTTAAACAAACAATCGATGATATTTACAAAGAGCTCTTATATCTAATTTTTTATTTTCAAGGTGAGCCCTATTTAAACCCCGATTTTTTACCAATGGTACAATATGCGCACCAAAAAGGTATTTACACGGCAACATCTACCAACGCCCATTACCTAACGGATGCAAAAGCAAAAGAAACTGTTGAAAGCGGGCTTGATCGATTAATCATTTCAATAGATGGCACTTCGCAAGAGGTATACGAACAATATAGAATTGGAGGGAAATTAGAAAAAGTTTTAGAAGGCGCTAGAAATATTGTTAAATGGAAAAAAGCATTAAACAGCAAAACCCCATTTGTGTTTTTTCAATTTTTAGTTGTGAAGCCTAATGAACACCAAATTGAAGCCATTAAAAAATTAGGTGCAGAAATTGGCGTTGACCAAGTTCGATTTAAAACGGCACAGGTATACGATTTTCAAAATGACCCACATGGATTGGTGCCAACCATTGAAAAATATAGTCGCTATAAAAAAGACAAAGCTGGTAACAGACAAGTGAAAAGTGGACTGAGCAACCATTGTTGGAAGCTCTGGCATGCCAATGTAATCACTTGGGATGGGTTGGTTGTGCCTTGTTGTTTTGATAAAGACGCCACGCACCAACTTGGAAATTTACATACCCAAAGTTTTAAAGAAACCTGGAACAATAGTAATTACAAACAGTTTCGACAAGAACTAATTACTAGCAGAAAAAATATCGATATCTGTGCCAATTGTAGTGAAGGGTTAAGTGTTTGGGAAGATTAATCAATCAATTTTATTGTTACGGGAATTGAAAAATATTCATCAAACACAGTTTAGAAACAATTGAACCGAATCGACTCCTCGATAAAATGCCAACCATCATTAATACCAAATGTGTATTTCAATAGCACAATATCAAAATCCTTCCACATAGTCCATTAGCTGCAAACAACTATTTATATTCGTAAGATGAAGCAATTAACCCACACCTATATGCTGCTTGTTTTTTGCCTATTTGCATTAAACGCAGTAGCTCAAAACCCACGCAATTATGAATTTCGCGGCGTTTGGGTTGCAAGCGTAGATAATATCGATTGGCCAAGTAGTAAAAACCTTTCTGTTGAAGCACAGAAAGCCGAATTCATTAAACTGTTGGATATGCACCAACAGAATGGAATGAATGCTGTTGTTGTTCAAATTCGTCCTGCAGGTGATGCGTTATATCCTTCTCAATTAGAACCTTGGAGTGAATTCTTAACTGGCAAACAAGGCCAACCACCCGTGCCTTATTACGATCCCTTAGCATTCATGATTAAAGAAACACATATTCGGGGAATGGAATTTCATGCTTGGCTGAACCCCTATCGTGCGGTATTTAACATGCAAAGGTCTTCAGTTGCACCTACACATTTAACCAAATTACATCCAGAATGGTTTTTGGTGTATGGCGATAAAAAATATTTCAACCCAGCACTCCCAGAAGTGCGCCAACATACAGCCAGGGTAGTAAAAGATATTGTTACCCGCTATGATATTGATGCCATTCATATGGATGACTATTTTTATCCTTATAGAATTACTGGCAAAGAATTTCCAGACCAACAAAGTTTTGCGCAGTATGGCAAGGGAATGGACAAAGAAAATTGGCGCAGAAGTAATTGCGATAGTATTATTAAATTATTATGCCAAACGATTCGTGCTGCAAATCCTAGGGTAAAATTTGGTATCAGCCCTTTTGGTGTTTGGCGCAATAAAAGTCAAGACCCAATGGGTAGCGAAACCAAGGCTGGACAAACCAATTACGATGATTTATATGCCGATATTTTATTGTGGATGGACAAAGGATGGATTGACTATGTGGTGCCACAACTTTATTGGGAGCGTGGTCATAAATTAGCCGACTACGATGTTTTGTTGAAATGGTGGAACGAACATACTTATGGCAAACAAGTATATATTGGATTAGGCATTTATCGTGCAGGTAGCAACCCTGCTTGGAAAAATTTAAATCAAATTCCAGAGCAATTAACGGCTTTAAGAAATATACCTACAACACAAGGTGCTATTTATTTTAGTAGTAAAACATTCGAAAAAAATCCAAATGGATGGAGTGATAGTTTGCGCAATCATTACTATTACTATCCTGCTTTAGTACCACCCATGTCATGGATTGATGCCATTGCACCAGAACAACCAAGCATTCTAAAACAGGCGAATGGCATGATTCAAGTGAGCAATACTGGCAAAGAAACTATCAAAGCATTTGGCGTTTTTACACTTGAAAACGGAAAGCCTATTAGTGTAACAAATGCACAATTGGTGCAATTAATTGTAGCAGAAAAAGCAGCTATAATAGACCTATCAAAAGTACCCGATATTAATGGCAAACGCATTTGCGTAGCCTCTATTGACAGAAATAATAATGTGAGTCAGCTGATAGAATTAAAATAATTATCCAAACTGAATTTCTGATTTTTGGGAATTTTTCCAAACACCAAATTTTGCTTCGGTTGCTTGAAAACGAAAATCAAAAATTCCTTTTAATTGGCTTTTTACAAATAACCAATTGGCTATATCACCCAAAAAGAAAAAAGGCAGTTTATAGTGTACAATATCTGTCATTTCAACACCGCCTTCTACCGCTTTAAAATGGTGTTGGTGGTGCCACATGGCATAAGGACCAAACCGCTGTTGGTCTATAAAATATTGTTGGTCTGCTACCTGTGTAATTTCTGTCATCCAATACAATGGAATTCCTAAAATAGGTTTCACCGTATATTCAATAATTTGACCTGCATACATGGTTTTTCCATGGTGCTTAGAAACAATCAAGAACCCTAAATTACTAGGGGTAATATCTTTTAAATTGTCTGGCTTACTAAAAAAATCCCAGGCCTCCGTTAAACTAATAGGAATGGTTTGTACTGTTTTAATGGAATAAACTTTAGACATAATACCGTTATTTATAGAACTAACAACAATTTGGCCATAAAGTTGGCTTTATTGACTGCTATGATTCAATTATCTTTATAAAATGGCAGATATAGCAATACAAAAACAGGCATTCGAGAAAATTTATGCTGACTTAAATAACGAGCAAAGAAAAGCTGTTGATACAATAGAGGGCCCGGTTATGGTGATAGCAGGACCAGGAACAGGAAAGACACAAATTTTAAGTGCTAGGATTGGTAAAATATTATTAGAAACAGATGCACAACCCGAAAATATTCTTTGCTTAACCTATACCGATGCTGGAGCAGTGGCCATGCGTAAAAGGCTATTGGATTTTATAGGACCCGATGCGTATAAAGTGAATATTTACACTTTCCATGCGTTTTGTAACGATATCATTCAAGAGAATTTATCCTTGTTTTTAAAAACATCTCTCGACCCAATTTCTGATTTAGAAAAAATAGATTTATTTAAACAACTCATAGATAGTTTCGATAAAGACAATCCATTAAAACGTTACCGTGGTGATGTGTATTTTGAAATAAACAACCTGCAACAATTATTTAGTACAATGAAAAAAGAGGGCTGGACCCCTGCATTTATTGAACAAAAAATTGACGATTATATTGCAGACCTGCCAACGCGTGATGACTATATTTATCAAAAAGCATACAAACAATTTAAGGCCGGTGATGTAAAAGCTAATAAGTTAGCAGATGAAATAGAAAAGATGGAAAAGCTGCGTGCTGCAGTAAATCAATTCGATATTTTTCAATCATTAATGAGTCAGCGTAAACGCTATGATTTTGACGATATGATTAATTGGGTCATTCGCGCATTCGAAGAAAACCCCAATTTGTTATCTAGATACCAAGAACAGTTTCTCTATATTTTAGTAGATGAATACCAAGATACCAGTGGTACACAAAATAAAATTGTACAATTACTTATCAATTTTTGGGAGCAACCAAATGTATTTGTTGTAGGAGACGACGACCAAAGTATCTATCGTTTTCAAGGAGCCAATGTTGAAAATATGATTGGCTTTGCGCAGCAGTACAAAAACGATTTGGTAAAATTAGTACTCACAAATAATTATCGGTCTACCCAACCTATTTTAGATATTTCAAAAACATTAATCGACAGAAACCAAGAAAGATTAATCAATCAAATTCCAGGTTTAAGTAAAACATTGGTCGCTTCAAATAAAGCACTACAAAATCTAACACACCAGCCAATTATCAATGAATATGCTTCTGTCAGACAAGAAATGATTGATATCTGTTTGCAAGTAGACAGCCTATTAAAAAATGGTGTGCTCCCAGGAAGAATTGGCATTATTTATAAAGAAAATAAATACGGAGAAACGCTTACCGAATTTTTTAAACAACAAAATATTGCCGTATACAGCAAAAGGAATTTAAATATTCTTCAAATTCCACTAGCCAAAAAAATAATTCTATTTTTAGAATATTTAGCAGCAGAACTAGACACGCCATTTGGTGGCGAAGAAATGCTATTTGAAATTTTACATTTTAATTGGTTTCAAATTCCAGCTATTGAAATAGCACAAATGACCGCCCATGTTGCAGATAAAAAATTTGGCGAAAACAAAACCAGCTTAAGAAAATTAATACGCCAAAAATCAACAGCACCAGCAGCCGACCTGTTTAGCCAAGCACCAGCAACTGGCATTAAAATAGCCAGTGACGCTATTGAAAGTTTAATTACCGATGCAGCTAATTTGAGTTTAATTAATTTATTCGAAAATATTATTCGCGCAAGTAATGTGTTAGGATGGATTATGCAGAGTCCTGAAAAACACTGGCATTTACAAGTACTTACTGGATTGTTTGAATTTGTAAAAGAAGAAGCAGGCAGAAATCCAACCTTAAGTTTAAGCCAATTGGTAAATATTTTTTCTTTGATGGAAAAAGAAAAATTAAACCTACCACTGGTACAAGTAAGTGGCAACGACAAAGGCGTGAACCTATTAACTGCACACGGTTCTAAAGGTTTAGAATTCGAACACGTATTTTTTGCTGGATGTAATGCAAGCAGTTGGGAGAAAAAAAGAAAACCAGGTGGTGGATACGCATTTCCAGATACGCTATTTATATCCACTTCTCAAAAAAACGAAGAAGAAGAATTACGCAGGTTATTCTATGTAGCACTTACAAGGGCTGAACTCAATTTACATATTTCGTATAGCAAATTTAAAAATGATGGAAAGCCTTTAGAGCCTTCTATGTTTATAGCAGAAATTTTATCGGAACACGATATGCCTGTTAAAAAACCAGAAATAAGTACCGAAATATTAAGTGCATTTGCACTTGTTCAATTCGATCAAGAACAAGCACCAGAAATTGCCAAAGTTGAAGCAGATTTTATTACCCAAATTCTCGACAAGTTTGTAATGAATGTAACGGCATTAAATAATTACTTAAAATGTCCTTTACAATTCTATTTTCAAAATTTAGTACGTGTGCCTTCTGGAAAGTCCGAAGCCACTGAATTTGGATCGGCTGTGCATTATGCTTTAGAACAATTGTTCACTAAAATGCAGGAAACAGAAAAGTTTCCAGACCAACAACAATTTATTAAATATTTTGAATGGTTCATGCATCGACACCGTGAAAGTTTTACTAGAGAACAGTTCGAACGACGCATGGAATATGGCCACCGAGTATTGTTAAATTATTATCAACAATACATTAATACTTGGCCAAAAATTGTAGCGGTAGAAAGAACCATCAGAAATGTGGTGGTAGCAGGTGTGCCATTAAAAGGCAAACTAGACAAACTAGAATTTGAGGGCGGTTCGGTTAATGTGGTAGATTATAAAACGGGCGATATAGAAAATGCAAAAAGCAAATTAAAACCCCCACACGAAAAAGATCCAAATGGTGGAGACTATTGGCGTCAGGCTGTTTTTTATAAAATATTGGTAGACCATTATGAGCAAAAAAACTGGAAGGTAATTAGTACCGAGTTTGATTTTATAGAGCCCGATAAAAAGAAAATATACCGCAAAGAGAAAATTACTATTACACCCGAAGACATGACTACGGTTACCCACCAAATTCAAACTGTTTGGAAAAAAATTCAGGACCGAGAACTCTATACAGGATGTGGCAAAAAAGAATGCCATTGGTGTAATTTTGTAAAAGACAACCAACTAGCAGTTGCTTTACACGATATCAATGAATTAAACGAGAGTGCCGAAGAATAATTAACTTTTCACTATTGAAGGACTGTAAATTAAGTGCCATACAGTTCTATATTTGCTGTTAAAACAAGCGCTCCACTGAATGAACCGATTTATGAAACTGAACTATACTAAGCTAATTGTTTTACTCTTTTGTTTTATAGCGAGCATTAGCTTGTTCTCTTGTGCCAATATTATTCCTCCTGGTGGAGGGCCTAGGGATAGTTTGCCACCAAGATTAATCAATTCATTACCAAAAGACTCGGCTGTAAATATTAGTACGCAAAATATTGTTTTAACTTTTGACGAATACGTTCAGTTGCAGGCTGTAAATGAAAATGTAATTATCTCTCCCAACCCAGTTAAATCGCCAATTATAGATTCTAAATTGCGCAATGTAACTGTTAAACTAAAAGATAGTTTAGAAAAAAACACTACTTATTCTATTAATTTTGGGAGCGCTATCAAAGACGTCAATGAAGGGAATTTGGCAAAAGAATTTACCTATGTTTTTTCTACTGGAAATAAAGTAGATACAAATCATTACCGAGGCTATGTAATACTAGCAGAAAGCGGAAAAATTGATAGTACCTTAATTGTTGTTTTGCATAATAACCTAAATGATAGTGCTATTGTAAAAAACAAAGCACGCTATTTGGCTAAATTAAATGGCAAGGGATATTTTAATTTTAATTTTTTGCCAGCAGGCCAATTTGCAGCCTATGTTATACCCAATGATTTTACCCAAAAATACGACGACAGTACCAAATTATTCGCCTACTTAAACCAGCCTATTGTTATCAATAAAAATACGCGAACAGATACGCTTTATGCATACCAAGAATTTAAAAAAAAGGATAAACCCGTAACTGCTAGTATGGCGCCAAAGTCAACAGGGAAAGCACCTCCAGAAGATAAGCGACTTAAATACACTGTGAATTTAGACAATGGGCAACAAGATTTATTGGGTACACTAGATTTAACCTTTAGTAGAAAATTAAAATCTTTTGATAGTAGCAAAATTGTTTTATACGATACCCTTTTTAAACCCATTACAGGTTATAAATTTTCATTAGACACATCGAATACAAAAATATCCATACAATATCCTTGGAAAGAAAAAACTGCTTTTCGAATTATCATTAATAAAGATGCGGTATCAGACACTGCAGGCATCAATCTTCCAAAAGCAGATAGCGCCAAATTCATTACCAAAAAAGAATCAGACTATGGTAGTTGTAGATTTCGATTCCCAAATATTGACCTATCAAAAAATCCGGTATTGCAATTAATTGTAGAAGGAAAAATTGTGGAGTCAATTCCAATTACCGGAAAGGAATTTATACGTAAAAGATTCAAGCCAGCTGAATACGAAATTCGGGTGTTATTAGATGCCAATAAAAATGGCGTATGGGATGCCGGAAAGTTTTCGACTCCAAAAAAGCAACCTGAAATTGTCATATCATTTCCTAAAAAAGCAGTCATAAAAGCCGATAGAGATACTGATCAAAGCTTTACATTCTAGCAAATATGCACCCTTATGAAATTAAGCGCAATCGATAAAACACTATTTATTTTGAGCTTATTTGTATCTTTTTTTTGGGGAATAAGCATTTTTGGCATTATAAATATTTACCATTTTGCCCTAATTGGGGCAATTTTTGAATTGCTTTGGCTACCAATGATCTTGCTTTTATTTACCCTTCCCCTATTTATTATCAGATACTGGAATCAGGTAAATTTTAATTCTAAAACGGCGTTTCCCTATTCGCTGCTTTTAATTTTTGGCACATGTTTGGGGATTCTTTTTCGTTTTTTTATTTAATGCACAGATAGTATTAACAATAGTCGCTTAGATAGCAATCGCTACTTATCTTTGTTAAATGCAACTTCCTTCTACACTTATTGAAAATGCTGTACTGCAATTCTCGAAATTACCGGGTATTGGCAAAAAAACTGCATTGCGTTTGGTGTTGCACCTGTTAAAACAAGACGTTCAAGAAGTGCAATTTTTTGGAGATACTATAGCCAAAATGCGCAAGGATATTCAGTTCTGTAAAAGATGCTTTAATGTAAGCGATGCAACTATTTGTGCCATTTGTGCTAATTCAATGCGCAACCAACACCTAATTTGTGTGGTTGAAAATATTCGTGATGTGATAGCTATTGAAAGTACCCAACAATTTAATGGCACTTACCACGTGCTTGATGGAATCATCTCACCCCTCGATGGCATTGGCCCCGATCAATTAAATATCACCCCATTAGTACAAAGAATTCAACAAGAAAATATTGAGGAATTGATTTTTGCACTTAGCCCCAATATTCAAGGAGATACCACTATTTATTATATCCAAAAAAAAATAGCAAACCTCTCCTGCAAAATCACCACCATTGCTAGAGGAATTGCTTTTGGCGGCGAATTAGAATACGCCGATGAAATGACACTAGCTCGAAGCATTGCCAATCGCTTACCTATTCAACAATATGTAAAATAGTTTTAAAGATGAAGAAGAAAATACTAGTTGCCACGCTCTCTATTTTAATCACTGCCGTAATTGGTGTTTGGTTTTTTGTGTTTTATAAACCCACCCATTTTAAAAGAGATGTGGCAGACGAGAAAGGAATAAGTATTAGTGCGCCAGATTTGGTAAAAGCATTTCAAGAAAATGAAACAGCAGCCAACACTACTTATTTAGATAAATCCGTTGAAATAAAAGGAGAAATTGTAGAAGCAAAACCCGATCAGTCTGGATTAACCATGCTCACTTTAAAAAGCAATGACGCCATGGCGGGTGTATTGTGTACTTTAAAATCTGCCGACCCTACACTTAAACCTGGCCAAACTATTACTGTTAAAGGAATTTGTACAGGTTTCTTAAGTGATGTTGTTTTAAAAGAAGCCATCATTGTAAAATAAATTTCATGCTAAAACACATAATCATTGCCCTATTTTTAATGGGCGCTATTAACACTACAACTACTGCACAAAACCTACACAGTACGAAAGCCGCCAAAATCAGGTTCTTCTCTAGTTTGGCCGCCGAAGATATTGAGGCAACCAATAGTCAAGCAGTAAGTAAACTCGATACAAAAACTGGTGCAATCAATTTTATTGTGTTGATTAAAGGATTCGTTTTTGAAAATGAATTGATGCAAAAGCATTTCAACG
The DNA here is from genome assembly GCA_037132335.1 of Sediminibacterium sp. Lineage (GTDB taxonomy): Bacteria > Bacteroidota > Bacteroidia > Chitinophagales > Chitinophagaceae > Sediminibacterium. Next base: position 5,550 of record JBAXPJ010000003.1, on the reverse strand, counting down.
AAGAATATATGGAAAGCACGAAGTTTCCTAAAAGTGAATTTAAAGGACTGATAACTAACTTATCTGCCATCAATTTTAGTAAAAATGGCAGTTATCCTGCTATTGTATCGGGTAGTTTAAGCATACGCGGCATAAGTCAACCAGTAAAGGCAACTGGCAGCATCATTGTTGCCAATGGCAAAATCAGTGTAAAAAGCATTTTTAAAATAAAAGTGGTTGATTTTGGTATTACAGGTAGTGATATTGGTAAAAGTATTGCTAACGAGTTAGAAATCACTGTAACAAGTCAATACGACTAATTCATTATATTCTTGGAAAATCAAGCTCCGCCTGCTATTTTTGCACAATAGCAGGCGGATTTGTTTATTGTTCGGCCGGCTAAACCCTTCGGGGTATAATCGAACTAATAAACGTTTTGAAGAGCCTACCTCATTTCTCTCCTAGCGTTTTAAGTTTGATCTATCAACCTTTCTGTGATAAATACATAGAAATAAAATTATTGTATGGATATCAAACAAGCATTGGCAAAAAGAATATTGGTAATTGATGGCGCAATGGGCACCATGATTCAACGCCATAAATTAAGCGAAGCCGATTACCGTGGCGAACGTTTTAAAAACTGGCATTCCGATGTAAAAGGTAATAATGATTTATTGAGCATTACACAGCCCGATATTATTATTGGCATTCACAAACAATACCTTGAAGCTGGCGCCGATATTATAGAAACCAATACGTTTAGTAGTACCGTAATTGCCATGGCAGATTACGATATGCAATCATTGGCTTATGAATTAAATGTAGCGTCTGCCAAATGTGCGCGTATAGCAGCAGATGCTTATACAGCAAAGGATCCGTCAAAACCAAGATTTGTAGCTGGTGCAATTGGGCCCTTAAATAAAACCTTGAGTTTGTCTCCAGATGTAAATAATCCTGGATTCAGAGCCGTTACATTCGACGAAGTTGTTGCAGCTTATTACGAACAGATTGGTGGATTAGTAGATGGCGGTGTAGACATTATTTTAATTGAAACCATTTTTGATACACTCAATGCAAAAGGTGCTATCTACGCGCTTAAAAAATATTTCAGAGAAACTGGTAAACCAGAATTACCTGTAATGATTAGTGGCACCATTACCGATGCTTCTGGAAGAACCCTCAGTGGACAAACACTAGAAGCATTTTATACTTCAGTGATGCACGCCAATCCATTGAGCGTTGGTTTGAATTGTGCACTTGGTGCTGCAGAAATGCGTAGTCATATAGAAGAGTTAAGCCAAATAGCTTCTTGTTGTACTTCTGCTTATCCAAATGCAGGGCTACCAAATGCCATGGGTGAGTACGATGAGCAACCCCATGAAACAGCACATTTTATTGAAGAATGGGCCAAACAAGGTTTTGTAAATATTGTGGGAGGATGTTGCGGAACTACACCCGATCATATTAAGCATATTGCCGAAAATGTAAAAAACCTACAACCAAGGGAATTGCCAGTTTTAGAAAACGCTTTGTAAAAAAACTACTATGTCGAGCATCAAACCATATTTACGTTTATCGGGTTTAGAGCCTTTAGTGATTAGGCCTGAAACAAATTTTGTGAACGTTGGCGAAAGAACCAATGTAACAGGATCAAAAAAGTTTGCCCGACTTATTAAAGAAAATAAATACGAAGAAGCCCTATCTGTTGCCCGTCAACAAGTAGAAAGCGGTGCGCAAATTTTGGATGTAAATATGGATGATGCCCTGTTAGAGGGTGTTTGGGCCATGACCAATTTTTTAAACTTAGTACAATCAGAACCAGATATTGCACGAATTCCTATCATGATTGATAGTTCAAAATTCGAAATTATTGAAGCAGGTTTAAAATGTGTGCAAGGAAGATGTATTGTGAATTCTATTTCAATGAAAGAAGGCGAAGCCAAATTTATTGAGCAAGCTTTCATTTGTAAAGCATTTGGTGCAGCAGTAATTGTAATGGCTTTTGACGAAATAGGACAAGCCGATACCAAGGAACGCAAAGTGAGTATCTGTTTGCGTGCTTATAAAATATTAACGGAGCAAGTTGGATACGCACCACAAGACATTATTTTTGACCCGAATATTTTTGCCATTGCTACTGGAATTGAAGAGCACAATAATTATGCAGTAGATTTTATTGAAGCAACGCGTGAAATAAAACAACTCATGCCACTTGCTAAAGTGAGTGGAGGTGTATCAAATGTATCCTTCTCTTTTCGTGGTAACGACCATGTACGCGAAGCGATCCACAGTGTATTCTTATTCTATGCCATTAAAGCGGGCATGGATATGGGGATTGTCAATGCAGGTCAGTTAGTGGTGTATGACGAAATTGAACCAACCCTTCGCCAATTATGCGAAGATGTTATTCTAAATAAAAACAACGACAACAACGAAACCACCGAAAAACTAATTGCACACGCAGAAACTGTTCGCGCAAAAGGTAAAGTAGAAATACGTGACGAAAAATGGCGCAATGAAAGTGTAGAAGAAAGACTCAAACATTCACTAGTAAATGGTATCACTGAATACATTGATGCCGACACCGAAGAAGCCCGACAAAAATATCCAAAACCATTAGATGTTATTGAAGGACCACTCATGAATGGTATGAATGTGGTGGGTGATTTATTTGGAGCAGGAAAAATGTTTTTGCCACAAGTAGTAAAGAGTGCACGCGTAATGAAAAAAAGCGTAGCCGTACTTACGCCTTTTATTGAAGCTGAAAAAGAAGAAAGAAAACAAGCGCATTTAGCCGCTGGCACACTTAATGAAGAAGCTGCAGGTGCCGCTAAAATTTTATTGGCCACTGTTAAAGGAGATGTACACGATATTGGAAAAAACATTGTAGGGGTTGTGCTAGGATGTAATGGATACGATATTATTGATTTAGGTGTAATGGTTCCTGCAGATAAAATTTTAGAAGCGGCCATCAGAGAGAAAGTAGATATTATTGGGCTAAGTGGGCTAATTACGCCATCCCTCGATGAGATGGTACATATTGCCAAAGAAATGAAAAGAAGGGGAATGAAGCAGCCATTATTAATTGGCGGTGCTACTACTTCACGCATGCATACTGCCGTAAAAATTGCACCAGAATATGATTTAGGTATTGTGCATGTACTAGATGCTTCTAGAAGTGTAACTGTAGCAGGCTCCTTGTTAAGCAAAGATCAAAAAGACGATTTTCTATCTGGCATAAAAGCCGAATATCAAACACTCAAACAAAGTTTTGATAATAAAAAATCTACCAAAAACTACCTTCCTTATAGCGAAGCAAAAAAGAAAAAAACAGCCATTGACTGGAATAGTTTTTCGCCAGTAGTTCCAAGCTTTACAGGCACAAAAGTTTTTGCAAATGTTACTACGCAAACACTCCGACCATTTATTGACTGGAAACCATTTTTTATTGCTTGGGAATTACATGGCAATTTTCCTGAAATATTAACAGATAGCGTTGTAGGTATAGAAGCCACTAAACTATACAATGATGCCAATGCAATGCTTGATAAAATTGAAGCAGAAAATTGGTTGCAAGCAAAAGGCAGTATTGGTTTTTGGCCAGCTACTAGTAAAGAAGATGATATAATAGTTGCTACCGATAAAGGAAATATTGAACTGAATTTTTTACGCCAACAAATTCAAAAAGCAGCCGATCAACCCAACTTATCATTAGCAGATTTTATTGCGCCCGAAACGGCCAAACTCAATGATCATATCGGCGCATTTGCTGTAACCATACACGGAATTGAAAAGCATATCAAAGCATTTGAAGCAAATTTAGACGACTATAATAAAATCATTTTACAAGCTTTAGCAGATCGTTTAGCAGAAGCATTTGCAGAATACCTGCACCTAAAAGTTCGTAAAGAATTATGGGGATATGCTGCTAACGAAACATTAAGCAACGAAGAATTAATTAAGGAAAAATACCAAGGTATACGTCCTGCACCAGGTTATCCGGCTTGCCCAGACCACACCGAAAAATATAAATTATTTGATTTATTAAATGTTACTGAAACCATTGGCATTGAATTAACAGAGTCAATGGCTATGTATCCAGCATCTTCGGTTTGTGGTTGGTATTTTGCCAATCCACAGAGTCAATATTTTGGTATTGGAAAAATCGAACGCGATCAATTAGTTGATTATGCCGACAGAAAGAAAATGCCATTAACCGTTGCAGAGCGTTGGTTGAGTCCAATACTAGACTAAGAATCTCTACGGTTCTGCCAACAAGGGCCTAATTTTGTAGCATAAATTATTCTACCATGAAAAAACTATTACAAGTTTTATTAGTGTTTGTATTTGCATTGCCTATAATTGGCTTATCGCAACAAAAAAAAGAAAGAAAAGGAGAATTTTATTTTTCTTGGGGATACAATAAAGAATGGTATACCCATTCAAATGTAAAAGTTAATCAACCAGAACTTAATAATAATTACCAGTTTCAAGCAATCCATTCGCACGATCATCCAGGTTGGGATGAAGGATTATTACAACTCGCACTAAGCATTCCACAATACAATTATCGATTTGGTTATTTCTTTAACAAGAAAAAAGGCTTGGCTTGGGAAATAAATTTCGACCACACCAAACATATTATTACAGATGGGCAATTAGCCAAAGTGGTAGGCACTTTAGGGGGCCGACAAGTAGACACATTGGTAAATTTTTCTGCAGCCAACGGCTTTGTTTATTTTTTAAATAATGGTGCTAATTTTTTACTATTCAATTTGGTAAAACGCTGGAATTGGCAAGAAACTAAATCTGGAAATTTTAAAATTGACTTTTTAGCAAAAGGTGGAATTGGCCCTGTAATACCACATGTAGAAAACACATTGTTTGGAAAAGCAAACCAAGATGGATTTCAATTAGGCGGATGGAATATAGGCGCAGAAGCAGGTTTGCGTGCAACAGTGCATAAAAAAGTCTATCTAGAATTTACCAATAAAATAGACTACGCCCGCTACTCAAATTTAAAAGTGTACAAAGGAACTGCCAAACAAGCGTTTGGCACTTACGAACTAATACTTAGTTTGGGCTATACCTTTCCAATGGGTAAAAGAGTTGAATAGCGATTGTTTTATACTTTTTCAAACAACCACCACAAACGTTTTCTTTTTTTAACTTGATAGTTTGTTTGAACATAGGTGTGAATATGTTGTGTAGCATCTTCTATGTCATCGGTTAATAATACAAGGTTCAAATCTTCTGCAGAAATAGTACCCTGTTCTACCATTATTTGAAGATGGTCAAAAAGTGGTTTATAATAGTCTTTCCCAAATAATACAATAGGAAAATCGTTAATGATTTTTGTTTGCACTAGTGTTAGGGTTTCATAAAACTCATCCATCGTTCCAAAACCGCCAGGCATAATAATAAACGCGTACGAGTATTTTACTAGAATTACTTTCCTAATAAAAAAATAATTAAAAGTAAGCGAGGTTTGTATATAAGGATTGGGGTGTTGTTCGAAAGGCAATCTAATATTACATCCAACAGAATTACCGCCATTTTCAAAAGCACCAC
>JBAXPJ010000002.1:0-117163 GCA_037132335.1 Sediminibacterium sp. | reverse complement strand
GGTTCTAATGTACTTAGGTCTAATTCAATTACTTCATCAAAATATTTTGAAGGATTTGCATACACATCGGCATCGGCAGTTAAATAATCTTTTACTGCATCAGCAGCAGCAGCAATATCTGCGCGGCCTGTAGCTGATAAGTAACGACTCATACTTTCATCGTAACCAAAAGTAGAAGTGGTTGCACCAATTTCAGCACCCATATTGCAAATCGTACCTTTACCTGTACAACTCATACTAGTGGCGCCTTCACCAAAATATTCAACAATAGCACCAGTTCCACCTTTTACAGTAAGAATACCAGCCACTTTTAAAATCACGTCTTTAGGAGCCGTCCAGCCACTTAATTTGCCAGTTAATTTAATACCAATTAATTTAGGCCATTTTAACTCCCAAGGAAGTCCTGCCATTACATCACAAGCATCTGCTCCACCAACACCAATTGCAATCATACCAAGTCCTCCAGCATTTACTGTATGAGAATCGGTACCAATCATCATTCCACCAGGGAATGCATAATTTTCTAACACTACTTGGTGAATAATTCCAGCGCCTGGTTTCCAAAAACCAATACCGTATTTATTAGAAACAGAAGCCAAGAAATCATATACTTCTTTGCTTTCTGCATTCGCTACTTGTAAATCTTGTTTTGCTTCATTTTTGGCAGTAATTAAGTGGTCGCAATGCACCGTTGATGGCACTGCTACTTTTTTACGACCTGCTTGCATAAACTGCAACAAAGCCATTTGAGCTGTGGCATCTTGCATTGCTACACGGTCTGGAGCGAAATCTACATAATGCTTACCACGTTCAAAGCTACTCAAGGGCTGATCAGCGTGCAAATGGGCAAAAAGGATTTTTTCGGATAAAGTAAGGGGTCTGCCCAATGCGGTACGTGCTGCGTCTACTTTAGCAGGCATATTTGCGTACAATTGCTTGATCATTTCGATATCAAAAGCCATAGGTTGAAAAATTTATGATTTGAGATTAAGGTACGATTGATTGATTTTGCAAATTTACGCCAAAACAGGCTTGAGTAATGAACTGTTTTAAACTTTTATTCAATTCAAATGTCTATTTTTATGAAACAAAGGGTTTAGCCCGTTATAATTTATAGAATCATGCAAAAAATTCGTGAAAATATTGAGATGCACGCTTTTGGAGTTTGTTCGGCTATTGGCGAAAAATTTGGCATTGCCAGTTCTAAAATTAGAATGTGGTTTATTTATATTTCATTTCTAACACTAGGATCACCTGTTTTAGTGTACATGATTCTTGCATTTTGGATCAATATCAAGAAATATATCATGGCAGGAAGGCGTAATCCATTAAAAAATTGGTAAGAAAAAGCCTGTTTAAATAACCGCTTTTCTGAGTTTAACCAATTGCTCTAATAAGGGCTCTAATAAATCTAATCGTAACATATTTGCACCATCGCTTTTGGCAATAGCTGGGTTAGGATGGGTTTCAATAAATAATCCGTCGGCACCTGTTGCAATGGCTGCTTTGGCAATGGTTCCAATCAATTGAGGGTTACCACCAGTAATACCAGAACTTTGATTGGGTTGTTGCAGGGCATGAGTACAATCCATTATTACCGGTGTTTGGTGCTCTTGCATCCATGGAATATTTCTGTAATCTACCACTAGGTCTGTATAGCCAAAACTATTGCCACGTTCAGTGAGCATAATTTGTTCATTGCCAGCTTTTTTAATTTTGTCAACTGCAAATTTCATAGAAGGACCACTTAGAAACTGTCCTTTTTTTACGTTAACAATTTTACCTGTTTCAGCAGCTGCAACAAGTAAATCAGTTTGTCTACACAAGAAAGCGGGAATTTGTAAAATATCAATGAAAGGTGCCGCCATAGCCGCTTCTTCGTGTGCATGAATATCAGAAGTAGTAGGTAATTGGTATAAATCGCCTACTTTTTTTATGAGTGCTAAACCCGTATCGTCTCCAATACCTGTGAATGAATTGGCACTGGTTCTATTTGCTTTTCTGTAAGAGGCTTTAAAAACATATGGAATTTCTAGTCTTTTACAAATACTAGATACTTTGTCTGCTATTTCTAATACAATTTCTTCGGATTCAACCACACAAGGACCTGCAATTAAAAAAAAATTATTGGGGTCGTAAGACTGGTTTTTGAAGAGTTTGGCTAGAAAATCTGGTATCATCCATTTAAAGTATTGGTGAATTCATAAAATTAAACTCCTACAAAATTAAGTGAATTCTTGCACTAACTATTTGTAATCCTTAAAAAGATAACTACTGTTAGTTTCAATAGAATATCTATTTTTGAACACTTCAAAATTCATTTACATGGCAAAAGATAAAATCTTAGTAATTGGGGCTTCCGGACAAATTGGGGTAGAACTTACGCTAGCACTACGTAAAATATACGGTGCCGCTAATGTAGTGGCATCCGATTTGCGCGAAGAGAATGACCTTTTAAAAGGAACTGGCCCTTATGTGAGTATGGATGTAATGAATAAAGAAATGTTGCATGTGCAGGTGATTCGCCAAAACATCACTCAGATTTATTTATTAGCGGCAATTTTATCTGCAACAGGCGAAAAAAATCCAGGGCTTGCTTGGCATTTAAATATGCAAGGGCTTTTAAATGTGTTGGATATTGCACGCGAAGAAAAATTACACAAAGTTTATTGGCCAAGTAGTATTGCTGTTTTTGGTCCAACTTCTCCAAGACAATTTTGTCCGCAACAAACAGTTATTGAACCTATCACAGTTTATGGCATAAGTAAATATGCTGGAGAATTTTGGTGTAATTATTACCACCAACGTTTTGGGGTTGATGTAAGAAGTATTCGTTATCCTGGATTGATTAGTTATAAATCGGCACCAGGTGGCGGAACAACAGATTATGCAGTTGAAATTTATCACGAAGCACTGGCAGAAAAAAAGTATACCTGTTTTTTAAAAGAAGATACTTATTTGCCCATGATGTATATGCCCGATGCTATTCGAGCCACTATGGAACTAATGCATGCACCTGCTAATAATATTAAGGTGAGAACCTCTTATAATATTTCTGGAATGAGTTTTTCTCCAACAGAAATTGCGGCATCTATTCAAAAACATATACCTGATTTTCAATTGAGTTGTGTGCCCGATTATAGACAAGCCATTGCAGATAGTTGGCCGCAAAGTATTGATGATACTGTTGCTAGTGTTGATTGGAATTGGAAGCCAGCTTTTGATTTAGATAAAATGACTGCAGATATGTTAACTAATTTATCTAAAAAATAATTCAGTTATTTTCCGGTTAAATCTGCTACAGATTTGTTTTCTAAAACTTGTAGCATATTGTCTCTTACTTCAATCATTACCCTGTTTAGGCCACAATGTTTTTCATCGCAGTCTTTGCATTTTTCATAGAAATTTAAACTTACGCAAGGTAATAGTGCAATAGGTCCTTCTATCAATCGCATGATGGAAGAAAGTGGTATTTTGTTAGGTGCTAATTTTAAAAAGTATCCACCACCTTTTCCTTTTTTGCTTTCAAGCATTCCTGCTTTTCGTAGTTCTAGTAAAATATTTTCAAGAAATTTTAATGGGATTTTTTTCTTTTTAGATATCTCCGCAATCAGCACAGGAACGCCATTTTCTTGTTCTGCCAAATAGGTTAAAGCTTTAAATGCGTATTGCGTTTTTTTTGATAACATAATAGATGGCTAAGAAGCCGTTAATTTTTGTAATATTATAAAGAATTTCAGTTCCTTTATACAAACTAAAAATATGCACAAATATTCAAAATTCCTGATTCCTCTTGCGCTAATTCTAGTGGCAAGCTTAAATAGTTCCGCTCAATTTAAATTACCACATGCCCAAATCTTTGCGGATATCAATTATGCAACCCCTTCTAGTAGTGCTTTTAAGGATGCCAATAATGGTGGAATTGGTGCAGAAGCCGGTGCTGGTGTAGGTTTGGGCTCAACCATGCTTTTAGCAACCGCAGGTTACCAAACATTTGGAAATACTTTAAATAACCCAGCAGGAAATTTGCATGTAATGTCTGTAAAAGGTGGGCTCAGACATTATTTTTTACTAGGTAGAATTTTTGTAATGGGTAATATAGGTACTGCTATTCAGAGTTATTCAAAATTACCTATTTCTGGTAATAATTTACTGACTGAGTTTGGTGCAGGGTTTCGCTTATTTGGATTAGAAATTCAAGCCACACAAAGTAATTGGAAACAACCCATTGATGTTCCGGCCTCTAATGCCTACAATATTAAATTTGGGTATTCCTTTAAGCTGTAATTATAATCCTAGTACTTCTTTCATACTAAATACGCCTTGCTTACCATGAATGAATTCTGCTGCTAGCACTGCACCACCAGCAAATCCTACCCGATTGTGTGCGGTGTGGATGATTTCAATATCGTCCACTGCCGAAGTGTATTTAATAGTATGTGTGCCAGGTGCTGGATCAATTCTTTTTGAAATAATACTAAGGTCTTCGGGATGATTACTCGCTTCATTTACCCATTGTTTTTTCTGTTGAATGGCAGCAAGTACTTGTTCTGCTAATGTAATAGCTGTTCCGCTTGGAGCATCTTTTTTTTGCGTGTGGTGAATTTCTTCCATCACTACATTGTATTCTTTGTGTGAACTCATTAATTGCGCCACATATTTGTTGATTTCAAAAAACAGATTTACGCCAATACTATAGTTGCTGGCATATAATAATGCACCCTTTTTTTCTTGACAATAATTGGTAGCAGTTTCAAATTTATCTAGCCAACCTGTAGAGCCACAAACCACAGGGACACCTAATTCTAGGCATTTCATAACATTTTCAAAAGCACTATGGGGGCCAGTAAATTCAATAGCAACATCTGCTTTAGAAATATTTGCTTGATTAAAATCGGCTGCATTGTCTATATCAATTTTCAATACAATTTGGTGTCCTTTTTCTAGGGCAATTGTTTCAATAGCTTTGCCCATTTTTCCGTATCCAATCAGTGCAATATTCATGTGTTTGTTTTTTTTCAAAAGCAATTTAATGCATGGCTTTAAATTTACTTTAGTTAATTATTTATAAGCGCAAAATATTATGGAAGCGTATATAATTTATGTTCGTTTTTTTTCATATTAACAGTTAATGCAAAACCGGTACTTCTATTGATAGGGTTGAATTGTGGTTTTACATTCATCGTCAAATCATTACTCACATCAAAATCTTTTAGATGGCCAAATACAGTGGCGTCAATTACGTTCAATCCCCATGCCGCAATAAACCATAAAATGGAATAGTCTCTATCGCGTCTAAAGGAATTTCTATAACTCTGTAAAGAATTACTGCTTAGTTGTTTTAATAGTGGGTCCATTAAATTCAAATCAGTACTATCCTTATTTACCTCTGCTTTGTATTTTGCTTCGTAAGCAAATTTTGTTTTCTTGTACCAACTATTATTGTAAAAGTATAAACTAACTGGAATGGCAATTACGCCATAAGCAATAGGAATTTTCCAATATTCTTTGTTGTAAGCTTGCCCCCATCCTGGAATTATAGCAGATCTTCGCGTTGCCTTTCTTGGATCGTGTTTTTTTATGGCGCTATCTTTAGCTACGATTGCAACAGTTTTAATGGTGCTACGATTGGTGTCTGATTGAGACAAAGACTTGCCCCAAATAGTGCAAAGAAAAAAAAGCCATATAAGAAATTGATATGCTTTCATTAACTAACAATAACATTCATTGCATCTAGAATTTTATTCAACTCTTCTAATGAATAATATTCAATATTAATACTGCCCTGTCCCTTTTTATTGTGCGCCATTTTTACTTTGGCGCCAAAATGTGAAGCTAGTTGGTCTTCAATTCTTTTGTAGGCAGGAGGCAATTCAGATTTCGAAGCAAGTTTGCTACTGCCAGTTTTAGAGGCGGTATACATTTTTCTTACCAATTCTTCTGTTTGCCTTACGTTTAAATCTTTTGCTTTGATTTCTTTAAAAACAAATAATTGCCTATCAATGGTATCAATATTTACCAGCGCTCTTGCATGTCCCATGGTTAAACTACCATTACGAACTGCTAATTGAATATCTGGCGGTAATTTTAATAATCTAATATAGTTGGTAACTGTACTTCTTTCTTTACCCATTCTTTCTGCCACTTGCTCTTGGGTATAATTCAGCTCTTCCATCATGCGTTTGTAGCTAAGTGCTACTTCAACTGCATTAAGGTTTTCTCTTTGTAAATTTTCGAGTAAAGCAAGTTCTAATAATTGTTGGTCATTTGCTTGTCGAATATAAACAGGAACATCTTTTAACCCTGCAATTTTAGACGCCCTAAATCTGCGTTCACCTGCAATTAATTGGTATTTACCATTCGCTAGTTTCGATACGGTAAGCGGCTGAATAATATCATGTAATTTAATAGACGCTGCCAATTCATTTAATGCCGCTTCGTCAAAATCCCTTCTTGGCTGTTTAGGATTAATTACTATATCAGCTAGTAATAATCTTTTGCTTCCTGTTACTTCTTCAACAATTTGTGTTTTTAAACTGCCTTCTGTATTTTTTAAATCCGTATCAATATTTTGAAGTAAAGAACGAATGCCTTTACCTAGTAAATCGTTATTTTTTTTTGGTGTACTCATGCTTGTATAATAATTTGGAATGAACAATCAATTTTAAAAAACTTTTTTGATTGTGCTATTCAATGATTCTTTCTTCGTTACTCATTTTTGTTAGTCCATTGTTTTGCAAAATTTCTTTTGCTAGATTGAGGTAATTAATAGATCCTTTACTTTCTGAATCGTACAATATAACAGGCTTTCCTACACTAGGCGCTTCACTTAAACGGGTGTTACGGTGTATAATTGTAGAGAAAACCATATCGTCGAAATGGCGCCTTACTTCACTAACTACTTGATTACATAATCTTAAACGCCCATCATACATTGTCATTAAAATCCCTTCAATTTTTAATTCTGGGTTTAGTCGGCTTTGAACAATTTTAATGGTGTTCAATAATTTTCCTAATCCTTCCAATGCAAAAAATTCGCATTGAACTGGAACAATCACACTGTCGGCTGCAACAAGTGAGTTTACCGTAATTAATCCTAAAGAAGGAGAACAATCAATTACTATAAAATCATATTTATCTCTAACCACTTCGAGTATGCCTTTTAAAACATTCTCTCTATTTGGATAATTAATCATTTCTATTTCTGCGCCTACTAAATCTATATGCGAAGGCAATAAGTCTAAATTAGGCACATCGCTTTTTAAAATCACATCTGCTGCTGTAGAATTATTTACCATACAGTCGTACAAACTATTGGTGATATTGTGCAGATCGAAGCCAACGCCCGTGGTGCTGTTTGCCTGTGGATCGGCATCAACCAACAATGTTTTGTATTCCAACACTGCTAAGCTAGCAGCAACATTAATTGCTGTGGTTGTTTTACCAACGCCACCCTTTTGATTCGCTATACCAATAATTATTGCCATAATATCCTCCGTTTGGCTGCTTTTAAACAGATCCAATTTTTTAAATAGTTAACCAAATAACTAGTATCAATTTTGTAAAAGATCTTGATTTAGTTACTTGGATGCCAAAAATACGCTTTAGCCCACATCTTCCGAAACAATATTATCTAAACATTGTTACAATTACCGCTTACCCAACACAAAAGCCAATTGTAAGGTTTTAAATGTTAAAAATGGCTTTTTTTGTGGGTATCAAATATAATTAATTGATTTTTGCCGTCACAAAACAAATTAACTGGGTTTTCACCCTAAATCAATCGGATAAATTATGAGAAGTGTGCGTACCTGGTGGATTATTGCAGCCATGATGCTGTTATTAGATTTTTACGTTTTTCAAGCGCTGAAAACAGTGGCGCAGAATGCATCCGAGAAAACTAGACTAGTTATTTATATTGGTTATTGGTTGATTTCTGGGGCTACATTGGTTTTATTATTGTGTTTCCCCTACATACAAGGGTTACAAACCTCCAAATTATTCCGTAATTACATTTTTGCCATTTTAATAGGCTTGTTCATTGCCAAATTGGTTGGCGCTACCATTTTTCTTATCGACGACCTACGTAGGGGGGCTTTTATGATTGCAAGGATGTTTTATCCAAATGCTGGTGCTAGTATAATAGGAGAAGGAAATGGAATACCCCGTTCTGTTTTTTTGAGTTGGCTAGGTTTGGGTATTGGCGGCAGTTTGTTTGGAACGCTTTTGGTTGGATTTAGTAACAAGTATAATTACCAAGTAAAAAGAATCACACTTAAATATTCGAATTTGCCTCTTGCGTTTAGAGGAATGAAACTGGTACATATCAGCGATATTCATAGTGGCAGTTTTCAAGATAAAGCGGCAGTGAATCATGGGGTAGATATGATTCTTAATGAAAATGCAGATTTAATTTTATTTACTGGAGACCTAGTGAATGACCGAGCCGATGAAATGAAAGACTATATGGATGTTTTTGGACGGCTTAAAGCACCGCTTGGTGTATTTAGTACCCTAGGCAACCACGATTACGGCGATTATGTTGCATGGCCTACAGCTGCTGAAAAAACCGAAAACTTAAACAATCTAAAACAGGTGCACCAACATTTAGGATGGCGTTTATTAATGAACGAGCACGTAGTATTAGAAAGGGGCACTGAAAAAATTGCATTATTGGGAATAGAAAACTGGGGAGCAAAAGGACGTTTTCCCAAATATGGAAAGATGCACGAAGCATATCCTGGCACAGAAACAATTCCTTTTAAAATATTATTGAGTCATGATCCTAGTCATTGGGATGCAGAAGTAAAGCCAAAATATCCGTCCATTGATTTAATGCTTGCAGGTCATACGCATGGTATGCAATTTGGTATAGAAAATCCTTACTTTAAATGGAGCCCCGTGCAATGGATGTATCGCCAATGGGCAGGTTTATATGAAGATGGACAGCAAAAATTATATGTTAATAGAGGGTATGGATTTATTGGATACCCAGGTAGAGTAGGTGTGATGCCAGAGATAACAGTCATTGAATTGGTTTAGAATAAGTTAAAACCTAGTTTATTTTCTTAATTCTATCGGTTTGTAAAATATTGGCACGTGTTTGGTGTTATAGTAATACTAAATCAAGCATATGAAAAAGTCAATCTTATTTTTAGCAGCTATTTTACTATTATCAGTTAGCAGTTTTGCTCAAGCAGGATTTCGTTTAGGGATAAAAGGTGGCGCTAACTTAAACCAGGTTTCTGGTGTTTCTTTTTCTGATGCTTATGCACTATCATACCATGTTGGCGTATTCACTGAAATAGATTTCAATAAAAGACTTGGATTACAACCTGAGGTTTTATGGAATCAATCTAGTACAACTGTTGCATCTGGCTTTGCAACCATTTATCAGAGCGTTGCTGCTTTAAATGTACAAGACGCAAGAGTTACTTTAAATTATTTATCTATTCCTATTTTGCTTCGTTTTAATTTAGGAAAGGTAGTAACATTAAATGCTGGACCACAGTTTGGCATTTTAATGAATCAAGACCAAACTTTATTAAAAAATGGCACGAATGCTTTTTCTAATGGAGACTTCTCAATGGTTGGCGGCTTGCAGTTTAATTTAAAATTGTTACGTATTTATGGCAGGTATAATATTGGCATGAAAAACATTAATCAAATAGATCAGAAAGACAAATGGACTAGCCAACAAATACAAGTGGGAGTTGGTTTACGTTTGTAATTAATTATTTTATTTGTTTTTTAAATGCGGTTATATTTTTTTTGAACTTGGTTAGTGCAATCACTTGGTCATTGATAAAACTATTGTCTGCCAATTTTCCTACAACTGCATCCATTTCTTCGGTAGAATCATATACCATTTGTCTATAAGGATTTGCAAAGTCCTTGGCTTTTGAATCATAGATGCCTTTTGCCATCCATTCTTTGGTACGAACTACTGAATCTAAGAGGGTATTTAATTCTTGTGGAGTAATTTTTTTAATGGGCTTGCCAATTCTTTCAGATAAAGCGGCAAGTGCATGCTGAAACTTTTGTTCAGGATATTTATTACCCATCGTTTCATAAAAATCATGCACTTCATCCCATGATTTAATTTTATTGGTATTTATTTTATTTTTTAAACTAGCCACTTCTGTTTCGGGCATTAATTGGCCTCCCAAATTAATCCAAGTATTTCTATTGGATTTTGATGGTATGCCCGTTACTATTTCATTGAAATTTTTAAAGCCTTGTTTTTTCGACCAATCGATTAGCGTAATTGTGCCATAATAAATAACGAGGTCTTCAAAAACACGATAGGCGCGTAGTACTTTTTTATAAACTGTTTTTCTTTTACTGTTTTCGAAATTCAAACCAAGTATCTCTAGTTCATCTACAATAGGATTGCCTTCTGTTAATAATTTTTTTCCTAAAATGGCTGCTTGCTCATCTGTAATTCTTTTTGTTTTATTTTCTTTAAGGTGATAGGCTTTACCTGTAGCTAGTTCTAATAATGCTAAGGCATTAATAATTTCATTAATGGTGTCTGGCGCTAAATAATTATATTCAATTCTTTGGATGCAATCAGTTCTTTTGTCGCGATCTACATACTTCCATGCATTGCGTTCTAATGCATACATATTGTACAAAAACCAATAGCCTGGCATGACAATTAATTGGTCGTTGCTGGCATCTATACTTACCAAAGAAAATGGCGTTTGAATATTTAATTCTGTCGGATAATCTCCTTTTGCTAAAATGGTAAAACTCGCAAATTTTGAATTGTGTTTAATGCTCACACACAAGCCTGGCCAAAATCCTCTACCCAATACCACTTCGCCATCGGCACCCCTACTATTGTGGTTAGAGCCAATTGTTGCGCCTGCTGCAATATTGCTTTGACCCATTACCAAAGCAGCGCATAAAAAAGAATTATTATGGTGCTGTTCGTGTGCAGGGAAAATTAAAGAATTCAATACCTCGCAACAAGAAATGGTTGCGTTTTGACCAAGATAGGAGTTAATTAATCTGGCGCCATATTTTAGTTGTGAATGGTCTGCCATTACAAATCTTACCGCTTTAATGCCATAAAAAAGTCGGCAACCAAATCCAATAATACCATTTACTATTTCACAGCCTTCACCAATTTGAGTAGTGCCTTCTGGTCCTGAATTAATGGTAATATTTTTAAGTTTATTGGCACCCTTAATGTATGCGTCTGAACCTATCCATACATCTTTAATAATACGGGTGTTTTTAATAACTGTTCTGTCGCCAATTTTTCCATAATACCCTCTATGTGGCTTAAACTGGCGCGCTGTAAACTCATTGAATTTTTGTTGGAGTTGGTCGTCTTCTTTGTACTTGCTCCATAAATAAGCATCTCCAGGAAGCATGCCTACAAAAGGCAATACACGTCGGCCGGTATTTTCATTACAAAGTTCTAGCCAAATTCTAACGTCTTCTCCTTCTCCTTCTTTTAAAATACCATTGCCAAATTTAGCGTGATTGGTAGTAACCATTTCGTCTACATTGGTAATAATTACTTCTGAGCCAATAATATAATGGGCTAAATAATGTACGTTATCAATCACCACATTGTCGCCAAAATCACAACTAATAATAGTAGAGTTATACAAACCTACAGGTACTTTCAAATCACTAAATCCTAAACAAAGTGGCTCTAGTTTTCCAATTCTAACCAAGCCATAGAATTTACAATTTTTTACTAATTCTGGATTGAATGCATCAGATACCAATAGTTTATTCCAATCATCGCTCGTATTTCTATTGCGCACCAATACTTCAATTTCATAGGCATTCAATTGTCGGTAATTAATTCCATTGCGATTTTGAATGTTTCTAAGATAATATTCGTCTTTCCCTTTTGGTAAAAAAGGTGCTTGAATAAAACCATATCCAAGTGAAAGAAGGGGTGTTTTAGAAATAATATTTTCTGGCATTGAATGCTTTTATAATTGATAAAAAATATTATCGTTCATGCTTATTCAACAGTAACGCTTTTTGCTAAATTTCTCGGTTTGTCTACATCAATTCCTTTAGCCAATCCTACATAATAACTTAATAATTGTAGTGGTATTACACTTAGTAGTGGCGCAATTACTTCGTCGGCATCTGGAACAAATATAGTATCGTTGGCCATGCCTGGAATAATATCGTCGCCTTCAGTAGCAATAGCAATCACCATTCCTTTCCTTGCTTTAATTTCTTGTACGTTCGATACAATTTTTTCGTAGTAAGAATCTTTGGTGGCAACAAATACAACGGGCAATTTATCGTCTACTAAGGCAATTGGTCCATGCTTCATTTCTGCTGCAGGATAACCTTCGGCATGTATATAAGAAATCTCTTTTAGTTTCAAAGCACCTTCTAATGCAATGGGAAAATTATAACCTCTTCCTAAAAATAAAAAGTCTGTTGCGTCTTTGTATTTTTTTGCAATGCGTTCAATATTACTTGTATCTTTTAAAATGGCTTTTACTTTTTCTGGAATAGCATGCAGTTCTTGCATTAGGTGTAAATAGCGTTCTTCCGAAATAGTTCCTTTGGCAAATCCTATTTTTAAAGCCATCATGGCTAATACAGCCAATTGACCAGTAAAAGCTTTGGTACTTGCTACGCCAATCTCTGGACCTGCGTGAGAATAGGCTCCTGCATTACTTAATCTTGCAATACTGCTACCAACAACATTTACAACACCAAAAATAAAAGCACCTTTTTCTTTGGCGCTTTCTAATGCTACTAGAGTATCGGCCGTTTCACCGCTTTGAGAAATAGCAATAATCACATCGCCCGGATGAATTACTGGATTGCGATACCTGAATTCAGAAGCGTATTCTACTTCAACAGGAATTCTACACAGTTCTTCAATTTGGTATTCTGCTAATAAGCCAGCATGCCAACTTGTACCACAAGCAACTATTAAAATTCTTTTTGCATTTTTCAATGCTTCTATATGATTTTCAACTCCGCTCATATTAATCATACCATTTTCGGGAAACAAACGTCCACGCAAACAGTCGAAAATAGTATCGGGTTGTTCATGAATTTCTTTGAGCATGAAATGGTCGTAACCACCTTTTTCAATGGCTGCTAATTCCATGTCTAACTTGGTAATGAAAGGTGTTTGTTTTTCGTTACCTAAGTTTTTTAATATTAGTTCGTCTGGTTTAACAATGGCAATTTCATAATCATTTACATACACCACTTCTTTTGTATATTCAATAATTGGTGATGCATCGCTAGCTAAAAAGTGCTCGCCTTTTCCAATGCCTATCACTAAAGGACTTCCTTTTCTTGCAGCAATAATAGTTTCGGGATCGTCTTTAGAAATTAATAAAATACAATAAGCACCTACTATTCTTTTTAAAGCAATTCTTAATGCTTCTTCAACCGTGCTATTGTTGTTTTTTTTGATATCTTCAATGAAATTTAAAAGCACTTCTGTATCAGTATCACTCGAAAATTTATAGCCCTTATTTAGTAATTCTTTTTTTATTTGTGCATAGTTTTCAATGATACCGTTATGAATCATTGCCAACTCGCCACTATTTGAAATATGTGGGTGTGCATTTCGGTCGCTAGGTTCTCCGTGTGTTGCCCATCGAGTATGCCCTATACCAATATGCGAGTGAAGGTCTTTGCCAAAAACACTTTCCTCCATCTCAACTACTTTTCCTTGCTTTTTGTAAACATTCAATCCATTATTATTGATTAATGCTACACCAGCGCTATCATACCCCCTGTATTCTAGTCTTTTCAAGCCTTTCAATACAATTGGATATGCTTCTCTTTTACCTATATACCCTACAATTCCGCACATAAATTATTAATTATTTCAGATGGTAAAATTAATTAATTTGATTGAATATTAAGCATTTATAATCAAATGCATTGCAATTGGCAGAACAATTCATTTTCAAAAAGAAAAGAACGCAAAAGTTTGCAGTTTCTAGCCGTTTTCTAGCATTTTGCAACTATTTAAGCAAACCCTTTATTTCATTGAGTTTCATCAATGCTTCTACCGGTGTTAATTGGTTGATATCTATTTCGGCTAAACGTTTTCGAATATCATCGAATGTTTGTGAATGGGCATCAAAAATAGAGAGTTGAATTTTTGGGGTATTTAATGCCTGAATATTTTTTTCTAATTGTTCTTTTTTAGTAGTTGTTTTTTCTACACCATCGCTATTGTCATTGTCGAATTGCTTATCTTCTAACTGAATTAAAATTTCGTTTGCACGATCAATTAATGATGGTGGCATGCCCGCCATTCTTGCAACATGAATACCAAAACTATGGATGCTTCCACCTGCTGCAAGTTTGCGTAAGAAAATTATTTTATTACCAATTTCTTCATTGGTAATATGGTAGTTTTTTACCCGAGGCAATTTTGCTTCTAACTCATTTAATTCGTGGTAATGCGTTGCAAATAATGTTTTTGGGGCCGATTTGGAATGGTGCAAATGCTCTACAATACTCCAAGCAATTGAAATGCCATCGTAGGTAGAAGTACCTCTTCCAATTTCGTCTAATAAAATTAAACTTCTAGCAGAAATATTATTGATAATACTCGCTGTTTCGTTCATCTCAACCATAAAGGTCGATTCACCTCCGCTTAAATTATCACTAGCACCAACACGGGTAAATATTTTGTCTGTTAATGGAATTTTAGCGGCAGTAGCAGGCACAAAACTTCCCATATGTGCCATGAGTGTAATTAAGGCAGTTTGGCGCAATAAGGCGCTCTTGCCGCTCATATTTGGTCCTGTTAAAATGATAATTTGTTGCTTGGCAGGATCAAGTACAATATCATTCGATACATATTGTTCTCCATCGGGTAAATGCCTTTCTATTACTGGATGACGGCTTTCGGATAATACTAAATCGTAGCCTTCGTGGATGGTTGGTTTTTTATATTGATATGCGATTGCGTTATCTGCAAAACATATTAAACAATCTAAGGTAGCAAGCACTGTTGCATTCACTTGAATGGGTGCAATATATGCTTGTAAACTAATGATCAGTTCGTCGTAAAGAGCTAATTCAATAGCCAATATTTTTTCTTCGGCCCCTGTAATTTTTTCTTCGTACGATTTTAGTTCTGGTGTAATGTATCTTTCTGCATTAGCCAGTGTTTGCTTACGTATCCAATCGGCAGGAACTTTGTGTTTGTGAGAATTAGTTACCTCTAAATAATATCCAAACACATTGTTGAAACTTATTTTCAACGAACCTATACCCGTTCTCTCTGATTCGCGTTCTTGAATTTGTACTAAATAATCTTTGCCTCCCGAGGCTATGGCCCTTAATTCGTCGAGGGTTTCGTTGATGCCTTCTTTAATGAGGTTGCCTTTATTTGCAGCTACTGGAGGAGCATCGCTAATTTCTTTATAAATGCGTACTTGTATTTCATTACATGGCTCTAGTGCTGCTGAAAGCTTTTGTATATAAGGGTTTGAAGATGATTCACCTGCTTTTTTAATAGCGGCTGTTTGTTCTAATCCACGAGCAAGTTGTACTACTTCGCGCGGATTTATTTTTTTCATTGGAATCTTACTAACAATGCGTTCTACATCGCCACATTGCTTTATTGACTGAGTGATTTTTTGTTTTAAATCAGTTTCAATAATCAGGTGCTCAACTGTGTTTAATCGTTCATTAATTTTAGAAGCATCTTTTAATGGAAAGACCATCCATCTATGCAGCATACGTGCACCCATAGGGCTAACAGTATTGTCTAAAATTTTTATTAAACTACTGCTGTTTTCTTGCCCATTGGGTAAGAGTTCTAAATTGCGAATAGTAAAACGATCCATCCATAAAAAATCTTCTCTTTCTAATCTTTGTAAAGAGGTGATGTGTTGAAGGTTTGGATGTTCTGTTTGTTTGAGGTAATACAAAATAGCACCAGAGGCAATAATTGCTTCAGGCATTTTTTCAATACCAAATCCTTTTAGGGAATGTGTTTGAAAATGTTTGAGTAAACTTTCTGTGGCAAATGTTTCCTCAAAAATCCAAGTTTCTAAAGTATAGGTATAAAATTTCGGTCCAAAAACTTCTTTAAAATGTTTTTGATAACTACGTTGAAAAATTACTTCGGCAGGTTTTAAACTCTGCAATAATTTATCAATATAATCTGCATCACCTTGCGCCGAAAAAAATTCGCCGGTAGAAATATCTAAAAAAGCAATGCCAATTGTTTTATCTGTAAAATGTATGGCGGCTAAAAAATTATTGCTATTGTGTTCTAATAATTTATCATTTGTGGCAATACCTGGTGTTACCAATTCTGTTACGCCGCGTTTTACAATTCCTTTTGCTGCTTTTGGATCTTCTAGTTGGTCGCAAATGGCTACCCGGTAACCTGCTTTTACCAATTTGTGTAAATAAGTATCTAAAGCGTGGTGTGGAAAGCCTGCTAACTCGCTAGCAGAAGGGGAACCATTGTTTCTTTTGGTTAGGGTAATGCCCAACACTTTGGCCGATATAATAGCATCTTCTCCAAATGTTTCATAAAAATCACCCACGCGAAACAACAAAATGGCATCGGGGTATTTTTGTTTAATAGCCCGGTGTTGTTGCATTAAAGGTGTATCTGCGGTAGATTTAGACATGGCAACAAATATACTCTCTTCATTGAGTATCTATATTGTTCTGGCTAGTTTTTTTATCCCTATTGCTATTTGTACAAGTGTTTTATTTGTCCTTTCTTGGGTTTACCTTTGCGCCATGCGAAAACTGAGTATGGAGGAGTTAGACCGTATGACGGTAGCCCAATTCAAAGAGGCAAAAAAGAACCCCATTGTGGTAGTGCTTGATAATATTCGAAGCATGCACAATGTAGGGAGTGTGTTTAGAACAGCAGATGCATTTAGAATTGAAGCCATTTGTTTGTGCGGATATACGCCACAGCCACCCCATAGAGATATTCAAAAAACAGCTCTAGGTGCAACAGAAACGGTTAATTGGTTGTATTATGCTACCACCAAGGAAGCAATTGAAGACCTTAAAAAATTCGACTATACTGTTTTGGCAATAGAACAAGTTGAAGGAAGTGAATCCTTAGATCAATTTAATAATATAGATAGAAAATTAGCAATTGTATTAGGCAATGAAGTAGAAGGAGTTGATGCAGAAGCTTTGGCCATTTGTGATGGTTGTATAGAAATTCCACAACTAGGAATGAAGCATTCTCTTAATATTTCAGTAGCTGCTGGAATTGTATTATGGAAATTATCGGAGTCTAAATTAGCTGAGTTAAAATGATAATTTATTTAAAAAGATCGAATAAAAATTAAGCATGTCTACAATAAAAAAATATTTAAGTTTAGTAAAATTTTCGCACACCATTTTTGCTATGCCTTTTGCAATGATTGGATTTTTTTTAGGAACTATTCAAACAAATCGTTCGCAAATAATTGGATTAAATTGGAGCACTCAAACATGGAGTATGTGGCAAGTGTTATTGCTGAAGTTCTTTTTGGTATTGGTTTGTATGGTAACGGCTAGAAGTGCTGCTATGGCTTTTAATAGGTACCTCGACAGAAGTTTTGATGCAAAAAATCCTAGAACAGCTATTCGAGAAATTCCAAAGGGAATCATATCCCCAAACAGTGCATTGCGTTTTGTAATACTTAGTTCAATTGTATTTGTACTAGCCGCTTTTTGTATTAATCCAATTTGTTTTTTCTTATCGCCTGTAGCATTGTTTGTTATACTGTTTTATAGTTTTACCAAACGGTTTACTGCACTGTGTCATTTGGTATTAGGCCTTGGCTTATCACTTGCGCCAATAGGAGCCTACCTTGCTGTGACGGGTCATTTTAGTTTATTGCCCGTGCTTTTTTCATTAGCTGTTATATTTTGGGTGAGTGGGTTTGATATTATTTATGCTTTACAAGATATTGATTTCGACCAGTCGCAAAACTTATACTCTATACCAAGTTTATTAGGAATTAAAAACGCGTTAAAGGTCTCGGAGTTGTTACATGTACTAAGTGCTGCTGCCGTAATTTCAGCAGGCTTTTATGGCGAATTTCATTGGTTGTATTGGGTGGGAATTTTAGTGTTTTGTGGGATGCTTATTTATCAGCACGCCATTGTAAAACCCAATGACCTAAGCAAAGTAAATATTGCATTTATGACAGCTAACGGAATTGCTAGTGTTGTGTTTGGGGTATTGGTAATAGTAGATTTATATTTGTAATTATGGCAAGAATTATTTGCATCGACTACGGCGGAAAAAGAACTGGTTTAGCCGTAACTGACCCATTTCAAATGATTGCTACTGCATTAACTACAGTGGCCACAAAGGATTTGTACGTATACCTCAAGCAATATTTTGCCAAAGAACAAGTTGAATTAATTTTAATTGGTGAACCATTAAATTTAGATTCATCAGACACACATGCAACCCCCTTAGTTAAAGAAGCTATTAAACGTTTAGAGAAAGAATTTCCTACTATTCCAATTAAAAAAGTCGACGAACGATTTACTTCAAAGATGGCTTCTAGGGCCATGATTGAAATGGGTATGAAAAAGAAAGACAGGCAAGTGAAGGGGAATATTGACCAAATTGCAGCCACTATTATGCTCCAGGAGTACTTGCAATCAATTAGTTAGCCAACAATTTGCTAATTGGGTCAATTGAGGGTATTTTTGCAGCGATTTAAAAAAAGTTTAGTTCATGATTCTTCCTATAGTTGCATACGGTGCCGCCGTTTTACGTAAGGTTTGTAAAGACATCAGTCCCGAATACCCAGGATTACCCAAATTATTGGAAGATATGTGGGAAACCATGTACGAAAGCAATGGGGTAGGACTTGCTGCACCTCAAATTAACAAAGACATTCGTTTGTTTGTAATGGACAGTGAGCAAATATTTGAGA
The DNA here is from genome assembly GCA_037132335.1 of Sediminibacterium sp. Taxonomy (GTDB): domain Bacteria; phylum Bacteroidota; class Bacteroidia; order Chitinophagales; family Chitinophagaceae; genus Sediminibacterium. The sequence goes on along the minus strand of JBAXPJ010000002.1, from coordinate 98,264 downwards.
ACCTAGAAGCAGACGAAATAGACATTTATCCTGATACACCCGGTTTTAAAAAAGTATTTATTAATGCCAAAATTATTTCTTTAGATGGCGAGGAATGGGCTTATAATGAAGGCTGTTTAAGTATTCCAAAAATTAGAGAAGATGTTTTTAGAGCCGCATCAGTTACACTTTCTTATTTGGATGAAAAATTTGTTGCGCATACCGAGGTGTTTAATGGAATAAGTGCACGTGTCATTTTGCACGAATATGATCATATAGACGGAAAATTATTCATTGATTATATTAAACCTTTGCGTAAGAAATTATTACAAGGCAAACTCAATGATATCAGCAAAGGAAAAATTAAAGTCGATTACAAAATGATATTCCCCAAATAATGCGATACTGTTTTATTGTATTTTTATTTGTTTCATTTTTTGCCCAAGCGCAAGATTCAACAATATTAATTAACAAACAACCTTTTACTTTAGCCGAAGTAGTTGTTAGAAATAATTTTGATTATAAAAAACTACTCAATCAAATAAAAGAGGATACTAGTTTTTATAAGGCTTTTAGAAATTTGCATGTAATTGGTTTTAGCTCTTACAATGACATTAAAATGTTAGATAAAGCTGGTGCCGTAAAAGCCTCATTAACTAGTAAAACACGTCAAAATCGTTTAGCCGATTGCAGAACCATGGACGTGTTAGAAGAAACTACTACAGGTGATTTTTACGATTCAAAACACCAATTCAATTATTTAACGCCAGAATTATACGCGAGTTTGTTTTTTACAAAAGGACAAGTTTGCGGAGAGAATAATATTGTAAAAGGAAGAAATTTAAGCGCTAGTAATAAATCAGGAATAGAGAAGCACAAAGAACAATTGAAAATGCTTTTTTTTAATCCTGGAAAAAAAATTCAAGGCATCCCTTTAATTGGCAACAAATTAGATTTGTATGACGAGCATGCCAATAAATTTTACAACTATCGCCTAGATATTGTTGAATACCATGGCAAACTAGCTTATGTGTTTTCTATTGTGCCCAAAGAGGAATTATCTGGCCTTAAAAAAGACAATATAGTCATTGATGAAATGACCACCTGGTTCGATATGAAAACCCTTGAAGTAATGGCACGCAATTATAGTTTGAGTTATAAAGCGGGTGTATATGATTTTGATGTTTCCATGGAAGTTGAAATGACAAAATTCAATGGATTAACAGTGCCGTCTGTGTTAAGATACAAAGGAAATTGGGATGTAATTTTCAAGAAAAGAGAACGCGCTATTTTTACTGCAACCTTGTTTGATTTTAAAAAATAAGGGCCACACTCGGTGGCCCCCAAATTCATCCCCCGACGAATTTGCTCTATAAACTATTCAGGAAAGCTAATATCTGCGCTAAAGATTTTTTCTCTGGAGTAAAAGAATAATTAACCATTGTTCCAACATCATTCACTAACCTTGTTCCAAGGTATAAATCAGGTCCGAACTTTGAAATAGACACTAATAATAATTTTGTTTTTAATGGAATATTGCTAGTAGTGAAACTCCTTGATGCATAATCGCCATGCATATCAATTACTGTTCTATTATTGCTGAAAACAGCAAATACGGCAGTGTTTTTGTTGGTAAAATTAGGAGGTAGTATTGCGTATATATTTGTTTTTGCTGGATTTGGATCTAAGGCTCTGTGTGCACTTATCCATCGTAAATTTTTTGCTTCTAATTCATAACCTTTTTTAATGCCACTATTGGTTTGAGTACTCCATGTTTTAATCCAACTAGTATCTAAACTTCTAACCCAAGTATTTGCAGGATCAAATGTGCTAGTAGGGAAGGGTGTAGTTTCCTTACCGTAAAATACTTGCATATTATTTTCGGCCTCTTCAATATCGGCAAACTTAATTTTTATAGATGCACCAGGCGCTAATGCTAGTTCAGAGCCATTTTTAGTGATGCGAATAAAAAAAGCACTACCAGTTTCTAGCAGGTACATATAGCTTGTATTAGGACGATAAGCTTTAATAAAATCACCTTTTTTCTGTAACCTAATAATATCTATTCTTGCTTTTCCATCTTGAAGCACACCAGCGTTATTTGTACAAGAGCCGCCTTTGAAATCTATTTCAAGAGAATCTCCAAATATCATTGCCTTGTCTTTCCACAAATCAATAGAATCAGTAAATAGTGTGTTTTGCGCTAGGGTGTCGGCTAATGAAGTAATTGGACTAATACCAGTAATGTTTTTGTTCCAAGTGGTATCATTAAATGCATTTCCTTGGTAAGGGGTAAATGTATTTGTGTTAGTAGATAATTCTTTAGTACAAGCACTCAAAAACAGGAGTGTCGTTGCAAAAAAGATTGGTATATTTTTATTCATTAGTAAGCTATTTTTTATTAGATACGGGTTTGTTATTTATTGTTGCTTTATAATTATCTATTTAAATCAAAACGTAATCCTACAGACAATCCGCCAATATGAAAACGTTGATTGTATGGCGAAACATTATTTGTCATGTTCGATAAATTGTACCTGAAATAGGGTTCAAAAAATAAATGAGTATTGTCATTAATTCTTTTAATTAAACTAATACTACTATAAAGTCCCATTCCAATATTTGTTTTATACAAAGCATTGCTCACTTTATTCATAGGAACTGATGCATATGTAGTGTCTAAAATTTCACCTTGGTACCATGATGACAAATTAAAAACTACACCTGCATTGATGCCAAATTTAAGGTCGTCATTGCCAAATTGATAGCCAAGTGTAACAGGAATATCAATGCTCCTAAATTGGTTGTGTACTGTATTTACACTATATCCAATTTGCCTAAGAACACTTGTATCACTTACTAGAATGGTATCTCCTGCAGATCGAATAATTGTTCTAGCTGTAATTACAGTGGTTGTTTTAATTTCATTCTCGTTACGATAACTAAATTTTTGATTGAGTTGCGAGTATTGAAATCCTGCTTTTAATAAAATATTGTCGTTTAATGGTTTGATTAATCTAAATCCTGCAGTATAACTAATTTGCATTTGCTCACTACTATCTTTTTTATCTAAGTACTGTTGAGGAGCCGATATATTAGAAACATATTTCAATGCATAATCAGGGGAAGCGTATAATTCTATTCCCCAGTCGGAATTAAAAGAAGACCTGCCCTTAATGTTAGGACAAATTATAATACCCTGAATTTTTTTATCATGTTCGTTATACAACAAGGTTTTGTTTACCAATGCGTTGCTGGTATTCGATTCAGTAGTATTTAATAAGATCGGTAATGAAGGATTTATTTTTGTGAATGCAGAAAAATTTCCATTAACTGATTCATTTAATGGAAGTATGGACGATTCTTTTTGACTAGCATTTGTACTCTTTAAAAAATTTATTGAACTAGTTCTTTGTTGATCATCAATAGCATTTCCTGTTAAATTCTTTGATTTATTTTTCGCATTGAATGAATAGCCGTAATCGCTTTTTTTATTATTATCCGACGCTGTATTTTCAATTTTATTTCTGGCTGCAAATGCTTGCTTTTGTGTAGCAATAGCAACTGCTATAGCTGTTGAATGGGTTGTATTAATAGGTTGATTTCTTTCGGCAGAAATAGCAGTTGTATTTTCTGTACTGATGCCATTATCATTTGTGGTTTTTAAATTTTGCGAAACAGTGGTGCTGTTATTGTCAATGCTAGCTGATATTTTTACTAAATTATTATTTGTTGATTGTTCATATTTTAAACCTCCATAAAGGCCCGCAACAATTAAGCTTGCAATAAATATTCCTAAGCCTAATCTTTTTGGAAGATAAAAACCGGTTCGGCGTTTTTCATCTTTCGGCATGATTTTTTCCCAAAGGCCTGCTGGCACTTGAGCCGAATGGTCTTTGAGTTGATCCCTAAAGAAATTATCAAATTGGTTCATTTTATACAGCAATTTGTTGTAATTGAGTGATTTGTTCTTGCAGCATTTTTCTAGCTTTTACCAGCTGACTGCGACTGGTTCCTGGTTGTATTTTTAGCATCTCGGCAATTTCATCGTGGCTATATCCTTCTATCACATTTAAATTAAACACCATTCGGTAGCCATCTGGCAATTGATTGATGAGTTTTAAAAGGTCTTCTTGGCCAAGATGTGCATAAGCATATGGTGCTAATTGCGGGGCCTCTGAGCCATTTTCATCAATATCCTTGAAATGTATTTTTTTCTTTTCTAAATGTCGGATAGCGGTATTTACTATAATGCGTCTAAGCCATCCTTCAAAACTGCCTTCAAATTTAAACTGGTGCAAGTATTGGAAAACTTTAATGAACCCTTCCTGCATAATATCTTCTGCTTCCATCGTATCATTTGCGTAACGCAGACAAACACTCATCATTTTGGGCGCATGCTTCTCAAATAGCATACGTTGGCAACTAGGGTTTTGCCTGATACAGCCTTTAATTAGGTCGTTTTCCGTCACCCTTAATAATTTAATTTGATAGCAATAATAAGATACCCAACCAGCAATTTTCGCTGCCTGAATTAGTGTGTAGGCATTAAAGGAAACGAAAAAATGCTTTTATTTAGCCTTTTGGCTGTTAATATTTTCTAAACCCTTAAAAATTCGTCGTGAATATAGTCAACCACACTAGTCATTTTTTTTGATTCCTTATAAACAGCTAATTGTCTATCCGCCCCAGTTCCTGTTTCAAAAATCTTAGTTACATTTTCTATCATATGTCTGCATCCTAAGTCGTCGAGTACATCATCTACAAAATCTAATAATTCATAAATTAATAATCGGGTATTCACTTCTGTTTCTTTTCCAAAATCAATTAAGGTACCGTCTATGCCATACCTGCTTGCTCGCCACTTGTTTTCTGTAATAAGGGCGCGTTCGTAAATCATAAAGTTTAAATTCTTAGAACGCAATTTGTAAATTTTAGCACAGATTGCTTGAAAAAGGGCGGCTATGGTGATTGTTTCAGCTACGGTTAATGGCACATCGCAAATACGGAATTCAACTGTATTAAAAAATGGATGCACCCTTAAATCCCACCATATTTTTTTTGCATTGTCTATACAGTTGGTTTTTATAAGTAAGTCTACATAATTTTCATACGCTTCAATACTTTCGTAATAATCAGGAATGCCTGTTCTTGGAAATTTATCAAAAACTTTTGACCGAAAAGATTTGTATCCAGTTTCCCTTCCTTCCCAAAATGGAGAGTTCGTACTGAGTGCATAAACATGGGGCAAGAAATAACGGGCTGTATTGGCAATATGGATGGCCATTTTTCGATCTTCCATTCCTACATGAACATGTAATCCAAAAATTAAATTACTTCTAGCAGCCTCCTGTAATTCATTTACAATTTGACTGTATCTAACATGGTCTGTAATGAGTTGACTCTGCCAATGACTAAAAGGGTGTGTGCCAGAAGCGCCAATCCAAAATCCAAGATTTCCTGCAATATCAGCTATAGTGGTTCTTAAATTAGCAACATCTGTAAATGCTTCGTCAACATTTTGGCAAATGTCTGATCCAACTTCTACTACTGCTTGGTGCATTTCTGCTTTTACTTTATCCTTCAATACTTTTTGCCCTTCCAAAACAATTTTTTGTTCATGACTAGCCAATTCTTTGGTAATAGGGTCTAAAACCATATACTCTTCTTCTACGCCAAGGGTAAACTGTTTGAAATTTAAATTCGACATACACTAGTTGATTTTCTAGAATTTGGCATTTCGTTTGAAGCATTACAAAATGCAACTGCCTTAAATTTACTGAAACATATTGATGGAACTATTTTTTTTAAAAGGATTATATTCTGGGCATAAAAAAACCGAACAAATTGTTCGGTTTTTTTATGCTATAAAATTTAATTAGGCTAAAATATATAACGAAGACCTAACTGTAAACCCCAAGTACTATAGGTACTTAGTGTGTTCATGAAAGGTTTAGTTACTAATTGACCGTTTAATTGAGTTAAGTTGAAAGTAGGGTTACCTGAAGCATCGATCGTTTTGAAGATCAAAGGAGATCCAGTTGTATAACTTTGTTGAACGCCCCACATTTTGTTAATTAAGTTACCCGCATTTAAGATATCAGCAGAAATTTGAATAGTATTCTTTTTCTTACCTACAGTTGTATAGATATCTTGTAAGATTCTAATATCAAATTTGCTATACCAAGGCAAGTATGCAGAGTTTCTACCAGCATATTTACCTAAGTTATTTCTGATATAAGGGGTGTTGTCTACGAATAGATTCCAAGCATCAGCTTGTTCTTGAATACTACGTGCAGGGTTTGTACCACTTGCTGCTTGTGCAACAAATACAGGAGTTCTAGTAAAGTACATCAAGTCAGCACTATTACCATCATTGTTCAAATCTCCATTATAAGTAAAGCTGTAGTTTCTTTGCTTGTTCAATTCTCCAAATAAAGAGATTGTTGTAGCTAAATGTTTGCCATATTCAAATCTGTAAGACATAGAACCAACATAACGGTAAGGCATTACATATTGAGAATTGTATAACTCAAGACTATTTTGAGTACCTACAGTTGCATTAGAATTCCATACAGAAGAAGCTGTACTACCTGGGTTGGCAGTTACTTCGTTTGCATAACTAGCAGTGTAAGCAACTGATCCGTAGAATCCTTTTTTAGCAGCTTTAGTAATTTGGAATGTTACAGATCCACTAGAACCTTGGTCGGTATTTTCAAGGACAATTGCAGAACCAATTGCAGCATTGATTTTTCTGTCAGCAGCAAGTAAATATCTAGGTCTAGTATCAGCTGTTGCAAAAGTAGCGTTTGGTGCTTTTTGGTTAGCATTTCTCATTACAACGGCATTTAAATCCTTTGTATATAATAGATCAACACTAGCCAACCAGCCATCGCCTAATTTTTTATCGAAAGCCAAATTGCTTCTCCATACTTGTGGGAACTTAAAGTTCTCATCAGCAATTACAATATTAGCACCAGAAGTCAAAACTCCAGGTGTTGGAGTGAATGTACTTCTGTAAGCATCAGGATTTGGATTGAACAAATAGTTAGCCAACAAAGCAGGACTAGTAACCTGAACACCTTGTTGGTACATTGAGCTATTGGTAGGCATATTGGTTAAGAATACAAATGGAATTCTACCTGTGAAAATACCTGTACCACCTCTAAATACTAAGTTCTCTTCGTCTACTTTATAACGGAAACCAAGTCTTGGAGAAATGTAATTTGTAGCTTTTGGCCATGCACCAGTGCTATAAGATTTTGCATTTCCATTAACATCAGCAAAAGTTATTGCAGAAATATTTGGATTAGCCAAAGGTTGCTCTGGGTAAACTGGTTTGTCTACACGTAATCCTAGTGTTAATTTAAAATCAGAATTGATATTTATTTCGTCTTGTAAATAAAGACCTAACTGACCCATTTTAAAGTTTGCAGAATAAGGTGCATCAGTTCCAGGAACTAAAGAATAACTGTATGAATAAAAAGCAGGTGCTTTGTTACTCATGAAGTCTGCCAAAGAACTATAGGCATAATAACTAGATGCGCCAGCCATAAACATATTACCTACTCTTTGGTATTCATAAGAAATACCAGCAGTTAGGGTGTGTTTACCAGCGTAGTAGTTGAAATTATCAGTAACACTAAAAATGTCGTTGATTACATCATTGTTTTTAGTGAATGGATCAGTACCAGCACTCATATAGTTTTGAGCATTGTTATTGAAGATATCAATAGTAGGGAAAGCAACGCCACCAGGAATAGTTCTGGTATCTTGTACTTTAGTAATAGTTGCTAATAATTGGTTAGATGCTTTTCCTTTGAAATTTGAATTCAATTCTAATGAACCAGATTTAACAACATCTTGAAATCCATAGTTTGAATTTGCAAAAGACATTGATTGTGATCCAAAACGGCTTTGAGGCAAACGAGCAGAAACTGTACCACCTGTAACCGCAAAACTACCACTCAAGTTAGGAATAGAAGTGGCGTTTAATTGTTGGTCATTTTGGTTTACTAATTCGCTATACTTTAAAGTTAGTTTGTGAGCGTTGCTAATGTTCCAATCTAATTTTACAAGGAACTTGTGGTTCTTAGTAACAAAGTTTGGAAAATTATCATAAGCACCTGTATTGTATCCGTATTTAGATAATAGGTAATCAGAGAATTTCTTTAAAGAGTCAACACTTGTGTTTGAAACGTTACCTGCACCTGATCCGCCTTTAGGGCTATAAGGAACACCTGGAACGCTTTTCTCTTCACTTTCGTAGTTTAAGAAGAAGAATAATTTATTCTTAATTAACGCACCACTTAAAGAAGCACCGACTGTTTTGTTAGTAGAATTAGTAAACGGAGCAAGATCTTGAGATCCTACGTGCTTACCGTTGTAGTCTTGGTTTCTATAAAAACCATAAGCAGTTCCTTTTAAAGTATTTGTACCACTTTTAGTGATGGCATTAATACCCGCACCAGTAAAGTTAGATTGCTTTACATCGAAAGGAGAGATACTTACAGAAACCTCTTCAATTGCATCAATTGAAATAGGGCTAGATCCACCGCCTGGGAAAGGATCACTACTTAAACCAAAGTTGTTATTCAAGTTAGCTCCATCAATCATGGTGTTATTATATCGACCATCACGACCAGCAAAACTAGTGCCATTCGCTTGAGGAGTTAATCTTGTAAAGTCAGTAATACTTCTGCTGATTGTTGGCAAAGTGCTCAATTGCGCTTGACCAATAACAGTAGTTGCATTGTTCTTATCAATACCTGATTTTCTTTTTTGAGTAAGTACAGTTACTTCACTAAGGCTTTTTGCTGCATCAGCAAGAACACTAGTGATATTATATCCTTCTCCTAAAGAAAGATATACGTTTTCTACTGTTTCAGTTTTTAAACCAACATAACTTATTTTAACTGAGTATGGTCCTCCAATACGTAAACCTGGAAGGTTAAACGCGCCTGATTTCTTAGAAACAGTTGTATAAACAGTTCCAGAAGGCGTATGAGTTGCAGTAATTGCAGCCCCCTCTAAAGGTAAACCTTCATTGGTTTTAATACTACCAGTAATGTTACTAGTTGTAACCTGCCCAAAAGAGGCAAAAGCCATCAATAATGCAGGAAGGATAAATAGAATTCTTTTAAAGATTCTCATGTTGAATATGATTTAGATTTTGCAAATATGACGTTAAATTTTAAAATAGTTGCATATCTGCCCATTAATTTTACGCTAAAACATCCATATTTCTTCAAAATGTTGCTTATTTGTTTATAATTCGGCCAATAAGGTGCAGCGAAACCTGTAACAAGCCATGTTATTCTTTTTTTAGGGGTTCCTTTTTTAAAGTTTCCCAACGTACTTTTGCCAAATAATTGATAAATATGTTAGATAGTATAGAATTGGCCATTGATGCAATTAAAAAAGGTCAATTAGTGATAGTTGTAGACGATGAAGACAGAGAAAATGAGGGAGATTTTATAGTAGCAGCAAGACATGCCACTCCAGAAGTAATTAATTTCATGAGTAAAGTGGGTAGAGGCTTGATTTGTGCAGCATTAACCGAGCAGCGATGTGCAGAGCTTGAATTAGAGCCTATGGTGGTTTCAAACACTTCCTTGCATGAAACAGCATTTACAGTTTCAGTTGATTTGATAGGTCAAGGAACTAGTACTGGAATTTCTGCCCAAGATCGATCTAAAACGGTTTTAGCCTTAATCAATCCTGCAACCAAAGTGTCTGATTTAGGTAGGCCAGGTCATATTTTCCCTTTAAAAGCAAAAAATGGTGGGGTACTCCGAAGAACTGGGCATACAGAAGCCACTGTTGATTTAGCTCGTTTAGCTGGATTAGAGCCAGCAGGTGTTTTGGTAGAAGTGATGAATGAAGACGGCACCATGGCTCGTTTGCCCGAACTACTAGAAATAGCGAAGAAATACGATTTGAAAATTATTTCTATCAAAGATTTAATCGACTATCGATTAAAGTCCGATTCATTAATTGAAGAACTTGTTCGAGTAGATATGCCAACTAAATATGGCCATTTTAAGTTGGTAGTGTTCAAAGAAAAAATTACTGGAGCAGAGCATTTGGCCTTGATAAAAGGAACTTGGGAAACCAATGAGCCTCTGTTAACACGTGTGCATAGTAGTTGTTTTACAGGCGATATTTTAGGAAGTTTTCGTTGCGACTGTGGCGAGCAATTACATCGTGCAATGAAGAAGGTTGAGGCAGAAGGTAAGGGGATTATTTTATACATGAACCAAGAAGGACGTGGCATTGGTTTAGTGAATAAATTAAAGGCCTATAAATTACAAGAAGAAGGGATGGATACAGTTGAAGCAAATTTGCACCTAGGGTTTGGGATGGATGAAAGAGATTATGGTGTTGGTGCTCAAATTTTACGCAGTTTAAATGCAACAAGTTTGAAACTCATGAGTAATAATCCTAGAAAACGTGCTGGGTTAAAAGGATACGGGATTGACATTGTTGAAATTGTGCCAATTGAAACAGTTCCTAATGAGTTTAATGAAAAATATTTACAAACAAAACGCGACAAACTCGGTCACGAAATATTAGGAAACTAAGCACATAAAAAAAGCCAAAAATTATTTACATTTTTTGGCTTTTTTTATGCTAATTATTTATCTTTTAATTTTTCTACTTGCGCCTTGGTTTCGTCTAATTCTTTTTGCATTTGAATTAGGTACAATGTGAGTTCTTCTACTTTCTTTAATAGTAGTCCATTCATCTTCCCTAAATCAAGCCCATCAGCCATTACAGTTTTAGTAGAAGGCATGTCTGGGAGATGTTTATTTTCATTAATGTATTGCGCCAATTTATTGATAGAAAGTAAATGGTAATCTGTTTCAAAAACATTGTCGTACCAGTCTTTAGAATCTTTAACGGCCACCTTAACTTTTTCAGTTAAAATACCTTGTTCAACATACAATTTATATCCATCATATTGTGTTGGTACGTCGCCAATTTTTACGCGTCCTTCGTAAGAGTCAACTGTAAAAAAATCTTTTTCAACAAGGTCGGTAGGTGCTTTGTAGCTTATTTTAAAAGACTGTGTTGTTTTAAGGGTATTGTCTCCTGAAACCCTTGCCCCTATTGACCAGTAGCTAATATTTTTTGGGTCAGTTGTATTTCCATTGGAGAACATAATGCTTGGCTCATTTTGTCCACTAGCCGCCCATTCGTTACTTAATTTTAGCAAAAAGTTCTTTTTATTAGTATTACCTGCGCCTCTCTTTATTTCAAGTGGTGCGCCTGGTGTAATGGTTCCCAACCCTACAAAGCCAGCAGCCGGAAAAACATTTTCAATATTGGCATCAGTTGCTGCTGCTTTTTTTTCTGCAAAACTTGTTTTTGCTTTTGAACTTGCTTGACTATTACTTTTAATTACAAATCCTGTAAAAAAAACTAGGGGTAATAGGATTTTTTTCATTTGATAAATTTTCTATTTGTGTGGTGGATATCCCGATTCCAAATCTTCTCGCTCTTTCTCTTTTTCGTAAGCTTTAATAATTGATTTTACTAAGCGATGTCTTACAACATCTTCTTCGTCTAGTTGAATATGTGCAATACCATCAACATCCTTTAAAATACGGGTAGATTTTTCAAGTCCGCTTCGCATATTTCTAGGCAAATCAACTTGTGTAGGATCGCCAGTAATAATGGCTTTAGCATTTGCGCCAATTCTAGTTAAAAACATTTTCAATTGGAGGTCATTGGTGTTTTGCGCCTCGTCTAAAATAATAAATGCATTATCTAGTGTGCGGCCACGCATGTAAGCAAGTGGTGCAATTTCAATGGTGCGGGTACTCATGTAATAGCCTAATTTATCGGCTGGTATCATGTCGTCTAATGCATCATATAATGGACGTAAATACGGATCAATTTTTTCTTTTAAATCACCTGGTAAAAAACCCAAGCTTTCACCTGCTTCAACAGCTGGTCTGGTTAAAATAATTTTTTTAACCAATTTGTTTTTTAAAGCACGAACAGCCAATGCTACTGCAGTATATGTTTTGCCGGTACCCGCTGGTCCTATGGCAAAAACAATATCGTTTCTGTCTGCAGCTAGTACCATTTTTTTCTGGTTCTGTGTTCTGGCCCGAACGGTTTTTCCGTTAGGTCCAAAAACCAAAATATCATTCGGGTTTGTGTCAACAAAATTATCGATGGTTTCAACGTCATCGCCACCTAGAATTTGCTGAAAATAAATTTCACTCAAGTGTCCATTTCTTTCGAGATACTGGATAATGAGGTCGATTTTTTCGCGCGCAATTTCTATTTGCTCTGGCGCACCACTCATTTTTAATTGCGTACCTCTTGACAGGATTTTTAACAAAGGATATTTTTTTTTCAAGAGGTCTAATTTCCCATTATTAACGCCAAAAAATTCAATGGGATTTACTGTTTCGAGATTAATGATTGTTTCTGTCAATCTGTTCGGTTTTAGAAATTTCAAGATCAGGTGGGATACCGATTAATGTGTTACTCAAATTTAATTGGATATAGCTAACAAATCCTAATAATTCTTATTCACAAAATGTGGATAGAATTTATCTATCAAAATGTAATTAGCATTAAACAATTAAACACATGAAAGACTTAACAAAAAAATCATATGACTTTTGTAAATTAACCTACAATTAAAATTGTATTATAGGGCTTTTAGTGCAGCAATGGTTGCAATAGGGTCGGCAGATTTAAAGACTGTATTTCCTGCAACTAATACATCGGCACCTGCATCTAAAATTGATTTGGCATTTTCTAGTGTAACACCTCCATCAATTTCTATTAAAGTATTAGTGCCTTTATCTAGAATCATTTGTTTGAGGCTTCTAATCTTTTCTAGTGTTTGCGGAATAAATGATTGTCCGCCAAATCCAGGGTTAACGCTCATGATGCAAACCAAGTCAATATCTTGTATAATGTTGGCTAATAAATGCACTGGGGTATGAGGGTTTAGAGCAACGCCTCTTTTCATGCCAAGTGATTTGATTTGTTGTAGGTTCCTGTGTAAATGTGTACAGGCTTCATAATGAACAGTCAGTATATCGGCGCCTGCTTTCTTAAAAGCTTCGGCATATTGTTCTGGATGTTCAATCATTAAATGCACATCACAAACCTTTGTTGTAGCAGTTCTTATTTGTTCAATGACGGGTAAGCCAAAACTAATATTTGGCACAAAACTTCCATCCATTACATCTAAGTGAAACCAGTCGGCAGCACTCTTGTTCAACATGGCGCATTCCGATGCTAATTGTAAAAAATTACTGGCTAATAAGGAAGGTGCTATAATAGGCATTGATGCAATTTAATAGTATTTATAGAAAGTTTTATTTGTATTTGAAAACAAAATTACGATTTTGAACTCAGCTACCCGAAGCCTTTTTTAAACGTGTAATAGCATCGGCCGCTTCGTTTATGGAATTATCTAATGTCAACGCTTTTTGATAATTTTCAATTGCAGCGACTTTATTCGCTAATAATTCATAACATTTTGCCGTCCAATAATAACCATCAGCATAATTATTTTTTAGTGTTATAACAGTTTGAAAAACCATTAAAGCTTCTTTTGTTTTACGTTGGTCGTAATAAACGAAACCCTTTTCCATATAGGCTTCCATATAAGAATAGTTGTTTGCAATGCATTGGTTGAAAAATTGAAGCGCATTGTTCGTGTTGCCAATTCTTGCGTTGTAAATACCTGTTATAAATAGCGTATGTGCTAAATAGTTTCTGCCTAATTTCAAATCCGCTACTTGTTTACAAAGGTTGAGTGATGTAGGGTCTTTTTTTTCTGCATATAAGTTAGCCAAAGCCAATAAAGCATCTGGTGAAGGGTAGACTTTAATTGCATTTAGGTAAGCATTGATGGCATTGATGGTGTCTTTATTATGGGTTAAAACCAATGCTTCTTTAAACCAAAGTCCAAAATTGGCCTTGTCTTTACTTAGTAATGAGTCTAATTGTATCAAGGATTCTTGATAAGCGCCAGCACTATCAAGTGCGTCTGCTAACTTAAATCGGAGCCCCATACTGTCTGGGTATTGCTTTACAGTACTGGCTAATTCAACAACTGCTCTGGGTAATTGGTTACCTGTAGTTAAGGAATCTTTTTTTTGCTGTTTTGGCAAACAAGCAAACAATAGTATCAATGCGATATAGCTGATTCGATATTTCATACAATAAAAGTACGTTGACAAAAATTTCTATGACAGTTTTTTGACAATAGGCGGGCGCAAACTGCTTATTTTTGTAACATATTAACATTTTATGAAAAAATACATGCTGTTATTTAGTCTCTTTTGTAGTGTTTTGAATGTAATTATTGCACAAGAAAAGTTAGCAATCCCTGATTCTGTTTTGTTTGCTGGGGAGAAGCATTTTAAGAATATTCGCCAGTTGACTTTTGGGGGAGACAATGCAGAAGCTTATTGGAGTTACGACGGAAAGTCTATAATATTTCAACGAACCAATCCAAAAGAAGGGTTGATTTGCGACCAAATTTTTATTGGTAAAATACCAACCAAACCTGAGGAGCCTTTTACTTATAAAATGGTCAGTTCTGGTAAAGGAAGAACCACCTGTTCTTATTTTTTACCCGATGGGAAACATATTATTTATGCTTCTACACACTTGGGTGCAGATTCTTGCCCGCCAGTTCCAGATCGTTCAAAATATGGCAACAAGTACATCTGGCCTTTGTATGACTCCTACGATATTTTCATGGCAGACTTAGATGGAAAAATCGTAAAACAGTTAACCACTGCAAAAGGCTATGATGCAGAAGGAACATTGTCTCCAGACGGGAAAAAAATGATTTATTGTAGTGATAAAGACGGAGACCTTGATTTGTATATTATGGATTTACCAACCGGCAAAGAAAAAAAAGTAACCAATACTTTAGGATACGACGGTGGCGCTTGGTTTAGCCCAGACGGAAAAAAGATTGTATGGCGTGCAAGTAGACCAACAACAGCTGCAGAAGTGAAAGAGTATAAAGAATTGTTGGCAGAAGGAATGGTTGCTCCAACGCACATGGAAGTATATGTAGCAAATGCAGATGGTTCTAATGCAAAACAAATTACTTTTTTAGAACAAGCAAACTGGGCACCTAATTTTACGCCAGATGGCAAGCATATTATTTTCTGTAGTAACCACGAGTACAAAAGGGGCTTCCCTTTTAATATGTATCTAACTGATATCAATGGAAAAGGCTTAGAAAAAATTAGTCGTGACCGTGGCTTTGATGCTTTTCCAATGTTTAGCCCCAATGGCAAAAAAATCATTTTTGCAAGTAATAGAAATAATGGGGGTACTCGTGATACCAATTTGTTCGTGGCTGATTGGGTAGAATAATTTCCTTAAAAAGAATGATTTTGGCTTTTGCTTTGAGATGCTTATTTTCAATGAATCATTCTGATAAAACAATCATTTATGTATCAAGGACTATTGCATTTACACAGTTTATTGCGTTGGATAATTTTAGTATTGTTAGTGGTAAATATTATTCGGCATTTTTCTGCATCCAATAATCCATTTAATAGCGCCGATAAAAAATTAGGTTTATTCTTGATGATTGCGGCACACACAACCTTGTTGTTGGGCTTATACCAATGGTTTACCGGCGATTTAGGCTTACATAAAATTCAAGAGATTGGCATGGCTGCTGCTATGAAAGATAGTGTACACCGTTTTTGGATAGTAGAACATATAACAGGAACAATTTTGGCCGTTTTATTAATTACTATTGGAAGAGGCGTTGCCAAAAAATCAATGCCAGATGCTGCAAAACATAAACGATCGGCCATTATTTATTTGATAGCGCTAATTATTATTTTAGCTGTTGTTCCTTGGCCATTTAGAGCAGGTATAGGACGTCCTTGGTTTCCAGGGATGTAATTGCTTAACGCTTTCCTAGTTCAATCACTTCGCAGTCTTTAATGTCTTTGCCATCAATAGTGAATCTTATTAGTGTGCGCATTTGGTGCCAACCGTGTTTTCCTGCGGCACCTGCATTCATATGTAAGCATTGGTATTGTTGGTCGTACATCACTTTAAGAATATGTGAATGGCCACTAATAAATAATTGTGGACGATGCTCCTTAATTAATTTAATGGAATGAGGATTGTATTTTGGCGGATATCCTCCTATATGAACCATTAAAACAGACACAGATTCGCATTCAAAAGAAAGTACCTCAGGATATTCCGAACGAATATCATACCCGTCTATATTTCCATAAACACCTCGTAAAGGTTTAATTAATTTTAGTTCATCGGCAATTGCAGCATTGCCAAAATCACCAGCATGCCATATTTCTTGGCAATTGGCAAAGTGTTTGGCAACACTGGGGTCTATGTAACCATGTGTGTCTGAAATAAGACCAATACGCGTCATAATTCAAAATTAGTTGATTGCAAGTAGTAAATATTTTTTTGAAGGTATTTAAAATTAACAGTTTACACTTGCTTGAATCACTTGAAATTTTAGGTATTTTTATAGAACTAATAATTCGTTGATGAAGTATGTTTTAATACTACTATTTTCTATTTGTTGCAGTCGCCTAATGGCGCAAGAATTTTCAGGGAATAGTAGTGCTGTTAAATGGCAGCAAATAAATACCGATACGGTAAAAATTATTTTCCCAAAAGGCATGGAAGCAAGTGCCATGCACCTTGCCACAGTTGTACATGCTATTCAACGCAATGATAGCGCTAGTTTGGGTACACAATTAAAAAAAATAAACCTAGTTATACAAAACGAGCAAACATTCTCTAATGCTTATGTAGGTCTTGCACCTTGGCGCGCTGAATTTTATACAACGCCTCCTCAAAATCCTTTTGAATTAGGTTCGAATAACTGGATAGACAATTTAGCAATACATGAATTTAGGCATGTACACCAGTATGTCAATTTCAATAAAGGGTTTTCGAAATTCGCCTCTTTTATTTTGGGCGAACAAGGAAGGGCAGTAGCTAATTCAGCGGCCATTCCTGATTGGTTTTTTGAAGGAGATGCCGTATATAATGAAACAAAATATAGTAAACAGGGCAGGGGCTCTTTACCACTTTTTTTTAGTGGATTTCAGTCTTTGTATAAAGCAGGGAAAGCGCCAAATTATCAGCAATTAAGGAATGGTTCATTTGTTGCTTATATGCCTAATCGATATGAGTTGGGTTATTTATTAGTGAGTTATGGCAGAGGTAAATATGGCGATCATGTTTGGAATACGGTAACTAATAATGCGGCGAGATTTAAGCCATTATTATATCCATTTCAACAAGCTTTTAAAAACGCAACGGGTATTGCATTTAATCAGTTTGTATCTGAAGCAAAATCTTTTTATCAAACACAATGGAAAGAACAAAATGATGAACCGATTAAATGGCTAACAAGCCCATTACAAAAGGATGTGGTTGACTATAAGTATCCTTATGCATTTTCAAATGAATCTTTAATTGTGCTTAAAAAATCGTATAAAAAAAATCCTGCATTTTATATTATTAACCAAGACCATTCCCAAACAAAAATTGCCAATCAATCTATTGCAACTGATGATTATTTTTCTTATAATAATGGCAAAATAATTTATGCTGCAGATCAGCCAGATATTCGTTGGGGTAATCGCGCATACAAACAAATCAAACTAATTGATGTTAGCACCAAGCAAGAAAAAACGATTGTAAAAAACACCAAATACTTTTCTCCAGACATTTCACATAATGGACTAAATATTCTAGCAGTGGAACTCCCTGCTAACACAGGTTCTTCCATTGTATTAATGGATTTGGCTGGCAATAAAATAAGTAACAGGTTTTCAAACCATTTGATCTATGCCAATCCAAAGTTTTCGGCCAATGATCAGTGTGTTTATTATACTGCAAGAAACCAATTGGGCGAGATGGCTTTGTTTAAAAAGGAATTAAACCATTTTGATACGGAACAAATGGTATTAAATTTTTCCAATGCGTTGATTGGATTTTTAACTGTTCAATCAGACACTTTAATTTTTACAACAACCAATCAAGGCCGCGACGAAATTTGGGCCTACATTGATGGTATAGCAAAAAAAGGACCATTTAGATTGGCTACTTATTCAACTGGGTTGTATCAAGGAGTCATTCGTTCGAACGGAACAATTGTTGCATCGGTTTTTACAGCATCTGGGTATCAACTTGGTCAATTAAACAACCATTTTGAAAGTATACAATATAAAAATGCGTTGACAGATTTATATGTCCCTTCCATTTATAAAAAATCAGACCAACAATTATTAGTGGGCTTAATAGATAGAAGTTTTGAAATTACCAGTTATTCAAAATCCTCCAAACTTTTCAATTTCCATAGTTGGAGGCCAATGTATGAGCAACCCGAATATTCTTTTCGGCTCTATGGTCAAAACGTTTTAAATACACTCCAGTCTGAATTGGCATATACTTACAATGAAAATGAAGGGAGTAGTAAAATAGGATATGATGGCATTTATGGCGCGCATCTTTTACAGCCAATATTTGGAATGAGTCAAACTTGGAATCGATCGGACTATTTGAACAAAGACAGCTTGCTCCATTGGAATGAAACCAATACCTATTTGGGTTTACAGTTACCCCTTAATTTTTCGGGCGGTCAATTGTATCGTTACCTAACACTTAGTTCCTCTTATCACCTAAATCAAGTGAATTGGACAGGCATAGGAAAAACAATTATGCATGATGCTAATATTAATTTTATTAGTAACAGTATTAGTTTTATTAGCCAGATTCAAAAAGCCAAACAACAAATTTATCCGCATTGGGGGCAACGCATATTGCTACAATACAAACAAGCGCTTGGCAATTACAGTGCTAAACAAGTTTTATTAAGTGGATCTTATTATCTGCCAGGCCTGTCTAATAACCATAGTCTCGTTGTAACAGGGTCATACCAATTAAGAGACACTTTGCAACAATATACTTACAGTAATAATTTTCCTTTTTCTAGGGGGTATACGGCAATCGACTTTCCTAGTATGTGGAAACTAGGCCTGAATTACCACCTACCTATTGCTTATCCCGATTGGGGTTTTGGCAATCTGGTTTATTTTTCAAGAATCAGGGCCAATGCATTTTTTGATTTTACACAGGGTAAAAGCTTGCGAACAGGCAAAAAAACAAATTTCAGAACAGTAGGTACGGAAATTCACTTCGATACCCGCTGGTGGAACCAACAACCCGTAAGTTTTGGTATTCGGTATAGTCATTTGATAGATTTAGAATATCGGGGTCAAACTAAACCCAATATTTGGGAATTTATTGTGCCAGTGAATCTTTTTTAAAATCTTAAATTGGGTTTATTTTATGACTTTATAGAAATTTGACACCATTTATCTCGAGAATTTAAGGCATATTTGCACCGAAATAGGCTTATTTGAGCTGATTTTCCACATTTTAAAGATTTTTTTCCACTTATTTTTCATATTTCCACTGCAAACTAATATCTTTGCAGCCCCAAAAATTGTATGTCGAAACAACCGCTGATTAAACAAGATGGAGTAATTCTAGAAGCCTTAAGCAATGCTATGTTCAGGGTGAAGCTAGAAAACGGCCACGAAATACTGGCAACCATCTCTGGTAAAATGAGGATGCACTACATCCGTATTCTACCAGGTGATAAAGTAGGAGTTGAGATGAGCCCTTATGATTTGAGTAGAGGAAGAATTATTTTCCGTTACAAATAATTGTAAAGACAAACAGGTAAAGGGATAAACATATTTAGGCACCAATAAGCCAAAAATTTTGCGAAAGCAATTAATAGGCGAAGAAAAAACCATTTTATGAAAGTTAGAGCTTCTATCAAAAAGCGCAGTGTTGATTGTAAGATTGTGAAGCGTAAAGGCAAGCTATACGTAATCAACAAAAAGAACCCTCGTTATAAGCAACGTCAGGGATAGTAAAACATTGGATCACTAAATTGGTGCTCTTTAATAAATAGTATAAAAACTTAAAATTAGAATATGGCTCGTATTGCCGGTATCGATATACCAAAGAATAAAAGAGGAGAAATTGGTCTAACCTATATTTTTGGGATTGGACGTTCAACTGCTCAGTATATTCTTACTAAAGCTGGTATTGACTTTAACAAAAAAGTAAATCAGTGGAACGACGAAGAACAAGGTGCTATTCGTAACATCATCAACTCCGAATTTAAGGTGGAAGGTGCTTTACGTAGTGAAGTTTCAATGAGCATCAAACGCTTATTGGATATTGCTTGTTATCGTGGTTTGCGTCACCGTAAAGGTTTGCCTGTTCGTGGTCAACGTACCAAAACGAATAGTCGTACTAGAAAAGGTAAACGTAAAACAGTTGCCGGTAAAAAGAAAGTTGCTAAGAAATAATTAGTCGAATAAGTATGGTGCTTGCATCTTACTTATTCGTATTAAATAATCCGCTTCAGCTTGGATCTTCTGTAATAGAAAGGAGAGTGAATCGGTTCCCGAATCAGTTCGGGATTTTTCATTGTTAATCAGTCCCAAAAAAGTTTGGGATGAATACCTCAAAAACAAAAAATGGCAAAACCAACAAAAACGCAAAACAGTGCTAAAACTGCTGCGAAAAAAAGAATTGTAAAAGTTGACGCGGCTGGTGAAGTACGTATTTCTGCAACCTTTAACAACATCATTATCAGCTTTACCAACAAAACCGGTCAGGTGATTAGTTGGAGCAGTGCTGGTAAAATGGGTTTCAAAGGTTCTAAAAAGAATACGCCATATGCGGCTCAAATGGCTGCTGCCGATGCTGCAAAAGTTGCAGTTGATGCAGGTTTGAAAAGAGTAGACGTTTTTGTGAAAGGCCCTGGTGCTGGACGTGAAAGTTCTATTCGTTCAATTGCACAATCAGGTATTGAAGTTACTTCTATCAAAGACGTTACACCTTTACCACACAATGGTTGTCGTCCTCCAAAACAACGTAGAGTTTAATTTGTGTTGGCATTATTTCTTCATTGAAATACTAGCTAACCAAAACTATTCATAAGGGCACTGCATCTATTTTAGATTTTTACTGATACAGTGTCGACATTAAAAAATCAACAAACAAAAAGAAATGGCACGTTACACAGGTCCCAAGACCAAAATTTCCAGAATTTTCGGCGAACCAATCTTAGGTAATGCTAAGTGGTTAGGCAAAAACAGCAACCCTCCGGGTCAGCATGGTGCAGCACGTAAGCGTAAAACCTTAGGTGAATATGCATTGCAATTACGTGAAAAGCAAAAAGCGAAATACACTTATGGTGTATTAGAGCGCCAATTCCGTAAAACTTTCGAAGAAGCACAACGTATTAAAGGTGTTACCGGCGAAAACTTAATTAAATTATTAGAGTCTCGTTTAGACAATACTGTTTTCCGTTTAGGATTAACAGCTAGTCGTCCGGAAGCACGTCAATTAGTAAACCACAAGCATATTCTTGTAAATGGTGAAGTAATGAACGTTCCTTCTTACACTTGTAAGCCAGGTGATATTGTTTCTTACAAACCAAAAAGTGCCGACAATTCTGCTGTAACAAGTAAGAGTCGTGGTAAAAATCCAAAATTTGGATGGTTAGATTGGAACGAAGCAGAGAAAAAAGGTACTTTTATTACAATGCCTGAACGTGAACATGTTCCTGAAAACATTAAGGAGCAGTTGATCGTCGAATTGTATTCTAAATAATTAAGCACCTGGAAGTTAATTTCAGGTTCTAATCATAACAATATTCCTTTAATCTCTTGTGGGTTAAAGATTCATAAGTAAAAAACAAGTTCTAATATGGCAATATTAAGCTTTCAGAAGCCAGACAAAATCGTTTTACAAAAAGCAACAGATTTTGAAGGACAGTTTGAATTCCGTCCCTTAGAGCCAGGATTCGGGCTGACCATCGGTAATGCTCTACGCAGAGTATTATTAAGTTCTTTGGAAGGGTTTGCTATTGTTGGTATCAAAATCGAAGGTGTAGACCACGAGTTTGCTACCATTAAAGGCATCACCGAAGACGTTACAGAAGTGATCTTAAACTTAAAGCAAGTACGTTTTAAGAAAAATGTAGAGCACGATGTACCCAACGAAAAAATCAGTTTATCTATCAAAGGTCGTACTGAATTTAATGCAGGTATGATTGGTGAAGGATCTCAAAGTTTCCAGGTGATGAACCCGGAACTAGTTATCTGTACCATGGATAATACTTCTAAAATGGATATTGAATTAACGATTGCAAAAGGTCGTGGTTATATCCCTGCAGAAGAAAACAAAGTTAAAGACGCTCCATTCGGTTACATAGCAATCGATTCTATTCACACGCCTATCAAAAACGTTAAATACGCTATTGAAAATTATCGTGTTGAACAAAGAACCGATTACGAAAAACTAATTTTAGATGTTGCTACCGATGGTACCATACATCCAGAAGATGCAGTGAAACAAGCTTCTCGTATTCTTATTCAACATTTGATGATCATCACCGATGAAAACATCACTTTTGATAACAAAGAAGACAAAAAAGAAGATGTAGTTGACGAGCACGTATTACAATTACGTAAAGTATTGAAAACACCACTAGAAGATTTAGACCTTTCTGTACGTGCATTCAATTGCTTAAAAGCTGCTAAAATCAATAGCTTAAGTGAACTAGTTCAATACGAACAAGAAGACTTGATGAAGTTCAGAAACTTCGGTCAAAAATCTTTGTCTGAGATTGAGCAAGTTTTAACTGAAAGAGGCTTGAGCTTTGGTATGGATTTAAACAAATTAGGTTTAGATAATTTAGATAACTAATCCTATCTATAGTTCTATTCCATTATTCACATCTTATATTCCCGACACGGTATAAGATATAAAAACAACTGTCATGCGTCACGGAGACAAAATCAATAACCTAGGTCGTAAAAAAGCACACAGAGTTGCTTTATTACAGAACTTAGCTAGTCAGCTAATCACACACAAACGTATTGTTACTACTTTGGCAAAAGCTAAAGCATTAAGAACTTATGTTGAGCCGTTGATTACTAAAACTAAAAAGAACGAAACAGCTTTACAAATTAGCCATAACCACCGTTTGGTGTTTGCACAATTACAAGACAAAGAAGCTGTGAAAGAATTATTCACAGTAGTTGGTCCTAAAGTTGCAACTCGTCCGGGTGGATATACCAGGATTTTGAAACTAGGCATACGCCCAGGTGATAATGCAGAAAAAGCAATGATTGAGTTGGTTGATTTCAACGAAATCTATGGCAATGGTATTGATAAAGCCGCTGAACCAGCTAAGAAAACACGTCGTGCTGGTGGTGCAAAGAAAAAAGCAGAAGCTGTTGAAGCTGCGCCAATTGTTGAAGAAGCAGTAGTTGCTGAACCAACTGTTGAAGATGCTCCAGTTGCAGAAGCTGATGAAACTCCAGCTGCAGAAGATAAAGCTGCTGATTAATTAAATGAATTGAATTTCATATAACAGGCAAGACTTTATTGGTCTTGCCTTTTTTTTAGCCCAATGTGTAAAAAAAAATATGTTTATTATTGGTAGATGTGTTTTTTTTGCACCATAAATAGAACGAACCAAAATGTCTCAAGCCAAACAACCTGCAATTTTAGTATTAGCCGATGGTCATGTATTTCACGGCCAAGCTTTCGGAACAATCGGTACTGCAACCGGTGAAATTTGTTTTAATACGGGCATGACTGGTTACCAAGAAGTGTTTACCGATCCTAGTTATACAGGTCAAGTATTGATCATGAATAATGTACATATTGGTAATTATGGTGTAAAAGATGTAGACGTAGAAAGTAGTTCTGTAAAAATTCACGGATTAATTGCAAGAAACTTAGAAGAACAGTATAGTAGAATTCTAGCCAATGGCAATTTGAAGGACTATTTATTGGCCAATCATATTGTAGCGATTGACGATATTGATACAAGGGCATTAGTGGCTCATATTCGCACCAAGGGGGCAATGAATTGTATTATTTCATCTTCAGTATTAGATGTAGAGAAATTGAAGGAAATGCTTGCTGCAGTGCCTAATATGGACGGATTAGAATTAGCGAGCACTGTTAGCACCAAAGAAGCATATGAATTAGGAGATGCCAATGCAAGTATTAAAGTGGCAGTATTAGATTTTGGAGTTAAACAACATATTTTAGAATGTTTGGTTAGTAGGGGAGCGCATGTTCGTGTTTATCCAGCTAAAACGCCATTGAGCAAATTAAAAGAGTTTAATCCTAGTGGTTATTTTATATCTAATGGTCCTGGAGATCCTTCTGCAATGCCTTATGCGGTTGCAACGGTAAAAGATATTTTAAAAGAAAATAAGCCTTTGTTTGGCATTTGCTTAGGCCACCAATTATTGGCTTTGGCAAACGATATTCCTACGTTTAAAATGCACCATGGACACCGTGGATTGAACCATCCTGTAAAAAATATTATTACAGGTCAGTGCGAAATCACCACTCAAAATCATGGGTTTGGAGTAAATCCAGAAGCGGTGCGTACGCATGCAAATGTGGAGATTACCCATTTAAATTTAAATGATGATTCTATTGAAGGAATTCGTTTAAAAGACAGGCCTGCATTTAGTGTTCAATACCATCCAGAAAGCACACCTGGTCCGCACGATAGTCGTTATTTATTCGACAATTTTATGGACATGATGCGCAACTAATTAGTTGTTACTATAAAAATGCTTTTTACTCCCACCAACTAGTAAATCATTAAGCCTAATGCATTTTTATGCTTGCCAAAACATGGCCGTCTAACAGTTAAATAAATAGTATTTGTTTTATAACAAGGGCTTAATTCTACCTACAATATTATCAACTAGCATACTATATACATATGACGATAGTCAGTTGTTCTTATTAAAAATTAATATTATTCAATGTGTTCATACAAATCATTTTTTACTATTATTCGCTCATTTACTTAAATTCGTTATATGAAAATTGCAATCATCAATGGCCCAAATTTGAATTTATTAGGCACAAGAGAGCCTGGAATTTATGGTAGCCAAGGGTTTGACGAATATTTCAAAGGCCTTCAACAACTATTTCCACAAGTAGCGTTTAGTTATTTTCAGTCTAATATAGAAGGGGAGTTGATAAACGAATTACAAAGGGTTGGTTTTGATTACGACGGAATTGTATTGAATCCTGCTGGCTATACACATACTTCTGTGGCCATTGGAGACGCTATTGCGGCGCTTAAAACTACTGTGGTGGAAGTTCATATAAGCAATGTGCATGCAAGAGAGGAATTTAGAAAATTATCACATGTATCTGGCAAGTCTGCTGGAAGTATTATAGGGCTAGGATTAAAAGGGTATGAGTTGGCTGTTCGTTGGTTAATAGAGCACCAATAAAACTAACTATGATAAGAAACTATACATCTTTTCCTAAAAAAGTGTTACAACTAATTTTAATTAGTAGTATACTAAAACTTTTGTTCGCAGGATTAGTGGAATTAGGGAATGATGAAGTGTATTATTGGACCTATGCTTTACAGCTAGATTGGAATCATTTCGATCATCCACCAATGGTTGGATGGATGATTCGATTGACATCTTTAAACCTACATTGGGTATCTGAAATTTCTTTAAGATTAGGCAGCATTCTTTGTGCTGGATTTGCCACTTGGTTTATTTATTTAACAGCAAAATTTTTAGCAACAGATAAAGCTGGTTGGTATGCAGCATTACTATACCAGTTTACTATTTATACTAGTATTATTGCTGGTTTATTTATTTTGCCAGATTCGCCACAAATGTTTTTTTGGACTGGTGCATTGTATGTGATGTCTGTTATTTTATTTAAGCCAGGTTCAGAAAACAAAACAAGTTTATGGGTTTTGTTGGGTGCTATTATTGGGCTATCAATTCTGTGTAAAGTACATGGACTATACCTTTGGGTTGGACTTGGTATTAGCATTTTATATGTAAGAATTAAATGGCTTAGTAATTATAGGATTTATATAGCATTTGCTGTTAGTTTAATTTTTATGATTCCAATTATTCTTTGGAATGTACAATACAATTTTATTACTTATCGCTTTCATGCCGAAAGGGTTACCCATACTAGTTTACAATGGGATTTATTAGGAAGAGAAATTTTGGGAGAATTTGCTTATCAAAATCCAATTGTATTTTTATTGATGCTTTTTGCAATATTTGCTACGATAGGTAGAAATGTTTTCTTCAAACGAAAAGGAACGCAAACTTGGCTTTTTGCCATGAGTATTCCAATGATTGTATTTTTTTGGGTTATTGCTTTGTTCAATCCTACATTACCACACTGGACTGGGCCTGCATATATTCCACTGATTTTATTATCGGCTATTTATTTAGACCAACAAACTAAAAAAATTGTTCCTAACATACTTGCGTTTGCAGGAGTGCTAATAGTTGGTTTGTCTATTGCGGCTATTGGCATTGTAAGGTTTTCTTCGGTTAATTTTGGAAGTCACGAAAAACAAAATTTTGGCGAATATTGCCCTACACTTGATTTGACAGGATGGAAAAACTTTAGTGCAGATTTTAATCAATTGGTAAAATCTGATATAGCGAATGCAATCATGAAGCCCCATCCATTTTTGTTAGTAGATAAATGGTTTCCTGGAGGACATCTAGAATTTTATACTGCACGCGAAACTGGGCTGACCCTTACTGGCGTGGGCTTACTTACCGATCTACATAAGTTTGCTTGGTTAAATGAAGCGCGTAAAAAAATACAAATAGGAGATGATGCATATTGTATTGCACCTTCTAATTTACCGATAGATGTACATGCTACTTATAGTCAATATTTCGAGCAAATACAAGCACCTATTGTAATTAATCAAAACAGAAATGGTGGAATTGTAAGATACTTTTATGTATATCGTTTAAAAAATTGCAAAAAAATACCAGCAAGAGTGCTGCCTTAATTTATTGTAGATGGGTACTATCTGAACTAGTGATTGATGCAGCCAAAAGCGGCTCTTCTTTTTTGCCAAATAATTTTTCAAAATCTCTTCTATAAGAAATACTTACACCCTGACGGTTACGTCTGCCAAATGTAGATCCATTTATATCTAAGCTGTTTTTTGTAAACACAATAGCCCTCAATTTTCTATCATTGGTTAAAATGAACTCAATGTTAAAATCTGGTAACCATTGAAAGTTGCCGTTTTGAATAGCGGAGGTATTTCCTAAGTTGAAATCGAAATCACTGCCCAGTGTTACCACAATTTTATTATTAGCAAAAGCATATCCTAATTTGAGGTTAACCCTACTTCTGTCAAATTTATTGGTATTGTTTGTAATGCCTGTGTTTGCGTCTATCAAACTATTGCTGCTATATAGCGTTGTCCCTAAATCAAAACTCAAACTTTTGTCGCCGGTAATTCTATACAATACATTCGACAATGCTTTATTAACTTCTTTTGTAAGGACTTGTGAAATGGTATTTACACCAATCGATGTAATCATATAAGGGTTTGCTATAACTGTATTGCCACTCGATCCTGATGGAGCGAAGGATCCGAGCACAATTAAAAAAGACACCTGTTTTAAAATTTCGTTATCGTCTTTTTCAATTCTGTTTAAAAAAGCAGCAAATTCATTGTCTGTTTTAACTGGGCTTCCTTGAGGGAAATCTAATTTGAATTTAATACTTGGTAAATTTAATTTATCTCTTAATTGTGCAATTACATAAACGTCTCCGCGATAGGCTTTAATTGCTCCACTAAAATTATTATTACCTACTAATTCACTTAGGCTAATTCTTTCGGCAATATATTTTGCATCAATATGCATATCTGCTTTAAAAGGGTCTCCATTCCATTCAATATAATTTCCCGCATCGGCCATTAATTCAAATGGCTTTCTAATAAAAGACTGAAAATTAAAATCATAACTACCTTTGTCAATATTGTAGCGTCCTCTAATAGTTAATGGATCGATGGTGCCTGCGTGTATTTTTAAACGACCATTTCCAACTGCTTTAATAACGTCTCCAGTCATTTGATCTAAAATAACATCAATGGCTACTTTGTTATTAGCAGTTAAATCTAGGTCTACAATTAAGTTGAAATTGCTGGAACTTTTAAGAGATTCCATTTCTGTACCATATTGCTTAAATACAATAAAGTCTGCCAAGCCGCTTTCTTTGCTAGTAGAGCTTGGCAAAAAAATATGAGAACTATCTGTTGCTTCTGCAGTGATATTCATTTTTGCATTGTTCTCTGGCCCCTTAAAACTCATTTGGGCTTTGCCAATGGCATTGCCATAGAACAGTTGGTTGTCTTTGAATTTTGTATCAATTAATAATAGTTTATTAGTAGATAGGTCAAAGTCAAATTGTAAATTTTTAAATCCTTTTTCTAATAATTTACCTTTTACAATTCCTTTGTTATTGTACTTATCTCTAATAGTCATTTCGCCAAAATTAATGCCATCCTTGGTGAATTGTATTTCAGCAGAATCTATACTATAATTGACTTTTGTATAATTAACAGTTAGTCCTGCATTGCGTAAACTAATATTGCCCAAGAGGTCTGGTGTATTGGGGTCTCCGTTAATATTTAAATTACCCTTTGCTTGACCCTTAAAGTCGCTAAATAGGTCGCCTATAAATCGGTGTAGGATATTAATTTTGGTGTCTTCTAATTGAATATCGGTGTTAAAAGGTTTCCCAATTGAATCTTTTAAGTTGTAAAATCCTGTTGCTTTTAGTTTGAATGAATCATTAGGGGATTGAACTGTAAAAGGAATCATTCCAGTGGCATTATTATAGCCTGCAGTTAATTTTACCAAACCAATTGAATCATCATCTAGTCTAAATTGTTCTGTGCTTAGTGTTGCCTTTGCTTGAAAATTTTCATAAAAGTCACTCATTACAATATTGCCAGTAGAAATGCCTTCAATTCTTGGGTTTCTAAAAAGTACTGCAGTGATATCACCTAAAAAAACATTTTTTAATTTTACCACCAAATTATTAGCAGCACCTGCTGCTTCTGTTTCAACACGGATCTCTTGGAAGCCTTGTGTAAACTGAAGATTTTTTGCATCAATAATATTGTTTCTAATGCTTAATTCACCAGCATTTTCTATGATCCACTTTTTTTCATTTAATACAAAACTAGAAGGCCTTAATCGAATACGTGCGCCGTCTTGGTAAGTATAAACATCTGCAAATAAGGCTGCATTATTAAACGGGTTATCTGTATTTGTTTTAATAGCAACAATCGAATGGTCACTCATGGCTGTTACCTGAAAATGGGTATTCGGAAAATGAATACTGTCACTAATTTGAATGCTACCAATATCTCCTTTAATGTTTAGTGTGTCCTTGTTGCCAATTCCATTTATGGCGGCCCCAGACACAATAAACTTATCATATTTTCCGTAAGGCAAACTAGCTTCAATACCCAATTTATTTTTCTTGGTATCAATGGTTCCTGTAAAGGAAACATCATTGAATCCGGCAATCTTTTTATCGAATAATTTTAAGTAGGGTTCAAAATAATTGGTATTTACCGATACTTCAAAAGCCTGATTTGTAGGGATAGTTTTTGGAGATTTAATATATGCTGGATAATAGTGATTAAGTAGTGATTGAATACTTGCAGGCAAATCCATAATACTAAAATGTCCTTTAACTGCTGCATTAAAATCATTTCCTATTAAGGTTAAAGATTTCACACTATCAATATAACTAGAACTCAATTTTACAGAGTCGAAATTGATGGTACTAACTTCTCCTTTAATAGTTGCATTTAAGAATTTAGCTGTTCCTAAAAAGTTGTCAATATTAGTTCCGGTAAAATTAGCATCTAATAATCCAGTGATATTAATTTTGTCTTTGTATAAATTGAGTGATTTTAGTTCTGCATGCACCAAGTCGCCAACCATATTGTAACTGGGCTGTTCTTTATTTAAATCAATTTCAATATTGCTCGTAAAGTCTAGGTTAGGATCATTAATTTTTAATTCTCCGCTAAAATATTTTTTTTGCAATAAACCTTTGGCAATAATATCGGAATAGGCATAGTTGTTAAATTCAATGCTAGCAATTTTTCCATCTAATTCAGTTTTAAGTTTATCAATTTTAAAACTGGAACCTGTGATGCCTCCTTTAAAATCTACCAAACCTAATTGAGCAATATTTAAAAACTTACCAATATTAAAATGAGCAGTTTCAATGTTTCCAGTATAAGTAGGCTCTTTCTTATTTGGAAATTGCATAGATATATTTGTTTTAACACCACCTAGTGCCGTGTTAAATATACCATTAGTAATAAAGTTATTTATAGTGCCATTAAAGTCACCTCTATAAATAATATTTCCTAGTGCAGATAAATTGGGTGACACAACATCTTTTAATGTAGGGATGATTCCTAAATCGTAATAATTGGTTTGCAAGGTTCCATTACTGAAACTAATATTGGTAGTGTTAATATAAGGAAGCCCTTTCATTGAAAGCACACCAGTGATGGAACTGCCAACGCCAGCTTTTGCATTTACATTTTTAACTGTAAAATTTTCAACTGTTCCTAAGAAATTTCCTGAGAGCGTAATCTGTTTATTAAGACCAATTAATTCTGGTGCAAAAAATGCTAGGTCATCAGTGTGTACTTTTGCGTCTTTAAAATTTGCCTCCATTAATACATCAGTAATATAATGGCCAAAGTCTTCATTGAAGTCTTTGTATTTCATGGCATAGTAAGGTCCTAATTTGCTTTTATTTGTTTGCAGGTCTAAAGCCGCTAACTCCATTATTTGCGGCGTAAATCTAAATTTGGTTTTTAATTTTTTCAATTCAAGACCAGAGCGATCTTTTGCTGAAAGTGTTATGGCGGCTTTAATGGTATCTTTTACAAAACTAATATTCGATAATACACCATTTAATTTGCTTAGTCTAATATGATCTCCGTCAAATATTTGGGTAGGTTTTTCTTCATTGGCTTCAACCCATAATTGACCGTCATTTATTTTTATGGTAGAAACGAATGCCGCAATATCTCCTGCATTAAAGTACATCGAAGTATCTTTAACTAAGGGGTTGGGATGCTTTTTTAAAGATTCTGGTCTTAACCCTTTTAATTCTAGGATAGTTAAAAAAGGTTTATCAATACTAATATCATTGATGTTAAAAATGCTTTTAGAAAAATTCATATTCTCTGCATCCATCAATAAGCTTCCTAGTTTGAGATGCATTTTTTCTCCTATCCAATAGTCGTTTTTCTCGAATTGAATATTTTTAAGGTCTAATTTTTTTAGGTTGAGTGCAATTCCTCCCGATTGTTTTTTTGCGGAAGGCGCACTAAAATAATTTACTAAAAATTGGTAGTTCCAAATGCTGTCTTTGCGGGTTAATTTAATCACTGCATCTTCTAGTCCAATATATTTTAATACTGCAGTATCTTTTAAAAAAAACCAATCTGTAATACGCACTTTAAATTGGCCAGCATATAAGAGGGTGTCTTTTTGTTGGTCTCTTACTAAAGTACCTTCTAAATTCATTCTATTAAAGAGCGATAAGCTTACATATTGAATACGCACTTCTGTTCCTAAAGCAGTTGACATTTTAGTGTTGGCATATCTAACCAATTTGTTTTGGACATATTCTGTTTGTAATGCCACAAACAATAGCAATATGATAGCAAATAGGGTTAGTACTAAACGGATTAATATTTTGAATAAACGTTTCAGGCCTTAGTCTTTTGTTGTAAAATAGGTTATTATAGCAAGGATAGGCAAATTCAGTACCAAACTTTTAAATTCCTTAAAATTTAATGGATTCATTAAAATCCAGCAACAGAATCATCACCCCGTTTGTCTGCTGCAGTTTCTCTTTTGCCAGTGCTTAATAAGCGAATAACTTCTGTTCTGCCTATTGTCCCACCTTCTTTTATGGTATAACCCATTGCTTGTAATTTCTTTATTACTGCTGCATCAAAGTCTTTTTCAACCAACACTTCATCAGGTAACCACTGGTGGTGAAATTTGGGCTTATTGATGGCATCACTAGCATTCATATTAAAATCAATAATATTCACCAAGGCTTCAAACACCGCTGTTGGAATGGTGGTGCCACCTGGTGTGCCAATTACTACATAGGGCTTCTTATTTTTCAAAACTAGTGTTGGAGTCATAGAACTCAGCATGCGTTTTCCAGGTACAATTGCATTTGCTTCGCCACCAATAGCACCAAACATATTTGGTGTACCTGGTTTTACACTAAAATCATCCATCTCATTATTTAATAAAAAACCTGCACCGCCTACTACCACTTTGCTGCCATATCCGCCATTTAATGTGGTGGTAATACTTACCATATTGCCTTCTGCATCAATAATGCTAATATGCGTTGTTTCATTGCTTTCATGAATAATTCCTGCATGTATGTTTTCGCTTACACTCGCTTTTTCGGGATTATAATCTTGCATTCTTTTGGCCAAGTAGGCATCACTAGTAAGTGTTTTAACAGGTACTTTCCAAAAATCAGGATCACCCATATGTGTGGCACGATCTGCAAAAGCCCTTCTTTGCGCTTCAATCATTAGTTGCACACTTTTTACTGTTTGAAAACCATAATTTGCAACCGGATATTTTTCAATCATTTTAAATAGTTGGTTAATAATGATGCCGCCGCTACTAGGTGGCGCAAAACTTAAAATTTGGTAACCGCGATAATTAAAAGAAATGGGTTCGCGTGTTTTAGCACTGTATTTTTTTAAATCCTCCAAACTAATAATGCCCTTACCTCTTTGCATTTCCGCTACAATTAATTGAGCGGTTTCCCCTTCATAAAATCCTTTAGCACCATTTATTTGAATGCGCTTTAAAGTAGCAGCCAATGCTTTTTGAATTAAGGTATCGCCAACTTTCCATTTGGTTTCTTTTACAAATGCGGTGGGTTGACTACTGTTTTTAAGGAACTCATTGCGTGTGCCATTAAAGCTAGATGCTTGTTTTTCAGTAATCACAAACCCTTTTTCGGCTAAATCAATAGCAGGCTGAATCAATTGGCTAAAAGGCAGTTTAGCATAAGCCATAGTAGCAAATAGTCCTGCAATAGTGCCTGGGATTCCAGAAGCTAAATGGCCTGATTGTGAGCGAGTCATATCGGCATTGCCATTTTGATCAAGATACATGTCTCTATTGGCCAAATTGGGGGCAGCTTCTCTAAAATCAATCCCAATAAGAGATCCGTTGGGTTGATGGCCTATTAAAAATCCCCCACCACCAATATTTCCAGCACCCGGGTATACAACGGCCAGTGCTAATTGAGTAGCGATGGCCGCATCAAATGCATTGCCACCTTGTTCCATAATGGCAGCGCCAATTTTACTTGCAAGTGGATGTGCGGAACTTACTGCAGCACGATTATAAATGGCATTCTTAGTAATTTCATAAGAATAGGGATCCACTTTTTTTCCTGCACCAACAATACTTGTTTGGGCAACCAATTGAAATTGTATGGTATGTGCTAAAACAAAAAAGAATAACAGTTTCATTTTCATAAGAGGAAATTAGTGATTTCGGTACAAAATTGCCTTAATTTTCAGCAAGGATCTGCAAAATTATCTAAACTAAAATTACTAGTTGTTTTTTTGTGATAAGTAGTTGGCAATTTCATAAATCAGCTCCTTATCTTCGTAAGTACTATAATTAATCAAGCGCATGAGAATTACCAAATACCTTCTTTCTATTTTAATACTATTCTTGGGCATCAATACGGGTAAGATTCAAGCTCAGTTGCCTGTAACCAATTCTAGTGCCGATATTTATATGCAATTGCAAAAATTGCAAGTTTTGGGCAGTGTGCTTTATATAGCAGCGCATCCAGACGATGAAAACAATGGATTCTTGCCATTCCTGGCCAAAGAAAAATTATATCGTACAGGTTATTTGAGTTTAACAAGGGGAGACGGAGGGCAAAATTTAATTGGAAGTGAACAAGGCATTGAACTCGGATTAATTCGCACACAAGAACTCTTAGCAGCCAGAAGACAAGATGGTGCAGAGCAATTTTTTAGCCGTGCATTTGAATTTGGATTTAGTAAAAATGCAGCAGAAGCCTTACGTATTTGGGATAAAGAAAAAATATTGAGCGATGCGGTTTGGGTAATTAGGCGATACCAACCCGATGTAATTATTGCAAGGTTCCCACCCGATGCACGCGCAGGACATGGACACCATGCGGCATCAGCTATTTTAGCCAACGAAGCGTATAGTGCAGCAGCAGATCCTAACAAATTTCCAGAGCAATTAAAGTATGGTGTTAGTGTTTGGAAAGCAAAGCGCATACTATGGAATACATTTAATTTTGGAGGAGCCAATACCACTAGTAACGATCAATTTAAATTAGACGTGGGAGGATATAACCCCTTGCTAGGAAAGAGTTATGGCGAAATTGGTGGAGAAGCAAGAAGTATGCACAAGAGTCAAGGCGAAGGACGTCCTAGAAGAAGGGGTGCATCTTATGAATTTTTTGTTACAACAGGTGGCGATACCCCAAGAACAAGTTTAATGGATGGTATTGATATTAGTTGGAGCAGAATAAAAGGCGCTGAAAGTATTCCGCAAAAAATAAATAATATCATCAAAGCATTTCGATTAGACAAACCTGAAAATTCAGTGGATAGTTTGGTTGAATTATATAAAGCCGTTCAGCAATTACCAATAAAAACAAATTGGGTAGACAAAAAATTAGAAGAAATAAAGCAATTGATAATGGCTTGTAGCGGCTTATTTTTTGAAGCCACTACCGACGATGAATATGCCGTTTTAGGCGAGCGTATGAATATTAATTTTTTTGTGAATAAAAGAAAAGATGCCAATATTCAATGGGAGAAAGTATGGGTAAATAATTCGGTCCAAAATATGTTTGATTCAGTCTTGCATATTAATTTACCCAACAACCAAAACAATAGTTTTATTAAATCATTATCGGTTGATGCATCAACCAAATTGTCACAACCTTATTGGCTGGCAAAGTCGCAAGAAAATATTGGCAGTTTTTCGGTAGATGATCAAATGCTAATAGGCCAAGATGAAAGTGCTCCAGCTTATTTTGCTAATTTTTCTTTTAAAATTAATGGGGTTAATTTTGTTGATCAAAAGCCAGTTCAGTATAAATATGTAGATCCAGTAAAAGGCGAATTATATCAACCACTAGTAGTCATTACACCTATAATTGTTTCTTTAACTCCCGATAATGTTTTAAACAATATAATATCAAATAACAAACAAGTTGCAAACCCAAAATTACAACTACAATACAAGGCTAATTTTACGGCAAAACAAGTGCCAGTTAGCATTCGCATTAAACAAGCAACAGAAAATATTTTTGTAAAAGATACGATTGTTGATTTTGAAACAGGCAGGGTTTATTCTATGAATATTTCGTTGGCAGGACGTTTCAGAAAAGATTTATCGCCAGTTGTAAATGCGGAGGTACAAACGCTTGTTAATAACAAATCAAATACCTATCGTTCTTATTTGCGCGCCATAAAATACGACCATATTCCAGCTATTCATTTTTTCGTTGAAAACAATGTGCGTGTAATAAAAGACGAAGTTAAAGTGGTTGGAAAAAAACTAGGTTATATTATTGGTGCTGGAGATAAAGTGCCAGAAGCCTTGGTGCAAATGGGTTATGAATTAGAATATATTCACGAAGCTGATATTACAGATGATAAATTAAAAACCTTCGATGCTATTATTTTAGGCATTAGGGCCCATAATATTTTTGAATACTTGAGTAATAAAAATGATGTTCTAAACAGGTATGTAGAAAATGGGGGAAACCTAATTGTTCAATATTTAAAAAGTAATCAAATTGGGTTAAAGAAAATTAAAGTTGGGCCTTATCCTTTTATGGTCAATGCAGGATCTCGTGTAACAGAAGAAACTGCAGCAGTTAATTTTCTATTGCCAGATCATACCGTTTTAAATTATCCTAATAAAATTACCAGTCAAGATTTTGAGAATTGGGTACAAGAAAGAAGTACTTATCAGGCCGAAATGTTAGACCCTCATTTTGTAATGCCATTGAGTATGAATGATACTGGCGAAAAGCCTGGTAATGGTAGCTTGGCTATTGCTAAATATGGCAAAGGAAATTTTGCCTATGTTAGTTTGGTTTTATTCAGACAATTACCCGCAGGAATAGCAGGCGCCTATAAATTAATGGCTAATTTAATAGCACTTCCAAAAAATTAAATCATGAGTAAACAACCACGCAGAAGAATTGGCGCTGTTACCCTAATATTAATTGCAGTAGGCTTAGGCTTGCTCATTAAAAATGTAAAATTAGGATTAATTATAGGGCTAGGAATGGGGCTTTTAGCAGGCGGTTTAATTAGTAGTAAGCACAACGATTAATATAATGAATCAAGAAAAAAAGATACCTATATTTTCTAAATGGCGCAGTTGGTATGCATTTGTACTGCTAGTGCTGTTGATATTGGTGCTATTTTTTACTTGGTTTACAAATTATTTTGCATGAGTAGAATAGATTGGTTTGTATTAGTTGGCACATTGTTTACCATCATAGCTTATGGCTTGTATAAAAGTCGTACCTCAAAAAATTTAGAAGGCTATTTTTTAAGCAATAGGAGTTTGCCATGGTACTTGGTTTTATTGAGTGTGATGGGTACACAAGCAAGTGCCATTACTTTTTTATCGGCACCTGGTCAAGCATTCACCGACGGGATGCGTTTTGTGCAATATTATTTTGGTTTACCAATTGCAATGGTGGTTATTTCCATCAGTTTTGTGCCGCTTTTTAATAAGCTAAAAGTATTTACAGCCTATGAGTTTTTAGAGCAAAGATTTGATATTAAAACAAGAATATTTACTTCTTCTTTGTTTTTAATTGCTCGTGGATTAGCCACAGGAATTAGTATTTATGCTCCTTCCATTATTTTATCTTCATTAATGGGATGGGATATTTTTTATACCAATATTGTAATGGGTGGCTTGCTAATTATTTATACAGTTAGTGGAGGCGCAAAAGCAGTTGCCTATACCCAACAATTGCAACTAGTGATTATTTTTATTGGGATGTTTATAGCAGGGTATTTGATTGTGCATTATCTACCAGCTGGTGTTGGCTTTACAGATGCTTTAAAAGTAAGTGGGGCTTCAGGAAAACTAAATGTTATTACAACAGGATTCACCAAAAATGGATTTGATTTTAAAGATCGTTATAATATTATTAGCGGAGTAATAGGTGGCTTTTTTTTAGCACTCTCTTATTTTGGAACAGACCAGTCGCAAGTAGGCCGATATTTAACTGCTAAAGACAGCACAGAGAGTAAAGTAGGATTACTCATGAATGGCCTGGTAAAAGTGCCGATGCAATTTTTAATTTTGCTATTGGGGGCAATGCTATTTACTTTTTATCAATTTAATCCTGCCCCAATTTTTTTTAATAAAGCAGTAGCAGAAAAAGCCAATCAAACGGTGTATAAAGATTCACTAAAATCAATTGAAGCCAAGTTTCAGCTAGCGCAAATCAATCAACAAAAATTTAGCAAAGCCTATGTGTTGCCTGGTAATGCCCTATTTAAAGATAGTTTGCAAAAAGGAACGGCTCAAATGGCTGCAACGCAAAAGCAATACAAAGCGGTTTTAAAAAAAGCATTACCTGATGCAGACACGAATGATACCAATTATATATTCTTGCGATTTGTAGTTGATTTTTTACCCAAGGGCTTGGTTGGATTATTGATAGCCATTATTTTTTTAGCGGCATGGGGTTCTATTGCTGCATCTTTAAATGCATTGGCTTCTTGTACTATGATTGATTTTCATGTGCGTTTTAGGGAATCAAAATATGATAGTACTAATATTGCGCAGTGTGCTGCAGAATATAAAATTTCAAAATATTACACATTTGGTTGGGGCGTTTTTTGCATAGTCACTGCAGAATTGGCAACGGGTATGGGGAGTTTAATAGAAGCGGTGAATGTGTTGGGATCTTTATTTTATGGTGTTATATTAGGTATTTTTTTGGTAGCATTCTATTGTAAAAAAGTAGCATCGAATGCTGTTTTTATTGCAGCCATTTTGGGTGAAATAATTGTAATAACCTGTTTCTTACTAGACAAGTACGAACTAATAGGCTTAGGCTTTTTATGGCTAAATGTAATAGGCGCTTTGGCCGTAGTTGTATTGAGTGTATTGTTGCAAAAATTATTGCCTAAACAACCGCTTATTGCTCAATAAAGGGCCATTGTTTACTTCTATAAGATTTTATAATATAGGCAATAATCCCAAGCCCAATAACGGTTAATCCTCCGAGCATCATATTTTTTCCGGTAGAGAAAAATAAAAAGGCCCAAATAACAATGGCTATAATTATGGGCAAAGGATACAATGGCATTTTCCAAGCAAAATGAGCATTCCCTTTGCGTTTTACTAGTAAAATCAGTCCAATACCTTGCCCAATAAATTGAATCAAAATACGCATGGCTAAAATGGCGCTAATGACTTCTTGTAATTTAAATAGTAAACTAAATACAAAAGCAACCGATCCTAAAACCAGCAAAGAAACATGCGGGAAATGTTTGGTAGGATGTAGGTTGGCAAATATTTTAAAAAACGCGCCGTCTTTTGCTGCTGCATAAGGAATTCTACTATAGCCCAAAGTAGCAGAAAATACAGAAGCGAATGCTACCCATAATATAAGTACAGTTGCAATATTTGCTGCTATTGGGCCCGACAAGGTTTGCACAAATTCACTTACTACAAATTTACTTTTTTGAATTTGATCAAGTGGTAAAACCGATGCAACGCTAATATTCATCATGAGGTATAAAAAAGCAATACCTGCAATTGAAATGAACATACTTTTTGGAATATTTTTTTTAGGGTTAATAATTTCTCCACCCAAATGACACACATTATAATATCCCAAATAACTATAAATGGTTTTAACGCTAGCAAAGCCAAGTGCGGCGGCAAAAGCATGGTCTAATTTTAATCCATCATTAATATGGTATATGGGATGCATAAAATTGCCATGAAACAAACCTCCACCAATAAGCCAAGCCATGGTAACCAATACACCTATCCAAAGGAGCACACTGATTTTACCAATGGCTTCAAT
Organism: Sediminibacterium sp.; assembly: GCA_037132335.1. Lineage (GTDB taxonomy): Bacteria > Bacteroidota > Bacteroidia > Chitinophagales > Chitinophagaceae > Sediminibacterium. The sequence continues at coordinate 59,171 of JBAXPJ010000002.1, read as the reverse complement.
TTTTCTATAAAGCAATACCACAATTAATACCACCAAACTACCACTCATTATTTTTCCTTGCACATCAGAAATAGGCATTAAAAATTTAAAATAACTCGCAAAACCAATTGCCGCCGAAGCAATAACCAAGGGTGCTTGAATCATGGTTTGCCAAACAAATAAAAAGCTCATTAGCTTACCCCATTTTGGGCCGAATCCTTCTTTTAAAAAATTGTAACTACCACCCGCTAAAGGATAAGTAGATCCTAACTGACTCCAAATCATGGCATCCACAATAGACAAGATTGCCCCTGCTACCCAGGCATACAAAAACCAAGGCCCTTGCATAATTTCTGCCACCATACTCAATACCACAAAGGGTCCTATGCCAACCATGTCGGTCATATTGATGGCTGTAGCTTGCAAAAGACTGATCTTTCTTTCTAATTTTGGCTGATTATCTATACTCATATCGGTATAAAACTATTTCTTTGTAAGGATAGATGGTAATTATGAGTCAAAAATTTTCTACAGTAGACTGGGCTAGCGGTGCAAACATATACGAAGTAAATATTCGCCAGTACACAAAAGAGGGCAGTTTTGGAGCATTTGCAAAACATTTGCCTCGATTAAAAGAAATGGGTGTAGAAATTATTTGGTTGATGCCCATCACCCCAATTAGCGTTAAAGGTAGGCTTGGAGATTTAGGAAGTTATTATGCCTGTAGTAGTTATACTAGTATCAATCCCGAGTTTGGAAATTTAAAAGATTTCAAACAGTTGGTAAAAGAAGTGCACGCATTTGGCATGAAAATTATTATTGATTGGGTGGCCAATCATACTGGATTAGACCACCAATGGACTTTCGAACATCCAGATTGGTTTGTAAAAGATGCCCAAGGAAATTTCACAGAAATAAATGGTTGGCAAGATGTAATAGACCTCGATTTTACAGCACCTGCTATGCGCCAATCAATGATTAAAGCCATGCAATACTGGGTAAGAGAAGCAGATATTGATGGATTTCGTTGCGATATGGCACATTTGGTGCCCCTAGATTTTTGGATAGATGCACGCACGCAATGCGATGCATCAAAACCATTATTTTGGCTAGCTGAATGCGATATTCCAGATTATCACCAAGCATTTGATGTTAGTTATGCTTGGAATTGGATGCATGCAACAGAAAAGCATGCTAGGGCTGAAGCAAGCCTGCACGATATTCGTAATCAATTACATGCTTATACGCAATATCCTCAGGGCGCAATTAAATTATATTTCACCAGTAACCACGACGAAAATAGTTGGAACGGAACGGAATTTGAAAAGTACGGATTGCTCTCAAAAGCATGGGCTGTGTTTTCGGCTACTTGGGCTGGAATGCCTTTAGTATATAGTGGACAAGAGTTGCCTAATTTAAAACGACTGCAGTTTTTTAACAAAGACGAAATTGAATGGAAGCAGCCATTATTAATGCATGGTTTTTATAAATCACTATTGCATTTTAGAAAAAATAGTAGGGCTATTCAGTTGGGAGAAACTATTATATTGCCTTCAGAAAATAGCAATGAAATTTTTGCGTTTTTTCGAAAAAAAGATTCAGAGATTGTATTGGTTATTTTAAATATTTCTACAAAAAATAATTTGTCTATTCAAGTAAATCACGAATGGTTATCTGGAGAATTCACCAGTGTTTTTTCAGAGTTAACTTTCTCATTATTACCTGGCGAAAAATTTGAATTAATGGCAGGGGAGTATTTGGTTTATCAACAAAAATAGATACGCTATTTAAAAAATAGAATTGAAGTACAATAAAAAGTGCTAATCATATTTGAATTAAAAAAAACAGGCTGTATCATTTTTTGATACAGCCTGTTTTTTAAATATGAATTATTAATTGAATAGTTTTTATATCAATTCAATTAATAAAAAACGCATTGAATTCATATATCAATATCGTATCAATTTTACTCAGGCTTTAAATTCAAAGGGTAAGCATAAGATCCTTCAAACCCAGGATACACGCCTTCAAGCCTTACTGTGCCGCTTTTTGAAGCAATCAATGCAGTCTTTAATTCTTCTAAATTTTTAACTGGCTCACCACTCACACTAGTAATAATAAAGCCTTCTTGAATTTTGGTATTTTTCAAACTACCAGTACCAATTTTTTTAACAACTACACCGCCAGCTAATTCATTGGCTGCTGCTACTTTTTTGTCTACTGTTTCAAGTTCGCCGCCTAACTGATCCATTACGGAACTTGTCTTTACAACTTCGGTATTGCCTGCTTTATTTTTTAAAGTTAAATTAACCGTATTTTCTTTGCCTGCTCTCTTGTAGGTTAGGGTAACTTTATCGCCTGGTTTAAAACGGGCAACTTGTTCTTGTAATTCAGGGCCATTGGTTACATTAACTCCGTTCACTTTAGTAACAATATCGCCTTTTTTAATTCCAGCAACACCTGCAGCGCCGCCAGCTGGAACAGCTGTTATATAGACACCTTCGCCTTCTTTATAAGGAATACCAATTTCTCTTTCTAATTCTTTCTTTTGTTCGTCTGGTAAATTTTCACCAGCATAACTAATACCAATATATGCCCTTTGAACGGTACCGAATTTTACAATATCCGTTACAATTTTTTTGGTCATATTAACCGGTATTGCATAAGAGTAACCTGCATAAGATCCAGTAGGAGAAGCAATGGCAGAATTAATACCAATTAGTTCACCGCTAGTGTTAATTAAAGCACCACCACTGTTACCAGGATTTACGGCCGCATCTGTTTGAATAAATGATTCTACTGGGGTAGCACTCTGTTGACCATTAATGCCTATAGACCTAGATTTAGCACTTACAATGCCAGCTGTTACGGTAACGTCTAAACTTAATGGATAACCAATGGCCAGTACCCATTGACCCAATTTCACATCATCACTATTGCCGTATACTAAATAGGGAAAACCTTTTCCTTCAATTTTAATAACAGCAATATCACTACTAGGATCTGCACCTATTACAGTCGCTTTGTAAGATTTTTTATTAGGAAGGGTTACGTTTATTTCATCGGCACCATCAACCACATGGTTATTGGTTACAATATAGCCGTCTTCTGTAATCAATACACCGCTCCCGCTTGCACGTTGTTCTGGTATTACGCGTGGTCCTCCGCCAAAAAAATCACCAAATGCATCGTCTCCCCCAAATAAATCTCCAAATGGATTTCTTTGACGTTGTTGGTTTTTAACTTGGCGTTCTTTGGTACGGGTTTTAATATGCACAACTGCCGGAGTAGCACTGGTTGCTGCCGGTGTAAAATCTACCATGGTACCTGGCGTGTTATTGCCAGAAAATCCCACATAGTTAACCGGTAATTTACCTGGTTCTTGAGTGCCTGCTAATTGGCGTTCAATAAATTTTCCATAACCCCAAACACTAGTAATAGCAGTGGTTGCGCTGATTGCCACAATGGCTAACATGTTTTTGAAATTCATATTCATGCTTCTTTTTTTTCAGTTAATTCAAATACTATGCCTTTTCAATTGCAAATAAATAAACCTGATTAATTGACAGTTCAAGTAGTTTGGCTTTTAACATTTTTTTTACTACTCAAAGCATTTAATTGGTTTAAAAATTGAATGTACAGCAGTTTCTGTTGAGAATTTTCAACTAATCTGTTAAATCGGTTTCAAATCTTACACCCATCATTTAAGGTCTTACAAATTAGTTAAAAAAGCCATTGTATCTATGCCGTCGGCATAATCGGTTAATAATGGGCTTTGTGCCATACCAAATGGAACCTGACCATGACCTACAATACACTGGACTTCTTCGTTTGAAGCTAGTTCGGTTAACACAGCACTAGCTTCTGAATAAAAGGCATAATGTATCTGGCTTACGGGAGAAAAAACTGCAATATTTTCAGTTAATATCAAAGAGTCGTTATTCATATAATACCGATTACTCATAATTAATATAGCCAAATGATAATCGTAATTATGCTTGTATTTATGAAAATCCATAAAATGCTCGTATTTGCGCAAAGCAGCTAGTAAAGGGATAAAATCATACCCTTGCGGAACGAATATTTTAGTAATATTTCTACAGCCTAAACCAAAATAAAATTGAATATCATCTGCCAATGCCAATAATTCTAATGGGGTTTCTGAACCATCTAAAATGGCTACAGAACTGCGGTTTTTACGTATAATATTGGGGTATTTTCCAAAATAGTATTCAAAATAGCGGCTAGTATTGTTACTGCCAGTAGCAATATAGGCGTCGCAGCCTTTTAAATTATCGGCAAAAACAATTTTATCCAACACTATTGTGTTCCATTCGGCTAGTTTCCCTACTAGGTGCTTAATTAAAACACTATCCTTAGAAGAGACTTTTGCGGTGGTTTTATGCCCCGAAATAAAGCTACAAAGCAGGTCGTGAAAGCCCACTAATGGAATATTTCCTGCCATGACAATCCCAATATTTTGGGGTTGATTTTGGTAATCGGGTACAGAATAAGCCATTGTCCAATCGGTAAGGGCTTTTTCTTGTAAAAAATTCTCGGCAATTTTTTTTACCGATAATTCTATAAATTCTGTAATAAACCAAGGGTTTTCGCGGTATGCACGCTCTTTGCAATCTTGCCAATCGGCATTATCTCCCAAAATATATTCCCCTAATCTTGTAAATAATCGAATTCTAGTTTGTAAAGTCATCAGTCAGCCTTAATTTTGAACTGCAAATGTACTTACTAACTTATCAAACCAATTTTGTATGGCTATCAAAATAACAGAAGAATGTATCAATTGTGGGGCATGCGAACCAGAGTGTCCTAATAATGCAATCTATGAAGGTGGTGTTGAATGGGCCCTTGCCGATGGTACCACAGTTAAAGGATCTTTTACTTTAATGGATGGATCAGTTGCCTCAGCCGATCAGCGTTTTGCGCCGGTTAGTTCCGACACTTATTACATCACACATAACAAGTGTACAGAATGTCAAGGATTCCACGAAGAGCCTCAGTGCGCTTCAGTTTGTCCTGTTGACTGTTGTGTGCCGGATGAATTATATGTAGAAACAGTTGAAAGCTTATTAGCAAAAAAAGATCTTTTACATAGTTAATAAATGGTTTATTCTCGTTTAATAGGGCTGAAGAGACTGCGGTTTCTTCAGCTTTTTTTATGTTCAAAATGCGCAATTTTGCCTTTCTCTGAATCGAAGCTATATTTGTTCAACTAATTATAAAGGAATGAAAAAAAAGATTGCATTGGTAACCGGCGGATTAAGTGGCGAAGCGCAAATCAGTTATAAAAGTGCTATTACGGTGGCCAACCATACCGATAAAGAAAAATTCGATTTATACAAAATTGATATCAATCCAACAGGATGGTGGTATGAAGCAAGCAATGGCGAAAAGTCGCTTGTTGATAGGGCTGATTTTTCTATAATAGACAATGGATTAAAAATTAATTTTGATGCAATTTTAATGTGTATTCATGGAACACCTGGAGAAGATGGAAAACTGCAAGGTTATTTTGATATGCTTCATTTGCCTTATACTAGTTGTGATGCAGCAACTTCTGCATTAACTTTTAATAAGCGCTATGCTGTTGCGGTTGCCGCTTTTGCCGGAATTCATGTAGCAAAATCTTTACATCTTTTTAAACATACACCCATAGCAAGTACTGAAATTTTAGCACAACTATCATTGCCATTATTTGTAAAACCAAATAACGGAGGAAGTAGTATTGGCATGAGTAGGGTAGACGAAGCTAGTTTATTAGATGCTTCGCTAGATAAGGCTTTCAAAGAAGATGACCAAGTATTAATTGAAGAATTTATCAGTGGAAGAGAATTTACCATTGGTGTTTTTAAAGCAAAAGGGATTACTACCGTATTGCCCATTACAGAAATAAAAACCGGAAATGCTTTCTTTGATTTTGAAGCAAAATACCAAGGGAAAAGCGAAGAAATTACACCGGCTATTATTACTACTGAAATGCAAATGCAATTAACTGCTGCTGCAAAAAAAGTATATGAAGTAATGAATTGCAGAGGTGTGGTAAGAATTGATTTTATTTATAATGAACAAAAAGCACAGCCATATATGTTAGAGGTTAACACCGTGCCAGGTCAAAGTGATGCAAGTGTTATACCCCAACAAGTACGTGCTATGGGGTGGAGTTTAACTGATTTTTACGCTGCTATCATTGAAGAAGCACTCAATAACTAGCAGTGAATATTGTTAATTAACCATGCTTAAATTGGTAAATCCAACTAAAAATTGCAATTTACCATTCTCATATTTATTAAAACCTAGCTGTGTTTAAATTCATCACACATAAACCCCTTTGGGCAAATTTTTTAGCGGCATTAGGATTATTACTAATACTGATAATCATTTTCTTTTTGTCATTGCAATGGATAACTGGCTATGGTAAAACAGAAAAAGTGCCAAGTGTGGTAGGGCAAAATGCTTTAGCGGCACAAAAAATATTAGAAGACAAAGGATTTCAAGTTGCCTTACAAGATTCGGTATATGTAGATAGTGTAGCAAAATTGGCGGTTGTTAAACAATCACCCGAAGCAGATGCGCTTGTGAAATCTGGCAGAACTATTTATTTAACCATTAATAGAAGCTTGCCTCCACTAGTTGAAATGCCTAATCTAATGGGCTTCTCTATTCGTAGTGCAGAAATGTATTTGCAAAGTTTGGGTTTAAGATTGGGTGCAATTTCTTATAAACCAGACATGGCTCGAAATGCAGTGCTGGAGCAATTAATCAATGATATAGCTATTAAACCAGGAACAAAAATTCCATTAGGATCTTCTGTAAGTTTTGTACTAGGAAGTGGTATTGGCGGAGCGGAAATTGATGTGCCAAATTTAGTAGGTATGACCTTAGATCAAACCAAATCTTTTTTAGCAACACTTAGTTTAAATGTTGGATCAATTACATCAATTGGAACCATTACAGATTCTGCCGCATCATTTGTGGTGAAACAAAATCCTGATATATTTTTAGAAACAACACCAGGTGTTAGAACTGCCAATAAAATAAAAACAGGCCAGTTGATAGACCTATATATTAGCGCGATTGCCCCGCCTGCAAGAGACACTAGTATTACTGCTCCAACTGCAGCTGTACAACATTAATTTAAAACAAAAATTTGAATATGCAAACCATTAGCGTAGAAGCTTTAAACGAAAAACTAGTTGCTGGAGAATCTATTAATTTAGTAGATGTTAGAGAACCACATGAGCATACCGACTTTAATATTGGAGGTATTTTATTGCCACTTGGTCAAGTTCAAACAATGCAAATAGATGACATTGAAGATTTAAGAGATAAAGAAGTATTTATTTATTGCCGTAGTGGCAATAGGAGTGGGCAAGCCTGTATGATTTTAGAACAAATGGGTTTCACCAATTTGGTGAATGTATCGGGGGGTATGCTGGCCTGGCAAGATAGAATTGCAAAATAAATAAACCGTATAAGCATAAAAAAACAGCCTCGATTGAGGCTGTTTTTTTATGCAGCTATTTCATTGAATAGTTAAAGATTAATATTTAATGCTAGCATGAAATTGGTTCCTGCCATTGGATAGTAGCCGTTTTCACTAGTTAGTTGGTTGTTATAAATATAATTATAAGTATAGCCATTTGGTTGGTACTTGGCATTATATAAATTATTGATTTGGCCAATGAATTTCCATTCTTTAAACAATTTATTTTTTACAGGAATGGTCATTCGAAGGTCTTGTGTAAAATAGCCGTCTAATTTTCTTTTATCATTTTGAGTATTGTCTAAGTATTGTTTACCAACATATTTATTTAGTAAACTCAGTTCAAAATATTGACAAGGTTGAAAGTTAAAACTTAGTCCTCCCACCATATTTGGTGAAAATGCAATATTGGTATTGTTGTGTACAAATGCATCTTGCAAACCAGAATCGTAATTATCAATAAATTCTGTGAAGGATTTTATTTTATTTTGACTCAATGAAAAGTTCGACGAAAAATTAAACCAATTAGATAATTTAATTTCGGCTTGTAATTCTAAGCCTAGTCTATAGCTTTTTGGAATATTTGTACGTGTATAAGATCCTACGTCATTAATCTCACCAGTTAAAACCAATTGATTGGTATAATTCATGAAATATAATGTAGCACCATAATGAAAATTAGCATTCTTTTTTTCAATACCTAATTCTACATCATATAAGGTTTCTGCTTTGGGCTGATGAATTAAACTAGCCTGAAAATCGTCTCTATTGGGTTCTTTATTGCCAATAGCATAACTCAAGAATCCTTGCCAGCCATTCTTGGTATAAGTTATGCCTGCCTTAGGGTTTACAAAATTAAAATTTCTATTAATAGTTAATTTTGGTGTTCCTTCAAAACCTTGCATGTTGTTGTTAACTAATCTATATTGCAAGTCAACAAAACTCTGCCAGTGTTCGGTTAATTTGTGTTGCCATTTTGCGTAAATATTGGCGTCTGTTTTGGTAGCAGGATAATCGTAATATTTTCTATCTGCATTAACAGTGCCTTGTTTCATCCAAATAACTTTGCCAAAATGTTGTCCTTGGTAATTGGTCCAACCACCGCCAAAACTCATTTCGTTGGTGGCTGTTTTGTATTGCAAAGAAGCAATTTGTCCTACAAAACGATTGTCTAACCAACGTTGTCTTACAATATCTGAATTATAATTTGGCAGTCCACCAATGATAATGGGAGGTATTCCATAATCACCAATATTAACTCCTGCTTTATACTCTTCGTAATAGCCATTCCCTTTGGTTAAAAAAACTGCGGTGTTAAACGACCATCTTGTATTAATAGCATGGTTGAAAAATAATTGGTAATGCGTTTGTGTGTAATTATCAGTTTGGTTATTATAAGGGGTACCAGGTTTTTCAGTGCCTGCAGGGTTATAAGTACGATTTGTACTTAGCATATCTTCCGGCACGCCATACCATGCTTGATAGGTCTTTTCTTTTCCAGAGAATATATTAAAACGTAGCGATGATTTTTTATTAATGTAAGCACCCGTTACATAAAAAGATTGCAAATTAGAATTGGCTCGATCAATAAATCCATCACTAGAAATTCTACTTAATCTTGCATCAATTGTAAAATGATTGTCTATTAATCCGCTACCAACTTTAATGGTATTTTTCCAGGTATTAAAAGATCCAAAACTATTGTTGATTTCTGCATAAGCTTTCTCATTAAATTCATTGGTAGATAAATTAATGGTAGCACCAAATGCACTCGCGCCGTTCGATGATGTGCCTACGCCTCTTTGAATTTGAATACTATTTACCGACGAACTAAAATCGGGTAAATCCACAAAATAAGTTCCCATACTTTCTGCATCATTATAGGGAATCCCATTTAGTGTAACATTTATACGAGTGGCGTCGGTTCCTCTAATTCTAATACCTGTATAACCAATTCCATTTCCGGCATCTGAATTAACTACTACAGAGGGTGTTTGATTCAGCAATAGAGGTAAGTCTTGTCCTAAATTACTTGATCCAATTTCTTGTTTGTTTAAATTTGTTTTTGCAAAAGGAGCAGTAATAGAAGCACGAATCGATTTTACTTCTAAGGGTTGTAAAAACAAGGAACTAGATTCTAATTCAATGTTTACATCAATACTTTTATTGGCAACAGAAAGTTTTGCTGAATGGGTTTTGAATCCCAAACTGCTAACAATTAAATTGTAATTGCCACTACTAGTTTTGTCAAAAATAAATTTACCAGCTTCATCACTTAGTGTTGAAACTTTTCCTAATTGAATGAGTGCACCTGCAATGGGTGCATGGGTTGTAGCGTCTTTAATGATGCCCTTAACCGGTACTTTTGTTGATTGTGCAAAAACAATAAGCGTAAGCATGACGCATGTGATTGTTCCCAAAAACTTTTTCATTTTTTTTGTTTTAAAAGTTATTAATGGGAACAGGGAATAGCTAATGGAGAGGACCTGTAAAACAGTACACCTTCCCTTCGCAGGCATTACCCTGTTCAGGTTCAACGGGTATTATCTCAGCCTTACAGTGATTATCTGTTTAGCACCCCGAGGAATGTTCGAATACAAAACTAGGAATAAATTTATATACTACAATTGTAACTTTACAAAGGCTGGTACGTTTTACAAAAAAAACAACAATATGAAACGCATAATTCTAGGGTTATTTTTCTTAATAAATATGTTGGGCTTGTATGCACAAACCGATAAAAATTTAGTGTTCGATGCAAATGCAGAACCTAGGTCAGTAAAGGATTTTACGGGAATAGAAGTTTCTGGTGCCATCAGTGTTTATTTATCGCAAGGAACAGAAGATGCCTTAGCTATTAGTGCAAGTTCTCAAGAAATCGTAAAAAAAATAAAAACAGAAGTTCGAAATGGCATATTGCATATTTATTTTGATGAAAAGGGATTTAACTGGAATGGATGGGGAAATACAAAGATGAAAGCATACATCACTTTCAAACAATTAAACCATATTGAATCTTCGGGAGCATGTAATGTAAAAGTAATAGGCATATTTAAAGCTGATAATCTTGTAGTATCGTTATCGGGCGCAAGTGATTTTACAGGAGATCTTGCTATTGAAAAATTAGATCTCAATGTTTCAGGAGCCACCAAATCAACCCTTTCTGGTAAAGTCAATCAATTAATGCTAGGCGTTTCTGGCGCAAGTAGTGTTAGGGCATACGATTTGGTTTCAAATATGGCAACTATTGGCGCATCAGGGGCTTCAAGTGTTCATGTATCGGTTGATTCACTATTATCTGCTACAGCCAGTGGAAGTAGCAGTATTACTTATAAAGGGGCTGCCGAACTTAAAAAAATGATTAAAACAGGGGTTTCATCTATTAAAAAAATCCAATAACACTTCAAATACATTTGGATGGTAAGGGCCATCGGGTTACATTTGCAGCCCATTAAGATTGAAACAGACAGAATTGAGGTAAAGAAAAGCTTAATGATTAGTGCGATAATTAGATTAATCTTATATCGCGAGATAGAGCAGCGGTAGCTCGTCGGGCTCATAACCCGAAGGTCGGAGGTTCGATCCCTCCTCTCGCAACTCAAAAGGCCTCTATCGAGGCCTTTGTTATTTTGTACCTTTAACAGACAAAGGGTGTAAAATGGGGTAACTTTAAAAACAACGCTTAATTTAAATAAGCAGAAAGAATAGGGTAAAACAATGAAATCAGGTTTTGTAAACATATTTGGAAAGCCGAATGCCGGAAAAAGCACACTGATTAATGCATTGGTGGGCGAGAAAATGGCTATTGTATCTCCAAAAGCACAAACCACCCGACACAGAATTAAAGCGTTTTTAAACAAGCCAAATGAATACCAAGTAATTTTTTCAGACACACCTGGCATTATTGATCCGCAGTATAAGTTACACGAGCACATGATGTCGTCGGTAAAAAGTGCTTTAGAAGATGCCGATATTGCCTTGTTAATAGTTGATGCAAATGATAATTTAGAAGAGATTGATGGAATTTTTCAACGACTTCGATTAAAGGTTCCCGGTCTTGTGGTCTTAAATAAAATTGACACAGCAGGTAATGGAAGACTTGCTTTAGCAGAAGCATTTTTTGCAGACAAGCCTTATTGCAAAAAAATCGTAAAAATTTCTGCTTTACAAAAAATACACCTGAATAAATTATTGGATGCCATACTTTCTTTACTGCCAGAAGCTCCTGCTTTTTATAGTGAAGATGATTTGAGTGATTTGCCTACTAAATTTTTTGTATCTGAAATGATTCGCGAAAAAATTTATTTATTATTTGGCGATGAAATTCCATATCACACAGCGGTATTAATTAATGAGTTTAAAGAGCGGGAAGATATTGTTAAAATACAGGCAGATATTATAGTGCAGCGCGATACGCAGAAGTCAATTATTATTGGAGACAAAGGTAAAATGATAAAGCAGATCGGCACACTTGCGCGTACAGATATTGAACAATTTATTAGTAAGAAAATATTTTTAGAACTGTTTGTAAAAGTGCGTCCTAAATGGCGCGACAACGACTTGCAGTTAAAAGAATACGGATACAAATAGTCTATTTAAGTAAGCAGGTTTCGCGCTAGGTGGCGCGCCAACTAGTTTGCGATTATATTTAAAGAGGGGAGTTTTTATGAGTTATACAGTAGCCATTGTAGGAAGACCAAATGTTGGAAAAAGTACTTTTTTCAACCGTTTATTAGAAGAGCGTAAAGCCATTGTAGATGATATTAGCGGCGTAACACGCGATCGCCAATATGGTGTAACAGATTGGAATGGAAAAACATTCAATGTAATTGATACCGGTGGTTTTGTGCCACATACCGATGATATTTTTGAAAGAGAAATTCGCAAGCAAGTAAAAATTGCCATTGAAGAAGCCAATGCCATTGTATTTATGGTGGATGTTGTTACGGGTATTACAGACCTAGACGACACTATGGCCGATTTGTTGCGCAGAACTACTAAGCCTGTTTATTTAGTGGTAAATAAAGTAGACAATAGTGCCCGCCAATTAGAAGCGGCTGAATTTTATAGTTTGGGTTTTGAACACATATTTTTTGTAAGCAGCATTACTGGTAGTGGAACAGGAGAAGTATTAGATGCCGTAGCCGATGGAATGACAGCAGAAGATTCAGACGAAACGCTACGCGATAATAACTTACCAAAATTTGCTATCATTGGCCAACCCAATGTAGGGAAATCATCTTTGCTAAATGCTTTGGTAGGAGAAGAACGTACCATTGTAAGTGATATAGCTGGTACCACGCGTGATACCATTCACACGCACTATAAATTATTTCAAAAAGAATTTATTTTAATTGATACTGCGGGTATCCGTAAAAAAAGTAAAGAGAAAGACGACTTAGAATTCTATTCCATTATTCGTGCCATTAAGGCAATGGATGATGCCGATGTTTGTATGTTGCTAATTGATGCACATAAAGGTATTACGGCACAGGATGTAAGCATTTTTAGTTTGGCTACCCGAAAAGGAAAAGGAATTGTTGTATTGGTAAACAAATGGGATTTGATTGAAAAAGAAACCAATACCGCTCGTGATTACGAAAAAGCGTTAAAAACCAAATTCGCTCCTTTTACCGACGTGCCAATTCTTTTTATATCTGTAACAGAAAAAACGCGAATTTTTAAAGCGATAGAATTAGCCTTAGAAGTTTACGAAAACCGTTCTAGAAAAATACCAACTTCTCAGCTGAACGATATTATGCTGAAGGCTGTTGAAGCATACCATGCACCAGTGGTTCGTGGTAATTCTGTGAAAATAAAGTATGTAACACAGCTACCAACGGTGGTGCCATCCTTTGCATTTTTTACCAATTACCCCGACGATATTAAGGTGGCTTATAAGAATTACCTTGAAAATCAACTTCGTACGAAATTTAAATTAACAGGGGTTCCCATTAGGATATTCTTTAGAAAAAAATAGCTGTATATAAATAAAAAATATATATATAATTAAATTTGTTAAATTATCATGAAATATTATATTTGTGAAAATTTAAATTTCAAAAAACAATTACAATGAAAAAAGTATTCGCAATTTTAGCTGTAGCTGGTTTAATGACAGCTTGTAACAACGCTGCTGCTCCAGAAGTTAAAGCTGATTCAACTGTTAAAGTTGATACTACCAAAAAAGTAGATTCTTCAGCTGTTAAAGTTGATTCAACTGCAAAAGTTGATTCTACTAAAAAATAGTAGTAAAAATTGTAGAAGTACTTTTTGTATTTCTAATATTACTTCTTACAAAAAAGTCCTTTCGGTTCGCCGAAAGGACTTTTTTTGTGCCAGTTTGTACCTAAATATGCTATAAAATGGGCATGGCATCAATATTGTAATAAATTCGTTCACTTCTTAGTAATTTACAAGAGGGGAGATTCGTGACAATTTGACCAAAGATTTAATTTATGTTGAAAGAGAATTTATTTTTTCGCACCGAAGACGATTCAGACTTTATGCCAATTATTCCTATCAGTGAAAACGACGGGGATTTGGATAATGGTATGGTCATCCCAGAAGTGCTACCCATATTGCCCTTGCGTAACACGGTACTTTTTCCAGGTGTGGTATTGCCTATTACTGTTGGAAGGGATAAGAGTATTAAAGCCGTTAATGACGCCTACAAACAAGACAAGCTGATTGGGGTTGTTGCTCAGAAAGATGCCAATATTGAAGAGCCTGGCGCCGACGATTTGTGTAAAATTGGCACTGTTGCTAAGATTGTTAAGTTGATAAAAATGCCTGATGGTGGAACAACCATTATCATTCAAGGAAAAAAACGCTTTGAATTGCTTGAAATGCAAAGTGATGATCCTTATTTTAAAGCAAGTGTGAAATTATTGGCAGACGACGAACTGCCAGTTGCTGATGATTTTAAAGTGTATGTAAGTAGTATTAAAGACCTGGCTTCTCAAATTATACAGCTATCACCCAATTTGCCTACCGAAGCGGCTATCATTTTAAAAAACATAGAAAACCCTTCTTTTTTAATTCATTTTGTAAGCAGTAATTTAAATTCAGACTTAGCCGAAAAACAAAGTTTGTTAGAAATAAATGATATCTATAAAAGAGCAGAGCATTTAATTCATATCCTCAATAGAGAATTGCAGTTTGCTGAACTAAAAGATAAAGTAACTAATAAAACGCGCACAGAGTTAGACAAACAGCAGCGTGAATATTTTTTACAGCAGCAATTAAAAAGCATTAAAGAAGAATTAGGCGGAGATAGTAATGAGCGAGAAATTGCCGACATGAAATTAAAAGCAGAGGCAAAAAAATGGCCTGAAGCTGCTAAATTATTGTTTAAAAAAGGGATTGAAAAATTAGAAAGGATGCATGCATCTACTCCTGATTATTCAATTGTGTACAATCACCTAGACCTAATGCTCGACCTTCCTTGGGATGAGTATTCGGCAGATAATTACGACCTTAAAAATGCACAAAAAGTTTTGGACAAAGACCATTATGGGATGTCTAAAATTAAAAGTAGAATTATTGAATACTTAGCAGTGCTCAAATTAAAAGGAGATATGAAAAGCCCCATATTGTGCTTTTTAGGACCTCCGGGTATTGGTAAAACTTCTTTAGGCCGTTCAATTGCGCACGCAATTGGTAGAAAATATGTACGCGTCAGTTTGGGTGGATTACACGACGAAAGTGAAATTCGCGGACACCGCAAAACCTATATTGGCGCAATGCCTGGGCGAATTGTACAACAAATTCGCAAATGCAAATCGTCTAACCCAGTAATGATTTTAGATGAGATTGATAAAATAGGAACCGATGGAAGAAGTGATCCATCCTCTTCATTATTAGAGGTGCTAGATCCAGAACAGAACCATACTTTTTACGATAATTATTTAGAGCTTGAATACGATTTAAGTAAGGTGTTGTTTATTGCAACTGCTAACAATATCCAAAACATTCAACCTGCTTTGCGTGATAGAATGGAGATCATTGATTTAAGTGGGTATGCCGTAGAAGAAAAAGTAGAGATTGCAAAAAGGCATTTACTACCAAAGCAACAAGAGGCGCATGGTTTAAAGAAAGTGAATTTTAAAATCAATGATAAAGTTTTAGAAAAAGTTATTGAAAGTTATACTAGGGAAAGTGGGGTGCGTGAACTAGACCGTCAGTTGGCATCTATTATGCGTTATCAAGCAAAAGAGTTGGCCATCAAAAACAAAGTAAAACCGGTAGTAACTGCTGCTGATATTGAAAAAATATTAGGACAGTACCGATACAGCAATGAAATCTATAAAACATCCAATATGGCGGGAGTAGCTGTTGGGCTTGCTTGGACCTATGTTGGGGGTGATATTTTATTTATTGAAGCCATTGTTGGAGATGGAAAACCCGAAATGAAACTAACAGGCAATTT
Organism: Sediminibacterium sp.; assembly: GCA_037132335.1. Classification (GTDB taxonomy): domain Bacteria; phylum Bacteroidota; class Bacteroidia; order Chitinophagales; family Chitinophagaceae; genus Sediminibacterium. Next base: position 43,260 of record JBAXPJ010000002.1, on the reverse strand, counting down.
GGGTAATGTAATGAAGGAAAGTGCTAGCACAGCCTTAAGTTTTTTACAAGCAAATGCTAGAAAAAACGGAATCGATCCAGAAGTATTCGCTAAAAAAAGCATTCATATACATGTGCCAGAAGGTGCGGTGCCAAAGGATGGACCTAGTGCTGGTGTAACAATGCTAACTGCTTTAACTTCTGCATTTACCGGTAGAAAGGTGAAGCCTTATTTAGCCATGACAGGAGAAATTACTTTACGTGGTCAAGTATTGCCAGTTGGTGGAATTAAAGAAAAAGTATTGGCAGCAAAAAGGGCTGGGCTTAAAGAAATTATTCTTTGTTCAATGAATGAGAAAGATGTAAAAGAAATTGATAGCAGTTTTATAAAAGGCTTGCAATTTCATTATGTGAAAAATATGCAACAGGTGTTAGAATTAGCCTTGGTATAATTCAGAACAATTAAAATACATTCAAATCCCCTGTTTTTTAAATGGGGGATTTTTTTTACAATCCAATCAGATTCTGCTTAGATTTGAATGTTTAAATAAAATGATGGTTCGTTTTTTTGGAATAATATTATTCATGTGTGTAACAAGTGCTTCTGCTCAAACATTGGGCGGGAATGCTGTATTTAGTTATTTGTTACAACCCAATGCTGCCAAGCTTTCTGCCCTAGGGGGCATTAATATTAGTAGTATCGGTAACGATCTTGGCATGGCTTATAACAATCCAGCATTGTTAAGAGATGATATGCACCAACAAATTAGTACTAGTTTTTATAGTTTTGCAGAAGGGGTACAACAGTTGGGGTTTGTGAACGCTTATCACCATCAAAAAACAAATACAAATATTGCTTTAGGCGTTCAATATTTAAGTTATGGATCCATTACACAAACAGATCCATCGGGGAATATTTTAGGTGTATTTAAGCCAGCAGATTATACAATACAATTCATGCTATCGCATGTATATAAAACAAATTGGTGGGTAGGGTTAACGACAAAATATATCAATTCTAGTTATGCACAATACCATGCAACAGGCTTGGCGTTTGATTGGGGGATAGCCTATTTAAATTCGAATAAATTATTGCAAGTAAGTTTTTTGGCAAAAAATATGGGCTCACAATTAAGCACCTATGTTCCTTCTGCACCAAAAGAAGAACTTCCTTTTGACTTGCAATTAGGCATCACAAAAAAGTTAGAAAATGCACCTTTTCAATTATCATTAACTGCGCACCATTTACAGCAATTTAATATTTTGTACAACGATCCGCTTTTTAATAATACAGAAGGCGATGCGCGATTAAATCAAAAAAATACGGTTCAAAAAATATTAACCCATTTAGTTTTTTCTTCAGAATTAATTTTAAGTGATCAGCTGCAAATCAATGCTGGTTTGAATTTAATGAGAAGGCAAAGTTTAAATGCCTATAACATGACCAATGGATTAAATGGATTTACGCTAGGATTCGGCTTGCTTTTAAACAAATTACATATTCGATATGCAACAGGGTTTTACCAACAAAATTTATTCCATCAATTTTCTTTGAATTTCAATTTAAAGGGTAGTAAATTATAAATGATTGGGCGCTGCTAGAAAGAAGAATTCTTTTCCTGTATCAAAATAATAATTGAATTGCTTTTTATTGGTGATTACTTTTTTTTGAAGCCAATCGTTTAAGGTATAAATAGAATATTTGTAATCATTACTCAATAAATCGTATACATCATTTGCGGTAAAATGATAGGCATCGCCACCCGCTTTCCCGCACTCAAATAAAATTAGGGGCTTGCTATAATTGATGGTATTTTTTGCGCCTTTTAAAACCAATAATTCAGCACCTTCTACATCTATTTTTATCAAACTAATTTTTTCGGATATTGGAATGAGGCTATCTAATGTGGCTGTTTGTACTTGAATAGTAGTGTCTGTTTCAGCTTTATCGTAAGCCCTTTTATTTAAGCCACTATAAGCCATATTGCTTAACACTAAATTGAAATTGCTGGTACTGTTTTCATTGCCAATAGCAGTTGCTGAAATAATTGCTTTGTTTGCAAAATTTATTTTTAATCGTTCAAATAAAATAGGAATTGGTTCAAATGCATAGTGTGTTGTATTTGGTAAATACGTTAGCATGCATTGCAATATTTTTCCTTCGTGCGCACCAATATCAATACAGCCGCCATTGCTTTTTGTGAGACCTTGTATTATTTTTTTAGTAAGACGATCGTATGTTTCATTCCTACTAAAAGAAATAGGTGAGATGCTGTGTAATTGTTTTGCAATTTTTTTTAAATGGCTTAGCATCTATTAGTCTTCTTTACGGTTACTAATATAGCCTCTCCATTTTGCAATAGCATTTTCCATATCTGTTGGTATATCAGATTCTAAGAAAATTTCTTTGCCAGTTGTTGGATGAATAAAACCTAGTGTTTTTGCATGTAAAGCACACCTAGGGCAGGCTTCAAAACAATTATCAACAAACTGTTTGTATTTGGTATATATCGTGCCTTTTAAAATTCTATCCCCGCCATATTCGAAATCATTAAAAAGCGTGTGGCCAATATGTTTCATGTGTACCCGAATTTGGTGCGTACGCCCAGTTTCTAAAATACATTCAACTAGTGTTACATAATTGAATCTTTCAATCACATTGTAATGCGTAATGGCATGTTTACCAATTTCGCCTTCTGGAAACACGTCAAACATTTTTCTGTTTTGTTTGTGTCGTGCAATATGTCCGGTAATGGTTCCTGAATCTTCTTTTACATCTCCCCAAACCAATGCCACATATTTTCTAGAAACAGTATGGTTGAAAAACTGTTTTGCAAGATGCGCAGCTGCTTCTCCTGTTTTTGCTAATACAATTAAACCAGTTGTGTTTTTGTCAATTCTGTGTACCAATCCAAAACGTGGTAAACTGTCTTCGTCTATATTGGGTTGTTGTTGTTTTAAGTAGTAAGCAACGCCATTTAACAAAGTGCCTGAGTAGTTGCCAACGCCAGGGTGTACCACCATATTTGGCGGCTTATTAATCACCATTAAGGCATCGTCTTCATACACAATATTTAATGGAATATTTTCTAGTTTAAGTTCGGTATGTTCTGGATTGATATAACTCAGAAATACAATTTCGTCGTCTGGCTTTACCTTGTAATTAGACTTAACAATTTTGCCATTCACTGTAACAAATCCAGCTTCAATACCATTTTGAACCTTGTTGCGCGTGGCTCCCTCAATATGCATTTTCACAAATTTGTCAATACGCAGCGGTACCTGTCCTTTATTTACATGAAAGGATTTTCGTTCAAAGAGTTCTTCGGACGCTTCATCTATATTGTCTAACGCTGGTTCCATTTTGTAAAAATAAGCTTGTTAGAGCAGATACCGAAAGTCATGTCAATTCAAAGATTTGCGTTGAATTGTGTAATTTCACTTTATGCAACAGCAGATTGAATTTCAAGACCTAGGATTAAGGCGCTATCAAGAGGTTTGGGACTACCAAGAATCACTCTTGAAAGAGAATGCTACAATCAAAACAACCTATAGGCAATCTGCTGAACCCATTTTGCCTGAAATGGTTCCTACACATCACCATTTATTATTTCTAGAACACAACCCTGTTTATACCTTAGGCAAGAGTGGTAAATATGAGCACTTATTAATAAACGAAAAAGATTGTGCAGAACGTGGAATAGAATACTTTCATATTAATCGGGGTGGGGATATTACTTTTCATGGGCCAGGTCAATTAGTAGGATATCCTATTTTAGATTTAGAAAAATTCAAACCAGACCTTGGATGGTTTTTAAGAAGTTTAGAGGAAGTAATTATTTTAACACTGGCAGAATATGGTATAAAAGGCGATCGTAGCCCAGGAGAAACGGGCGTTTGGCTCGATCCACAAATACCAGGAAAGGAAAGAAAAATTTGTGCGATGGGTATTAAATGCAGCCGTTGGATTACGATGCATGGATTTGCTATTAATATTAATACCGATCTTAATTATTTTAATTTCATTTTACCCTGTGGTATTCAAAACAAACAAGTCACATCTTTGGCCAAAGAATTAGGGCGTGAAATTTCAATGGAAGAAGTAAAATATAAAGTGAAAAAGAATTTTGAAAAAGTATTTGATTGTGCTTTTTATAATCGTTGATGATTTAACCAAATACTATTGAATAAAAATCTTATTCTTTTCCAATAATTGTTCGTCTTCGTAAAGTTCAAATTCAAACCAGCCTGCGTGTAAAAAATTAGACTTGTCTAAGAACAATTGCTCTTCTTTTATAGGAGATAGTTTAAAAAGAAATAGTCCTTTTTCGTCTTTAAAAACTAGTTGATACTTGTGCTTTTTAGCAGTAGCAATTTGTATGGTCGGTTCACCCTTTTTTGTATTAAAAACATATATAGAAGGTCTCCAAACATACACTGGAATATAGGTATGTATCGAAGCATAAGTTTTGTTATAAATATATAAGGTGTCCTTTGTTTTTAAATGCAAGGAGTCTTTGTACTTCAAAAAAGCAATTGGGTCTAGTTTGGTTATCAAGCTGTCTTTTTCGTAAATAAAAACATATTCAAGGGGTTTGATATTGGATTTTTTGTTTTTTATTCGTGCTACATTTTTATTCTCGAAACCAAGGTTTAAATTAATTTTTACAATTTCTCTATTTTTAATTGGAGTGTGGAAATAGTATTCAATAACTGATTCTTTTTCTGCTAGCGTTTCATTCTTTGTTGCTTTTAAAATAAAAGTTGCATTATTTGATGAGCTGTCTTTTTCATTAATTAAATCTTTATTAGGAAGATGTATTTTATTGGCAGAATCCTTGTTGCTATTGCTAGTAGATATGGTATTTGTTAAATTTTTAAACGCAGGAATTTGTTGATTAAGGGTATTTTTTTTATCGATATTTGGCAATCGATTTTCAAGGGGAGTTGATTTTTTATTTGTCAACTTAGTATTAATATCAGTTGCAATTTTATTGTCTATAACAATTTCTTGTTTGCTTTCTATTTTTAATAAGTTGTCGGTAGTATTAAGTGTGTTTGAAAAATAGAAACTACCTCCAGCTAAAACATAATAAATGCGGTAGTAAATTTTAGCGCCAACGGGTATTTGCCTGTCAATGATTTTATTATTTAAAAGAGCAGGTTTTTGGACCGACAATATGGTTCTAAAGTTTTTATTGTCTGATGATTTTTGAAGAGACAATTGTATGGTGTTGCTATAAGGGTTTGTCCAACTGATTTCTATGCTATTTTTTTCTATTTGTTTAATAGTGAAATCAATTAAATTTTCTTGCGCAATTGCCGCATTAAAAAATGCAGCAAAAATTGTAATGATTGTTAAAAAGACTTTTTTTCTCATGCTTTACAAATATAGAAACTAGAATTGTATTAAAAAGGCAATATGCCTTTTGGTAATGATAGGTTCCCTTGTAACCCGCCACAATGAATAACTAATAATTTTGTTTGGCTATCAAAATAGTTTTCTTTAATCAGGTTATTCATGGCAAAAAAGAGTTTGCCGGTATAAACAATATCTGTTGGTATGCTTGTTTTAGCATAAAATTCTTTCATGAATGTAATTAGTTCTGCAGGGTGTTTGGCATAACCCCCAAAATGGTATTGGTGTAGAAGTGTAAAGGCATTTCTTTTATCATTTAACACTAGGTTTAATACTTGCCTTTCTAAGTCAGCATTGTTTTTCAATGAACTGATTCCTATTACTTGTTGATGCGCTGTTGTAGCATTTACAATACCTGCAGCCATTGTTCCAGATCCTACAGAACATAATATATGTGTATAGTTGTTTGAGGGTAATTGTTCTAAAATTTTACTAGCACCTTGAGCACCCAATACGCCATATCCGCCTTCTGGAATCCAGTATCTGTTAGGCTCGTTATATAAATTTATTAATGCTTCTTTATTGTTGTAATCAGTTCTATTTACATATTGCAAGTTCATTCCGTAATTAGCAGCAGCAATAAGTGTTGCAGAAGGAGCTTCTGATTTTTCTCCGCGAATAAATCCTGTAGATTTTAAATTTAGTGTTTTGCAAGCGAATGCTAGTGCTACAATATGATTAGAATAAGCTCCACCAAAACTGGCAATTTCTGTTTTGTTATTTTGAATTGCATCGGCTAAATAATACTGTAGTTTAAACCATTTATTGCCATTAACAATTGGGTGGATTTCATCTAATCGAAGTACATCAACCTGCAAATTGGCATTAGTATAACATTTAAGTGTTTGAATCTTTGCCGATTGTATGCTTGTTTGCACTTTTTTGTTTTTCTTTGTAAAAATTTCAAATTTCCTCAAAGTACAATATTCTGAATATGAAACCAACACTTGTCATCTTAGCCGCAGGAATGGCTAGCCGATATGGCAGTCAAAAGCAAACAGCTTCTTTTGGACCTAGCGGTGAAACAATTATGGATTACTCAATTTACGATGCCATCAGTGCGGGTTTCGAGAAAGTAGTTTTTATTATCCGTGAAGATTTTGCCGAAAACTTTAAAGCAATATTTGAACCTAAATTAGCCGGAAAAATTAAAACAGACTATGTTTATCAGCATTTAAATGCTTTTGCAGGAGATAGACTTATTCCTGCAGATAGAACAAAGCCTTGGGGTACTGCACACGCTGTTTTATGTTGTAAAGGCAAGGTTAACGAGCCTTTTGCAGTAATCAATGCAGATGATTATTACGGTGCTGATGCATTTATAAAAGCCTATGATTTTTTATTGAATCAGTGCAACGAAAAAACCTATTGTATTATAGGGTACGAACTTAAAAAAACATTGAGTGATTTTGGAAGTGTGAGTAGGGGTGTTTGTGAAGTTGACGCAGCTAATAATTTAACAGATATTAATGAGCGCACAAAAATCTATAGAAATGACTTAGGCATTATTCATTACGAAGATGAGTCTGGATTGCACGAACTGAATGAAAACAGTTTGGTTAGTATGAACTATTTGTGCTTTGCTCCTGGATTCATTGATGTTTGCGAGAAATTCTTCGGAGAATTTTTAGACAACAATATGCAAAACTTAAAATCAGAATTCTTTATACCAAGTGTAACAGGTCAATTTATTAAAGCCGGCTTAGGCAATGTGAAAGTTGTTCCTACTTCTGCACAATGGTTTGGTGTAACTTATAAAGAAGATGCGCCACATGTACAAGCAAGTATTAATGCTTTAGTAGACGCAGGTAATTATCCAAAAAGTTTATGGGATTAACCTACATAATATGATCAATAAAAAAGCCGTTGCAAATTAAATGCAACGGCTTTTTTATGCTTAATACTTATAGGGCTAACTTACTTTTGCGTGAAGGCTTTTACATTAAAAACACAATCCGCTACTTTAATAATTTGTTGTTTTCTCTGAACACCTCTAATTGCGCTATGAGTAGGTAGTTTTAATTTTTCTAAACTATTGTCTGACTCTTTTAATTCATTTACAAATTCGTAAATATTTTTAGATTTAACAGCAAAGGAAACGCCATCGGCTTGTGCTTGACGGGTACTTAATACCCCAATCACTTCTCCATCATTGTTTAAAACAGGTCCGCCAGAATTACCAGGGTTGGCACTAATTTGAATTTGGTAACTTAAAGAATCGCCATTATATCCAGTTTTAGAACTCAAATAACCTACACCATAAACAATATCATTTCTAGGATATCCTAGGGTGAAAATTTCATCACCTAAATCGGCATTTTGTTTTTGAATACTATAAGGTAAAGATTTAAGTGATTTAAAATCTTCGTCGTCTATTTTTAAAATAGCAAGGTCTTTCTTTAAGTCGATGCGTAATATAGAGGCGTTAAATTCTTTTCCTTTGCTATCCACGACAATTGCTGAAGTTCCTTTTAAAACGTGTGCATTAGTAATAATATATCCTTTTGGATCAATTAAAAAACCCGAACCCCCACTTATAACTTTAACACCAGTTGGAATTTTACTTTTCACTTCATTAATTAAAGAACCTTGGTATTGTTGGTTTCGCTTAATAATTTCTATATCCTTACTTAACTGTTGAATTTGGTTGCCATTTACTGCAGGAGAAAAATAAGCAACAAGTCCACTCATCACAAGTGCAATAATACCACCCACTGATGCAGCGATGGCAGTAACTCTTTTGTATCTGTTCCAAAGTTGTACAACTTGTACTTTAGTAGAAACTTCGCCTCCTTCATTTAAATCGCCAGTTTCCAATAGTTTGGAATGCGCTTCATGAAGGCTGTGTTTGATATTTTGGTAAGCCACATAACTATCCATCTGATGTAAAAAGAGTTTGTGCTCTACCACCATCTGGTCTATTTCGGGCGTTTTTTTGCGAAGGGCATCAAAAATTGCATACTCAGCAGGAGGCATTTCTCCGGCTAGGTATTTTTCAATGCTTGCTAATAATTGAATGTCATCCATGGTACTTATTCTCCGATATTATATTGCGAAAAAAACAATTTCTTCAATCTCATCAGGCATTTGTACTTCTGGTTCTTTGCGTTATCAGCATTTGTATAACCAAATTCTGACGCTAGTTCCTGCATGCCCATCTTTTTTAAATAGTATCCTTCTAATAAACTCTTACAAGGCTCCCCCAAACTATTCATTGCACGTTCCATAATCACAAACTCTGCATTGCGTTTTTGATGAATTTCAAGGTCTTCTTCAACTGGGATGGTTTCGTCTAGGTTATCTACCTGGTTTGAAAACCGGCCCATTTGTTGCAGCTTTTTCAGCCATAAACGCCTACAAATCGAATACACATAGGTTTTAATTTGACAGGTAAGTACAAAAGACTCGCTTTGTGCCTTTTCGTACAAGGCGATCATTGCTTCCTGAAAAATATCTCTAGCATCATCGTAAGAGCCGTTATTGTTTAAAACAAAGGCTTGAACCATATTAAAATTATCTTTATATATGGTTTCGATGGCCCTTGAATCATTATTGGCCAGTCCTTTCAGTAATGCTTGTTCGTTCTGTTCAGCTTTCACTATGCTGTATTTAATACTATGAAGTGGGCAAAAGTAACCCAATATGCCCCGAAAAATTTATTTTAAAAATAAATTAATTTCTAAGGTTACCTTTTATGCCCTTACGGTATTAACAATAAATTACTCAAACAAAAAACAATTACAATGAAAAAAGTATTCGCAATTTTGGCTGTAGCTGGTTTAATGACAGCTTGTAACAATGCTGCTGCTCCAGAAGTTAAAGCTGATTCAACTGCAAAAGTTGATTCAACTAAAAAAGTTGATTCTTCAGCTGTTAAAGTTGATTCAACTGCAAAGGTTGATTCTACTAAGAAATAATTTATTGAAGCTAAAGTGCTGAAGATCATGTAGAGACTCAGCTTGCCGGTCAGTATTAGCTAACTACCTATTTTCATATGGCAAGCAATCGTTAGAGGTCGCTCCGTTTCTACGGAGGGACCCTTTTTTTATAAAATGGTTGGTTCGAATAGAATCATTCTATATATTTGCCTCTCATGAGAACATTTTTAAACAATACCCGATTTAGTTTTTTCTTTTATTTCTACTTTACACAAAGTAGCCGGGTAGTGTTTGCTAAAGCTTAATTAAGAAACTAGTAACATATCATCCCGGCCAATTGGTCGGGATTTTTTTTTGGCGGAATAGCAGGAATTTGAACGGAATTGGAAAATAGAAAAAGATAAAATGACAGGAAATATGAAATCAATTTTTGAAAGTAAGAAAGGCATAGCCATTCAAGGATATGAGGGGAGCTTCCACCAGGTAGCTGCCCAAAATATGTATGGCAAACAGGTAACTGTAATTCCTTGCGATACTTTTAGAGACCTGATTCGTATAGCATTAGATAAATCTGCTTCGAGCGGCGCCATCATGGCCATTGAAAACTCTATTGCAGGAAGTATTTTGCCAAATTATAACCTACTGCAAAAAAGTAAACTAAAAGTAGTAGGGGAGGTTTATTTATCTATTAGCCAAAACTTATTAGTTAACCCGGGTGTTCGTTTAGAAGATATTAAAGAAGTACATAGTCATCCAATGGCTATTTTACAATGTTTAGAATATTTAGAAAAAACAAATTGGAAAATAGTTGAGTCCGATGATACAGCATTGAGTGCAAAACAACTACACCAACACAAAGGCAAACATACTGCTGCTATTGCTAGTAAGCTTGCAGCAGAATTATTTGAGCTAGATGTAATTGCGCCAAATATTCAAACAATGAAAAATAATTTCACGCGCTTTTTAGTGTTGCAAAGAGAAAAAGAAGCAGTTGAAATTACAAATGCAAACAAAGCATCGGTATATTTTCAAACGAATCATTCAAAAGGGATATTGGCGCAAGTGCTTACCCTGATTGCTTCTGGAGGAATCAACTTAAGTAAATTGCAAAGCATGCCTATTCCAGGAAGTACGTTTAAATATGGATTTTATGCAGACCTAGAATTTGAAAACAAACAACAATTTAACAAGGTGATGGCTTCAATTGAAAGCCTAACCAATAGTGTGAAAATTTTTGGCATTTATCAGAAAGGAAAAATTGTAAAAGGATAATTATGGCAATAAGTACATCCAAAAGATTAGAAGGAATTGGGGAATATTATTTTTCGCAGAAATTGCGTGAAATAGATTCGCTAAATAAACAAGGGAAAAATATTATCAATTTAGGTATTGGTAGTCCAGACTTACCGCCGCATCCAGATGTAATAAAAGTGTTGCAAGAAGAAGCGGCAAAGCCCAATACACATGCTTATCAGAATTATAAAGGCTCACCTATTTTACGTAATGCAATAAGTGAATGGTATGCAAAATGGTATGGCGTAAATGTAGATCCTGAAACTGAAATTTTACCACTTATAGGAAGCAAAGAAGGCATTATGCATATTTGTATGACCTATTTAAATGAGGGAGATCAAGCATTAATTCCTAATCCGGGCTATCCTACATATAGCAGTGCGGTTAAATTGGCTGGAGGCGAAGCAGTTTCGTATACTTTATTAGAAGAAAATAATTGGGAGCCTGATTTTGATGCCTTAGAAAAAACAGATTTAAGTAAAGTAAAATTGTTCTGGGTAAATTATCCGCATATGCCAACGGGTCAATTACCTAGTATGGAATTTTTAGAGAAAGTTGTAGCCTTTGGAAAGAAGCACCAGATTTTAATTTGTCACGACAATCCGTATAGTTTTATTTTAAATGAAACACCTGTTAGTTTGTTAAGCGTGGCTGGTGCAAAAGAGATTGTGATTGAATTAAATTCTTTAAGCAAAAGCCAAAATATGGCAGGATGGCGCGTAGGAATGTTGTGTGCAGCAAAAGAAAGAATTGACGAAATTTTACGCTTTAAAAGCAATATGGATAGTGGAATGTTTTTACCCGTACAACTAGCAGCAGCAAAGGCTTTGGGCTTAGGCAAAGAATGGTACGATGGAGTAAATGCTATTTATGCAGAACGCAGAAAAAAAGTATTTGAACTATTAGATTTATTGCACTGTGTGTATTCAACCAATCAAGTAGGATTATTTGTTTGGGCAAAAATTCCTAGCACGTATAAAGATGGATTTGAATTGAGTGATAAAGTGTTGTATGGTGCAAATACTTTCATTACACCAGGAGGCATTTTTGGCTCTGCAGGCAATGGGTATATTCGCGTGAGTTTGTGTGGAAGTGTAGAACGATTTGATCAAGCAATTGAAAGAGTAAAACAGTTATAATCATTTAAATACTTTGTTATGCGCGTTACAATAGTGGGTATTGGTTTGATTGGTGGTTCAATGGCTTTGGCATTGAAAGAAAATGGTTTTGCCAATTCCGTTATTGGAGTTGATTCGAATCCAGAACACCAACAAAAAGCATTGGAACTAAAATTGGTTGATCAAATATTGCCACTAGAAGAAGCAATTGCAAATACAGATGTAATTGTTTTAGCCATTCCTGTAAATGCGGCAGAAAAAGTATTGCCTTTTATTTTAGACCATACCCATCAGCAAGTAATTATGGATGTTGGTTCAACAAAAGCAGGCTTATTAAATACAATTGAATCGCATAAAAAAAGAGGCCGTTTTGTTGCAACGCACCCAATGTGGGGAACCGAGTATAGCGGCCCTGAAGCAGCCATTAAAGGCGCGTTTGTTGAAAAAGCATGTGTTATCTGCAACAAAGAAGAAAACGATGCTGATGCGCTTGCATTAGTAGAAAAACTCTACCAATCATTGGGCATGCACTTATTATATATGAATGCCCAAGCACATGATGTACACGTAGCGTATGTGAGTCATATTTCACATATTACTTCGTTTGCACTGGCCAATACTGTTTTAGAAAAAGAGCGAGAAGAAGATGCCATTTTTGAATTAGCCAGTGGTGGTTTTGAAAGTACTGTTCGTTTGGCAAAGAGTAATCCAGACATGTGGGTGCCCATTTTTATGCAGAACAAAGAGAATGTGTTGGATGTGTTAAATGAGCATATTGCTCAGTTAAGAAAGTTCAAAGCTTGTTTAGAAAAAGAGAATTTTAGTTACCTAAAAGAGTTGATTGAGCAGGCAAATGGCATTAAACGCATTCTAAAATAACGTTAAACTACGTGTAAAACAGGTTTAAACAAACAAAAAACAGGCAAAGCCCTATATAAAAAGTACCTTTGCCGCAAATTTTTTAATACATGATGACATTTGAAGGGTTGGGAATTGATGCGAGATTGATTCAAGCGACCGATGAGTTGGGGTATGTGAACCCAACCGCAATACAGGAACAAGCAATACCCATTTTGCTAAGCGGCACACAAGATTTTATTGGATTGGCGCAAACGGGTACCGGGAAAACAGCAGCATTTGGCTTGCCATTACTGCACATTATTGACGCTGCAGCAAAGTATCCTCAAGCATTGGTGGTTTGTCCTACCAGAGAGCTTTGTATGCAAATTGTAAAAGAAATAGAACTCTTTAAAAAATACATGACCGGCATTTCTGTGGTAGCTGTGTATGGAGGAGCTTCTATTGGGTTACAAATTCGTGACTTGAAAAGAGGCGTTCAAATTGTAGTAGCTACTCCGGGTAGATTAATAGATTTGATTGAAAGAAAAGCAATCAATCTAGAACAGATTAAGTATGTAGTGTTAGATGAAGCAGATGAAATGCTAAACATGGGATTCCAAGATGATATTGAATTCATTTTAAAGAATACCCCAAAACGCGAAAGTACCTGGTTGTTCAGTGCAACGATGCCTACCGAAATTAGAAAGGTGAGCAAGAAGTACATGAAGGATCCTAAAGAAGTAACCGTAGGAAAAGTGAACACGGCCAACAAAAGTATTGATCACCAATACTATGTTACCACCGCACAACATCGTTACGAAACTTTAAAAAGGATTATTGATTTTAATCCTGGTATTTATGGGATTATTTTCACACGTACTAAATTAGATGCACAAGAAATTTCTGAGCGTTTAACACGTGAAGGATATGATATTGATGCTTTACACGGAGATCTTACACAAGGTCAACGCGATAAAGTAATGGGTCAGTTCCGCGACAAAACTTTGCAGTTATTAATTGCAACAGATGTGGCAGCACGTGGTATTGATGTGCAAGGAATTACACACGTTATTAATTTTGAATTACCTGATGACGTTGAAATTTATACACACAGAAGTGGACGTACAGGTCGTGCAGGTTTGCAAGGAATTTGTATTTCAATCGTACACCAGAAGGAAATGTACAAATTCAAACAAATTGAACGCATAAATAATTCGCAGTTTCATAAGTTAGATATTCCAACAGGTAAAGATGTTTGTAGAAAACAATTCTTTGCTTTTATGGAAAAATTATTATCCGCCGATATTAGCCATGGCGATTATGAAACCTATGTACCCATGTTAGCAGAGAAATTTGCTGAAGTAAGTAAAGAAGATGTATTGAAGCGTGTTGCTGCAATGGAATTTGATCGTTTCTTGAAATACTATGAAAACGCCGAAGACTTAAATGCACGTGAAAGAGATCGTAGCACAAGAGAACCTCGTGGCCAAGAAATGGGTCGCAGAAGAGAAGAACGTTCTAGTGAAGGCGGACGTGGCGATTCAAGAGCAGAATATTCTCGTGGTGGCGGTAGCGGATACAGCCGTTTATTTGTTAACCTAGGAACAAAAGATGGTTTCTTTAAAGCAAGTTTTTTACAGTTTGTACTAGACATGAGCGACTTGAAAAAAGAAGTTCTTGGAAAGATAGACATGAAAGACATGAACAGCTGGATTGAAATTGAAAAAGGTGCTGCACAACAAATGATTCGTTCTTTGGATGGAAAAAATTACAAAGGCCGAAGAATTAGAATGAATGATGCTGATAGCGGAGGTCCGGGCGGATTTTCTGGTAGCGGTAATGGTTCACGCAGACCAAGAAGGGGTGAAGGATAAATTTCGAGTTAATAATAATATAAGCAAACATTTAAGCGTCTCATTTTATGGAGCAAACAATTGAAAAAGCAACATCGGTGGAAGCATTATTGCAGAAACGTCCGCTCATTATTTCTGGCCCATGTAGTGCCGAAACAGAAGAGCAAGTAGTAAATACCGCAGTTAGACTAGCTGCAACAGGTAAAGTTGATATTTTGCGCGCAGGTATTTGGAAACCGCGTACCCGTCCAGGAAGTTTTGAAGGAATTGGTACAAAAGGTTTGCCATGGTTACAACAAGCACGTAAAGAGTCTGGCTTACCAGTAGCAGTAGAAGTTGCAACAGCCAAACAAGTAGAAGATGCATTGCATTTTGGTGTAGATGTATTGTGGATTGGTGCGCGTACTACAGTGAATCCTTTTAGTGTACAAGATGTTGCTGATGCACTTCGCGGTGTTGATGTACCTGTATTAATAAAAAATCCAATTAACCCCGACATTGAATTATGGATCGGTGCAATGGAACGTGTGCAAAAAGCAGGCATTAAAAATGTAGGCTTAATACACCGTGGATTTAGTTCTTATGGAAATACAGAGTATCGCAATGCACCAATGTGGCATTTGGCTATTGAAATGAAGCGTCGTTATCCTGGTGTTTTATTAATCAATGATCCTTCACATATTTGCGGACGCAGAGATATTTTGCAAGATGTTGCACAAACTGCTATTGACCTTGATTTTGACGGTTTAATTATTGAAAGTCATATTGATCCAGATAATGCTTGGAGCGATGCCAAACAACAAATTACACCTGAGCAATTGGGCGAATTAGTTGGAAATATTCGTTGGAGAAGCGAAGACATTGCATCTGAAGAGTACCATATTGCACTTGAAAAATTGCGTCAACAAATTAATAATTTAGACGACGAATTAATGCAAGTGTTAAGCCAAAGAATGAAAGTGGCTGAAAAAATTGGACAGTACAAAAAAGAAAACAATATCACCATTTTGCAAACCAATCGTTGGAATGCCATTTTGGAAAGAGCATTTGTTAAAGGAGAGAAACAAGGATTGAGCAAAGAATTTGTAACCAAGTATTTCGACGCGGTTCACATGGAAAGCATCAATCATCAGAATAAGATTATGAACGCATAATTGTTTATTGAAGTACTAGTGAATAGTTGGTTTGCCCGGCACACTAGTACTTCATTCTTTTTCTATCCTTCCTTCGCGAATGCACAAATTATCTTCTATGCGAAAACGAAGTTTCACATTTACCAATAGTTCGGTTGATTATTATTTTGATGCAGATTTTTCTTATTTAGAAAAATTGGTATCAAAAGAAAAAGCAGTAATTATTACTGACGAAAATCTATTTGCCAAACACCAGCGCAAATTTAAAGGTTGGAATACCATTGTATTAAAACCTGGTGAAGCATATAAAGTACAACAAACTGTAGATGTAGTTATTGATCAATTGATTGCTTTTGGCGCAGACCGCAGTACCACACTAATTGGTGTTGGCGGCGGTGTGATTACAGATATGACAGGATATATTGCGGGTGTTTACATGCGTGGTATTAAATGCGGGTTTGTTCCAACATCTGTTTTGGCCATGGTGGATGCGTCTATTGGCGGCAAGAACGGTATTGATGTAGGATTGTATAAAAACATGGTGGGCTTAATTCGTCAGCCACAGTTTTTGTTATATGACATTAGTTTTTTAAAAACGTTGCCACAATCAGAATGGCAAAATGGTTTTGCAGAAATTATTAAACATGCTTGTATAAAAGATGCAGCAATGTTTACACTTTTACAAAACAATACGCTTGCAAAATTTAAAAAAGATCCTGCGTTATTAGCAGCACTCATTCAACGCAATGCTTTAATTAAAACCAAAGTTGTATTGAAAGATGAGTTTGAACAAGCAGATAGAAAATTATTAAATTTTGGACACACACTTGGGCATGCCATTGAAAACATGTATGAGTTAAGCCACGGCCAAGCAATTAGCATTGGTATGACTTATGCAACGCTGATGTCTGTTCAAATAAAAGGCTTTAAAGATGCCGAAGCTGTGATTGGTTTATTAGCAAAATATGGCTTGCCAACCTTTGCTGATTTCGACAAGAAAAAAGCTTTTAAAACTTTGCAGATGGATAAAAAGAAAAATGCGAATGGCATCAACTATATCCTTTTGCAAAAAATAGGAAAAGGCGTAATTCAGTCCTTACTATTTACTGAACTAGAAACTATTTTACAACAATATTAATTTCCATTAAGGAATTCAAGGGGTATGATTGCAACAGTAGAACCTTCTAATATTTCGGGTAATATATACGCAGCTGCTAGCAAAAGTAGTATGCAAAGAGCTTGTGCTGCTTCCTTATTAACAAAGGGCACTACAACTATAACTAATCCTGGAAAAAGCAATGATGATTTAGCTGCTTTAGACGTTATTCAAAAACTAGGTGCAACAATTAAAACGATTGATGCTAATACCATTGAAATAAGTTCAACAGGAATCAATCCTATTAATAAAGAAATCAATTGTGGCGAGAGTGGATTGGGTATAAGAATGTTTACCCCAATTGCTGCACTTAGTAACGATGCCATTTTAATTAATGGTACGGGAAGTTTATTAACTAGGCCCATGGATTTTTTTGATGAGATATTACCGCAGTTGCACGTTCAAATACAATCCAACAAGGGAAAGCTGCCTTTGCAAATACAAGGCCCATTAGCGCCCGCAAATATTACGGTGGATGGATCTTTGAGTTCTCAGTTCTTAACCGGGCTATTGATGGCTTATGGCGCTGCAGGGGCAAATGATGTGACTATCACTGTAAAAGATTTAAAAAGCAAACCTTATATAGACCTTACCCTCCAAGTAATGAAACATTTTGGATGGGATGTTACCAATGAAAATCACGAGAAATTTCATTTCAATACCAATCTATCAAAAACAACAACGCCTATTCATTATTCGGTAGAAGGAGATTGGAGTGGTGCTGCTTTTTTATTAGTTGCAGCAGCTATTGCTGGAGACATTACTATTAAAGGACTAGATGTTTTTTCTACACAAGCAGATCGTGCCATTTTACAGGCATTGATAGATTGTGGATGTAGGTTGTCTATTCAACCTGAACAGATTGAAATTGGCCCAATGCCATTGAAAGCATTCCATTTTAATGCCACCGATTGTCCGGATTTATTTCCGCCTTTAGTAGCGCTTGCTGCTTATTGCGAAGGAACCACGGTTATTGAAGGTGTGGGACGACTGGCGCACAAAGAAAGTAACCGTGCACTTACTTTACAAGATGAATTTGCTAAATTGGGTATTGAAATTGTGTTGCAAGATGATTTGATGCTAATAAAAGGTGGAACAGGTGTACAAGGTGCAAAAGTGCATTCTCGCCACGACCATCGAATTGCAATGGCTTGCGCGGTAGCTGCTTTAAAAGCAAGTGCTGCAGTGGTTATTGAAGAAGCCGAAGCCATCAATAAATCTTATCCTAATTTCTATGAACATTTGCAATCATTAAATGCGCATATTAACCTTAGTTAACCCTATTAAATTTTTTTATTTTGAATAGTTTTGGACGCATATTTAGAATTAACATTTTTGGAGAATCTCATGGCGAAAGCGTTGGATTAAACTTAGATGGTTGTCCTGCCGGATTGGATTTAAATGTAGCAGATTTTTTGGTGGATATTGAACGCCGCAAAGGTGGTACTCAAAAAGGCACAACACCGCGCAAAGAAGACGATTTGCCCATTTTCAAATCTGGTTTATTTAATGGCAAAACTACAGGTGCGCCAATTACTATTTTATTTGAAAACAATAATACCAGAAGTGGCGACTACGAAAAATTAAGATCCGTGCCACGCCCAGGTCATGCAGACTTTACAGCACATGCCAAATTTGGGGGGTATGAAGATTATAGAGGTGGCGGACATTTTAGTGGAAGACTAACAGTTGCATTAGTAGCTGCTGGTGTAATAGCAAAAAAAATATTAAAAGGCATTGAAATAAAATCTACCATTTTAGAAATTGGTGGAGAAACAGATCTTGAAAAAGGATTAGACAGGGCCATTGAACTAAAAGATTCCATTGGTGGCATTGTAGAATGCAGGGTAACTGGATTGCCTATTGGATTGGGAGAACATTTTTTTGATTCAGTAGAATCTTTAATTAGCCATGCTGTTTTTGCTATTCCTGCTGTTAGAGGAATTGAATTTGGAACTGGTTTTGCTGCAGCCAAAATGTTTGGCATAGACCATAACGATTCAATTGAAGGGTCTAGCGGTAAAACAACTACCAATCATGCAGGCGGCATAGTTGGTGGTTATACCAATGGGAATGAAATGGTATTTAGAATTGCCATCAAACCAACTTCTTCAACACCCAAAGAACAACAAACCTGGAATTGGGAAACCAATGAAATAGAAGCATTTTCTGTAAAAGGTCGTCATGATTTGTGCATTGCATTGCGCGTTCCTGTTGTTTTAGAAGCAGTAACAGCAATGGTTTTAGCAGATTTAATGATAATAGATCAACAAATAAAAAGAGTATTATAAATTAAAATTTAAAAAATGGAATCAGATTATATATATCATGTAACAGCACAACAAAAATGGGAGGAAGCGCAAGTGAAAGGTGAATTTATTGCAGATAGTTTAGCAATAGAAGGGTTCATTCATTGTAGCGTAGAAGGCCAGGTGGCTGGTGTTTTAGATCGCTACTACAAAGGGCAAACAGGCTTAGTAAAATTAAAAATAGAAAAAGCAAAAGTTGAAAGACCGCTTGTTTTTGAATTAGCAGGTTCTATTAACGAAGTGTTTCCGCATATACATGGTCCAATTAATTTGGATGCAATTGTTGAGGTAATAAAATTATAAATCATCCACGAATTATAAATTAATGCCCCCAAAAGTTAAGCACTTATTGGGGGCATTTTTATGTTTAAAAAAAACGAATTAATTAAACACTAAAAGTTAGGATTTACTCCCACATAATTGGCGGGTGTAATTGCTTTCAATTCTTTTTTAACTGCAGCAGAAATTTTTAATCCACTAATAAATACGTGCATTGATTTTTTATCAATTTTATGGTTGCCTCTTGTAAGGTCTTTTAATGCTTCGTATGGATTAGGATATTTTTCTCTTCTTAAAATTGTTTGAATTGCTTCCGCTACAACAGCCCAATTATTATCTAAGTCTTCTTTTAGTTTTGCTTCATTTAATACTAATTTATTCAATCCTTTTTCTAAAGATTTTAAAGCGATGGCAATATGTGCAACAGGTACACCAATATTGCGAAGTACCGTTGAGTCAGTTAAATCGCGTTGTAGTCTACTAATGGGCAGTTTTGCTGAAAGGTGCTCTAGTAATGCATTTGCGATGCCTAAGTTTCCTTCTGCATTTTCAAAATCAATAGGGTTTACTTTATGTGGCATGGCAGAAGACCCAACTTCCCCAGCTTTTGTTTTTTGTTTAAAGTAATCCATACTTACATAGGTCCAGATATCTCTACACAAGTCAATTAAAATAGTATTGATGCGTTTTAAACTATCAAAATGCGCTGCTAAACTATCGTAGTGTTCAATTTGAGTAGTAAACTGCATCCGTTGTAAGCCTAATCGTTCGTCAACAAATTCGTTTCCTAATAATACCCAGTTCTTTTTTGGAAAAGCAACATGGTGGGCATTAAAATTGCCAGTTGCACCTCCAAATTTTGCAGCATAAGGGATATGAGAAAACAATGAGATTTGATTACTTATTCTTTCTACAAATACCATGATTTCTTTACCTAAACTAGTTGGCGATGCAGTTTGTCCGTGTGTTCTGGCTAATAGTGAAACAGCTTTCCAATCGCGTGCTAGTTTTTGTAAATGATTTTGTAGGTTAATTAAATTAGGTAGGTATTCGTATTCCATACAATGCTTCCAACTCAATGGAATAGCAGTGTTATTAATATCTTGCGACGTTAAACCAAAATGTATCCATTCTTTTAGTTCAGATAAATTGGCTTTGTCTAATTGTTCTTTTAAAAAATATTCCACCGCTTTTACATCGTGGTTGGTAGTGGCTTCAATTTGTTTAATTTGTTGTGCATCTGCAATACTAAATTCATCGGCAGTTTTTTTCAATGCATTTCTCCCTTTAATTGGAAGTTTGAAAAATCGCTTATCAGCCAAGAAAAAGAAATAGTCGATTTCTACTAAAACACGGTATTTAATAAGGGCATATTCCGAAAAATATTCGTCTAAATGACTTACTTGTTTACGGTAGCGACCGTCAATAGGAGAGATAGCGGTAAGGTTGTTGAGTTCCATGCGATTGTTTAGGTTGAGCAATAATCCGTTTCTTTGCATACAAAATTAACCGAATTGAACAAGAGAATACGCATTGGGGTAGTAAGTTATTTAAATACTAAGCCATTATTATATGGAATAAGCCGTTCTGGGCTAATGGATAGGGTAGAATTAATAGAAGCATATCCTTCAAATATTGCAAAAATGCTTTTAGACGACACTATTGATATGGGTTTAGTGCCTGTGGCGGTTATTCCACAGCTAAAAGCACCTCAAATTGTATCGGATTACTGTATTGGGTCAAATGGCGAAGTGGCTTCCGTGGCTATATTTAGTGAAGTGCCAATGGAAGAAATTACTACGGTTTTATTAGATTACCAAAGCCGCACTAGTGTAAATCTGGCCAAAATATTATTAGAAAAATACTGGAATAAGCAGGTGACATTTATAGAAACTACCGAAGATTTTACCAATTCCATTAAAGGCACAGTTGCAGGGGTGGTTATAGGAGATAGAGCACTAGAACAACGTTTACATGCAACATATATTTATGATTTAGCCGAGGCATGGAAAAATTATTCAGGCCTGCCTTTTGTGTTTGCAGCCTGGGTATCCAATAAAAATTTAGGAGAAGATTTTGAAGACGCATTTAATATGGCCAATGGGTATGGCTTAAAACATATTGCAGCGGTTGTTGCAGAAAATCCTTTTGCTACCTATGATTTAAACAAATATTACACTGAAAATATCAGTTATACTTTAGATGCCGAAAAGAGAAAAGGTCTTGAGTTATTTTTGAGTTTGCTTAAATAAACCAGGAATTTTTTCTGTCAATACTTTTTTCACTAGTTCCAAAATATCTGGTGCAGGATTAATCCAAATAGCCATACCTGCAAAACAAATAATATATAAGCCAGATCTAATAAATAGGTTCCAAAAAATATTATTTAAATGCAATCCAAAATGTATAGAGCCCATTAGTGCTAAACTTAGTACTAAAAACAAAGCATGTTTTAGTGTATAAGGTTGCAGGTTGAATTTTTTATATAGGAATCCAAATCGCATAGAATTATAAATAATCAGCGCAAATAAATTAGAAAAAGCAAGCCCTTCTAATCCATAATTTTTTATCAGTAAATAATTCAAGGGCAAGGATAAAATAATATAAAAAAGGTTGGTAAAAAAATCAAACCGCCAATAATTAGAAGTGCCTATTATTTGTCCATTCACACCTGTTGCTAAGTCAATTAATTTGGCTAGTCCTAATATAAAAATCAAATTGGTTAAAGCATCGTAGCCCCCAGATTCTTTGTGGCTAACCCAGTTTAAAAACGATACTAGGTTTTCAATATTTAGCCAAATCAATCCAAAGCAAAACAATCCAATGGCCAATAAATTCGACACGCTTTTGTGGTAAATATGTTTGATGTTGGCAAAGTCTTTGTTTTTCCAAGAAACGGCTAGAATAGGTATGCTTATTGAGGTTAAACTACGTTGTGGGATTTCTAGAATTGCAGAAACATAAGTAGCTATGGCAAAAATACCAGTATCACTCAAACCCCGCAAACCAAAAATTAAAAAAGTATCATTGGTGCGGGCTAGCATATTAAAAAACTGACCAGCAAATACAAATAGCGCAAAATTAATCATGCGTTTGCTTAGTCGTCTGGTAACACTACTTAGTTGAAAACGGTACAAGTACCATTGCTTAGATTTAATTAACGCGTACAACAATAGCAATGTAGGAATTAAATAAACCCCACTATATAATGCAATGAAATTAGTAAGGCTAATCCATTTTAAACCGTATGCTAAAATTAAAAAAGTGGTAATGATTCTAATAGCGGTCTCGCGCAAAAAATTAGTATAAACACCTTTTCTTAAACCCCATGCAAATGCTTCTAACCAAATAAATAACAACAAGAAAAAAGTGTAAGGATATACATAAGAAAAATGCGCTGCAAAACTTGGCGACTTACCCAATTTGCGAATAATAAAATCTTTTTGCTGCCATCCTAATACTAGCAAAATAGCAAATCCAATCATATTTACTATAAAAGTAATGAGCGGTAAATCGTTTTTTCTTGCGCCGAGGTATTGGTTGTAAAAAGGATAAAATTTATAAACTACGGGCAGGGTTCCTAAAGTACAAAAAACAGAGAGCGTGGCTCCTGTATCAATCAGGGCCCGCACTAGCCCCATATCGTTTTTGGTAAAAAATAAGGGGAAAAGAATTAATAGATTAATGGCGCCAATTAAAAAACCGAGTATTATAAAAAGAGAAGATTGAATACTTTGTTTTTGAATAATGCCCATAGCGCAAATATATTGTAAATAGGAGTAAGGTTAGTTATTAGCAACTAGGCTAAGCATTACTTGTACTTTTTTATCAGTCTATTTTTTAGCATTTTCCATATATCCTGAAAGGAAATTCTAGATTCAGTATAAAGCACCTGTTTATTCATTACAAGTTCTTTAAGGCAGTTTACATACCAGTCTTTGTGCTTGTCTAAAATATAGTCAATTAAAGCCTGCCTGTTTGGAATGGTATAATTATTATGGGTAGATTTTTTTGTTTGCCTGTAAAAAAGCAAATATTCTGCAATTACATGCACCTGCCATTTTTGTTTGGTAACCCTAATGTAGAATTCCCAATCTTCGTAACCATTTTTCATGCTTTCGTCGTAGCCGCCAACACTATCCCAAACCTCTTTTCTTACAATGGCACATGCCGGACATTGGCTTGAAAACAAGAAATTAAAAGCATTCCCACCCCTTGGTTTCGCATTGCCTTTTCTTTCACCAAAGTATTTAATATAACTGGTAACAACTGCAGTACTAGGTTCTTTTTCTAGAATTTGCAATGCTTTGTCAAAAAAACTTGGCGCAAAATAATCATCGGCATCAAGTGCTGCTATAATAGTTCCGTTTGCATGCTTCACGCCATAATTTCTAGCAGATGACATACGTCCATTCTCTTTATGTAATACCCGAATATTTTGATGTGTAGAAAGTGCTTCTAAAACATCTAATGTATGTTTATCGGTAGACCCATCATTTACAATAATTATTTCAATGTTTTGATAGGTTTGTTGCGATAATTTTTCAATCGTTTCGTTTAAGTATATCCCATCATTAAAACACGGAATAACAACACTAATTAATGGATTCATTATGGTTATTATTATTTATAACAAAAGATATTTAATTGCACATCATACATTTCACCAGTTGTTTTTTGTACAAAAGGGCTTTTTAATGAATCAGCTGCATTTTTAATATAAACTTTAAAATTTGCTTGCTCCAATATGTTTAATAGTATTTGTAATTTATTGGTATCACTAGCTTTTCCATGGTATTCTAAAAAGAAATTAGTTACTTTATTTAAATGGGGAGCGCAGTCTTTTACCACTTCAAATTCTGCGCCTTCAATATCCATTTTTAAAAAATCAATGGTATCGTATGCTTGTAATATATTAGAAAGTTTAATTGTTTTAACCAAATTTGTTCCGCTTCCAGAATTGTCAATATGACTTGCTTCAGAACCTTTACTATCAAATGAAATAAATCCATCTTCAATCCAAACTGCTGCTTGGTGAAGCGTAACATTGCTGTAATTATTTTGAGTGATATTTTTATTCAATACCTCAATTAAATGTTCGTCTGGTTCAAATGCTATGATTGTTGCGTTTGGGTAGATCGATTTAAAATAAATGCAACTCATGCCAATATTGGCGCCGCAATCAAGAATTGTAGGGGATGTTGTTTTGCAATCAAACCTATAAATTTCGCTATTAAAAATTTCTTTATATGTTTTAACTACTTCGTATGGTCGAATATAAGAGAGCGTGAAATCGTTGAAATTGCGGGTTTTTATAGAGGTATCTTCTTCATTTTTAAGTATCCGCTCCGTAAGCCAAGGGATATTTTTAAAGCGTTGAATGGGCTTTTTAATTAGTATTCTTTTTGCAATGCCATTCAGTATATTTGTAATCAATTTCATAAAAAAGTAATAGTTAATGAATTCGCCGCTGATTTCTATTTGTATTCCTGCTTATAAAAAGCCTGAATATGTATTGCGATGTATCCAATCTATACAGAAACAAACTTATAAAGCGGTTGAGATAATCATTTCAGACGACTCTCCTAATCAGGATATGAATGTAGCAATAAATTCTTATACTTCGGAATTGAACATTCACTATTACCACAATTCTCCGGCACTAAAAAGCCCCGCTAATTGGAACAATGCTATCAATAAAGCTACTGGCGATTACTATATACTAATGCACCAAGATGATTGGTTTAATAGCCCCGATGCCTTACAAATTTATTTAAATACTTTTTTAAATAACCCAACTGTCAATTTTGTTTTTTGTAGGAATACAGCCATTCAGCCCGATGGCGAAATAATTACTTTACAAGCAATACCTTCTTTGCTAAAAGAAATGAGCCAAAAGCCTAATCATATTTTAAGGGCGAATGTAATAGGCCCTCCAAGTAATGTAATGTTAAAAGCGGGTATAGATGTACGTTATGAAGAAAAATATATTTGGTTGGTTGATGTAGATTATTATGTTCAATTATTAAATAAAGGATACCGTTATGTGTATCTAGATCAACACTTGGTAAGCATTGGTTTGCACGAAGACCAAACCACTGTTTATTGCAGAAATAATGAAGACGTGATTGTGCGTGAGAATATACATTTTGCAACTAAAATTGGCAATGGCGCTTTCAAGGATATTTTAATATTCGATTACTACTGGCGCTTATTACGTAATTATAAAATTAGAAGTATTCAGGCACTAGTTCAGATGGGTGTAAATGAATTGGATATATTGCCAGTTATTAAAAAAATGCTTGCATTTCAAACGCGTTTTTCATTTTCTTTTTTAAAAATAGGAATAGTTTCTAAAATGCTTATGATGTATAATTATTTGGGTAGGCCTAGTAATTAGCGGGGCATTTATTTTCAATTAATAATTAATCAAATACGCTTGCAACCATAGTATTTGTTATTATCCTTATCTTCATAATGCTTATTTAATCAAGTAGTACATTCATGCAATTATCCATTCTTATTGTAAATTATAAATCTAGTCGCTTTATTAGTGACTGCCTACATTCTGCAGATGCAGCATTGTTGGCTAACCAACAAGTAGAATGGATTGTAATTGATAATTGTTCGGGTGATGATAGTAAATCCTTTTTAACCACTGCATTTCCTTTTATAAAGTGGGTAGATATGGGCTATAATGCAGGTTTTGCACGTGCCAATAATGCAGGTATGCGACTAGCACTGGGGGAGAATATTTTATTGTTAAACCCCGACACTTTATTGTTGCCAGGATCAATTGAAGCATGCTTAACACGATTTAAGGCATCGGTCCATGTAGCTTGTGGCGTACAGTTAGTACACAAAAATTTAATGCCACAATTTTCGGGTAGTTATTTTATGAAAGGAGGAATCAATCACCTCTTGCCATTACCTTATTGGGGAGGATTACTTAAACAATTAGCAGGGGTTTTAAAAACAGAAAAACCCGCTATTATTACTGCTACTACCGAACAAAATTTAGACTGGATTAGTGGCGCTTTTTTAATGGTTAAAAAATTGGCTATTGAAAAAGTTGGAATGATGGATGAAGACTTTTTTTTATACGGAGAAGAAGTAGAATGGTGTAGTCGGTTAAGAAAATTGGGAACTATTTGTATTTATGGCAATATTAAAATAATTCATTTAATAGGAGAGACTATTAAGGATGCAACCAATGCACTAGATAACAGTTATACGAATTTATACGATAAAAAAGCCAGACAATTAATACTGTCTAACCATGTAAGAATTAGAAAACAATATGGGATATTTTGGTTTTTGTTTCAATTGCTAAATTATACTTGGGCAATACCTTTTGCTTTAATCGTTAGTTTTTTCAAACATTTAGTACAATTAAAAAATCCGTTTTTAGAATTTGTAAATATTGTTAGGTTATTTAGAAATGTGCTAGAAGTTTGGAAACTAATTTTCACCATCATTGCCAATAAAGAACATTTTTATAAATGTATTTAAGCTAATAGTTCAATAGCCCTTTTAAAGCGTCAATTCTAAATTGAATTATGGGCCAAGATTTTGCAGGTGTGAATTGTAATGCGTACTTAATAGCTAATATAATAGCAGCACACATTTTAAAAATATATTCAGTAATTTTTAGCAAGTATGCTTTTTGTGAAATGTTTTTTGTTCGTGTTCGTTCTCCTCTACCTATACCACTAGCAACTCGATACAGGTATTCTGCGGTTAGTTTTTTTACTTCTACCACATGGTAAACCACAATGGATGGATCGTAATAAATAGTATGACCTAAGGATAGTATTTTATAAAACAATTCTTTGCCCTCGCCACCAATTCGAAGTGTGCCAACTACACCAGGTAATGCAGTATTAAAACCCGCAATTGTTTCAAAGATTTCTTTGCTTACAATCATATTCGACTCTAAAGGATATTTGCCTTTTTCAAACGCTTTGGCTATTGGGGCGTAATCGAAATTTCCTACTAAAGAAGAAACATAGTAACTCATCCATTTGGGCTCGGCGGGAATATATTTTGGTATAATTCTACCACCAAAACCAACAATACTAGGATGTAGTTTAATATGCGCTATAATATTTTCTACAAAATTGGGTGTGGCAACAGCATCGTCATCCATAAAACAAAACCAGTTGCCTTTAGCCAATACTGCTCCTTTATTTCTTGCAAAAGATGCGCCCTGATTGGTTTCTGTTGCATAAGTAAATTGGCCATTCGGATGTTCTAAACGCCATTTTGCATACACATCAGCAGTGCCATCAGTAGAATTATTGTCAACTATTATTGCTTCGAAATTATTCAGTCCTACCGATTGCTCATATAGGCTAGTTAGTGCCTGATCGATATAATCGGCTCTGTTATAGCTACAAATAATAATACTTAATTGCATTGTATTTTTCTGGTATTATTATTTGCTAGTTTTTATGAAAGGACTATTTTTTACTGCAAATGCTGCCATTCCAATTAGCAATCCCCATATTAAAAACGAGGCAATTGAAGAGGCTTTTTTAGCAGTGCTAATAGAACTTGGCGCAAATTCAAATCGAATATTGTGTGCACCAGGGTTAAGGACCAATCCCCTTAGTACATAGTTGGTTTTAACAATTGGTGTTTCTTTATCGTCTACAAAAGCTTTCCATCCTAAACGATAATAAACCTCACTAAATACGGCGAACTGTTTTTTGCTAGAATTACTTTTATACAACAGTTCGTCATTCTTATTTTCAACCAAACTAATACTAGCAGTACTATCAAATTGTAAATTATTTAAATCAGCAATTTGATCTTTTTCTTCAACAATAGCAGTATCCTTAGGATTGAAATTGCTTAAGCGTTTCATAACCGAAGCGGCATTTTTTTCAACCTGAATTCCTTTTACAAACCAGGCACTTCCTAATGCGCCTTTATTTGGAATAGTGTCATTTGCTATATTTCCAGAAATAACATATTTAGTATTCATCATGTCTAAAGTAGGCATGCAATTTGGAAATTGATACCATTGGTTCTCTATCAAGTCTTGATAGATACTTAATTTAGCTGGGTTATATCCACCAACCGTTTTGTGGTGATAAGCTATTAGCGCACCGCCATTGAAAGCATTCTGAATACCATATCTAATATCTAAAACCCTATAATCGCTTATGTCTTTTTTCAAAGCAATATCAATAGGTGTTAAAGCAAATGCATTTTCATTTTCGGTTGCTTCTAAAAAGTTATCGGGCTTTAAATATTTTACATTCACTTGAAACAAATCAATCATACTTAGTAGTCCAATTCCTACTAAAAGAACAGTTTGGTTGATGATTTTCTTAAAAGACAAAACCAACAAAGCAATAATTAATACTAGAAATACAATTAGTTTTAATAGATCACCTTCAATTAAAGTTTTTCTATCTGTAGCAATAGCTTTCACTAAATCATTTACAGGCGCTTCAAATGCTGCTTTTTGATTGGCATCTGGAATTTGAGCTATTTGTGTGATTAAACGCTTTTCATTATCACTTCTAAAATCACTTGTAAAATAGATAGTCATTATACTTAAAAGAATAAAGGCTAATACTATAAAACTTGGTTTATACTTTTCAAAAATATCCTTTAAACTTTTTTCGGATACTATTGCTGCCATTCCGTACAAAGACATTATCCCTAGTAATAATGTAGGAATAATTAGAATCATACTAGGTGCTCTGAATTTATTATAAAGCGGTAAATGGTTTAGCATGAAAACATTAAAGGATTCAAAAAAGGAGCCCCATGCCAATAGGAATGAAAAACTTACTGCGGCTGCAATCCACCACCTGTGCTGGTTTGAAGAAACAGAGAAACCCATAATGGCAAATAAACAAATAATTAAACCCATATAAGGGGGACCTGAAGTGAAGCCAATTCCTCCCCAATAAAATTGAATATAAGATTGCAATTGTTGTGCAACTTGTGGTTGCATTTGTTGCAATGTTTCTATTGCTTTTGATTTTTCAGGTTCAATTACATTAGGATCACTAGAGCCTCCATAAATATTTGGAAACATTAATACCAGTGCCTCCGATTTAAAAATACTATAACTTAATGCATAGTCTTTATTAAGTCCGGTGGCTGTTGTTTTGCTGTCTTTTGTTGTAAGTACACTTCCGCCGCGAATAGATTCTTTTCCATATTCATAAGTACTTATAAGCATAGGTGCATTTACAGCAATTCCTAATGCGCCAGCTACTAAAGCCAATCCAAAACTCGTAATTATTTGTTTGTATTGTTTTGCTTTGATCCACTGAATTAAAAAATATACCGACATGAAAAACACAATAATAATACCGTAGTATGTTATTTGTAAGTGGTTGGCTTGAACAAATAAAGCGGTTGATATGGCCACTAAAGTTGCGCCCAATAAATATTTCTTTTTAAATAGCAATAAGATTGATCCTATAAAAAATGGCAAATAGCCAATTGCGTGCATCTTGGTCATATGCCCAACCGAAATGATGATTGGATTATACGTTGCATAACTATAGCCCAAAGCACCAATAATACTAATGATGGAATTGAATCCCAACACTTGTGCTAAAAAATAAAAACAAAGGCTGGCTAAAAAGAATAAGCCAATTGGTTCTGGCAGCCTTAGTGTCATTATTAAATCTAATGTTCCAATGGTATAATCGTTTGCGGGGATACCTGTAATTTGGTAAGTTGGCATGCCTCCAAACATATTCTTAGTCCAAAGAGGTGTATGTCCATATTTTGCTTTGTATGCCAAAGCATCTTGCGCCATGCCTTTCCACTGTGTTACATCTGATTGCTGCAGCACCTTTCCTTCTAAAGCAGGCCTACAATAAATAATAGCTACTAATGCAAAAATAACAATAGCAATAAGGTGTGGTAAAGCAGACTTGAAATACGACTTCAACATGTTTATTTATTTATAAGAATAAAACTACAAAAAAAATGGGTTATATGGCAATAGGATTATAGGATAGAATCCTATTAATTGATGGATGCCATTGCTTTATGAACAATATTTGCCCAATTAAAATCAGTAAAAAAAATAACGGGGGTCTTATTGGTCAATTTATGTTTATAATCAATCATGGCTTGTGCAAAATGCTGCCAGTCGTAATCGGCAATTAACTGAATTTTTTTTCCCGCATATTTGGTGTCAATTCCCTTTGCCCCTGTTGTAGCAGAAATGATGTCTTGATTATTGGCTAAGGCTTCTACTAATTTTGTTTTCACACCATTGCCTAAGGTTACAGGATTTATAAAGCAATCTGTTCCTTTAAAATAAAGATTAATATCTGGCACAAATCCTTCATAGATGATTTGAGGATATTGAATAAGTACTTTTTTCCAACGCGCTGTAATTCTATTGCCACAAATAAAAATTCGATAGTTTAAATCTGTTTTATCTAGTCGGGGTATTATTTCAGTTATGATAATACGGATAGCGTCGGTATTGGGTAGATAATCTAGGGTTCCATTAAATAAAAAAAGTTTGGTTTCGTTATTTAGTTGGTGCTTGTTTTGTAGTGAATTTTTACATTCCTTCCGTTCGGCATTTGTAGGGGCTTCTGTATTATTTATTCCATATAATATAGTGGTGCATTTTGAGGCTTGAATTCCCCAATTTTCAATCATCCAATCTTGGTCTGAAGGAGAGGAGAACCATAAATATTGGGCTTTTCGGCATACCCATTTTTCGTAGAATTGGTACATCCACCACCAACTTTTTTGCATGTCTCTAAAACGAAAAGATTCAATATTATGCAAGCGCAAAATCAGATTGGTTTTTGTGAACTTCTTTACAATCAAACCTAACCAGCCAAAATAAGAGTGTTCAACAACAATGGTATTAATTTCCTTTGTTTTAATAATTTTAACCAATCGATATATATAGCGGAGGTTCAATATTCCAACCCAATGGTTGTACAAAAAATTTTGAATAGCTATTTTGTTATTGCCTAATGTCGTTTCATTCTCTTTTGCAACAGCTAGTGTAACATTTGAATCGGCAGATAAAGCGTCATAAAATGAAGCAATACATTTCTGTCCACCCATCAGTGCTGGTAAAACACGGTAGGATATCAAGGCTAATACTGCCATTTTTTTCATACTTTCATTTTAAGCTATTAGCAAATTAATGCTATTTTGAATCAATTTTTTTTATGCGGAAGCTTTTATTTCTAGAACGACTCACTTTAATAAGCAATATCTTATTTATAGTATGCCTATTTATGCAAAGAACCCAAGATATTATACCTAGTCAAGATATTAAGGGGATCATTATCGTGTTGGGTTGGTTTTTGTCGCCCTTTCTTAACCTAACAGCGAACATTTGGCTGGGTGTTTTGTTAGTTAAAAAACAACCCAATCAAATACCAGTTTGGTTAGCAATAACCAATCTTTTATTTTTATTGATTGAATTTTTTAAACATTTCATTTTAACCTAATGGTGCATTCTATTTTAAAAGACAAACCCACTAAACTCTTTATTAGTATTGCTGCTTTTTTTGTAGCCAATGCCTTGATTGCAGAATGTATTGGCGGTAAAATATTTTCTTTAGAAAAATTGTTTGGCGTTCCAGGCACTAACTTTAGTTTATTTGGACAGTCTGGATTGTCCTTTAATTTAACTTGTGGTGTGTTGCTTTGGCCTTTAGAATTTATAATCACAGATATAGTGAATGAATATTATGGACCAAAAGCTGTTAGGCGTATAAGTTTTATTGCTATTGCACTAATTTCTTATGCTTTTATTATGTTTTATTTTGCCATGAAAATTCCGCCTGCAGACTTTTGGATAGGTTCTAAAACCAATGCAGGAATAGCAGATATGCAAGTTGCCTTTGGCGGTATTTTTGGGCAAGGCATGTGGATTATTTTAGGAAGTTTAACGGCATTCTTGGTTAGCCAAATTGTAGACGTAACTGTCTTCCATAAAATCAAAGAAATAACCGGAGAAAAATGGGTTTGGTTGCGTGCAACTGGCTCTACAGTTGTGTCTCAGCTAATTGATAGTTTTGTGGTTTTATTTATTGCGTTTAAAATTGGCAATGATTGGAGTTGGCAATTGGTGTTGGCAATTTGCTTAGTGAACTACGCTTATAAATTTACCATAGCCATTGTATTAACGCCCTTAATTTATTTGATTGAGAAATGGATTGAAAATTATTTAGGGCATGAGACTGCTACAAAAATGAAATTAGCAGCCATGGGAAAGGATCAATAATTTTCACTAATATAACTGCTGAGTTAAAAAGCTATTTACAAGGAATTGTGTTTCTTTCCGCTTGAACCCATATTTTTTTTGAGTAATTGAATGACCACTTTGTCTATAGGTAAAGACATGTCGTTTTCTGTTAGGTCATTCCAATGAATCCAACGAAATAATTCGGCTGTTTTGGTATTGTCGGCAATTTGATTGGGTTTAAAATCAAATGGAATTGTTTTTGTTTCCAAATTAATAGACCCATTTGCCGTTACTGCATAATAAATAGAAATGATTTGGTCTACATTGTTGAAGGCAGATATTTGAAAAAAATCGGTCGTATAAATATGCTCGCCAATAGTTACATCTAAACCGGTTTCTTCTAGGAATTCGCGTTTTAAACAATCCCTAGTTCCTTCACCTATTTCTAGTCCACCACCTGGTAGTTTTGTAAAAAAATTCCCACGAATAAATTCATCAGCAACCAATAATCGGTATTGCTCATCAAACAAAATACC
The DNA here is from genome assembly GCA_037132335.1 of Sediminibacterium sp. Taxonomy (GTDB): domain Bacteria; phylum Bacteroidota; class Bacteroidia; order Chitinophagales; family Chitinophagaceae; genus Sediminibacterium. The sequence goes on along the minus strand of JBAXPJ010000002.1, from coordinate 10,261 downwards.
ATAAACTCGAACATTAAAAAGTGCCATAGGTAATGTTTTATTGCAAGTGATTAAATAGTAATGACTCCTTTAAATACAAATTCAGCAGGGCCGCAAAGCCATATATTTGAAAAATTTTCTTCACCATTTTTTTCGAATTCTACCGCCAAGTGTCCGCCCTTGGTTTGTACTTCAATTCTATTAAAGCCATTTTCATTGTGTGCAAATACCAATGCAGCTGCTGTAACGCCGGTGCCACAACTAAAGGTTTCATCTTCTACACCTCTCTCATAGGTTCGAACAATTATTGTATGGTCAGTAGTTTCTACAAAATTCACATTAATACCTTTTTCTTGAAACTGTTTGCTATATCTAATTTCTTTTCCTTGTTCAAATACATTGGTGTCCATTACATGTTCAACATGTTTTACAAAATGGGGTGATCCTGTATTTAATACTGCATCGCCATGAAAATTTTCAATTTTGTCAACGTCAAGCATCTTTAAATGAACCCAACCGTGTTCGCCTATTTCTGCTAGGTGTTCGCCATCAACTGCTAAAAATCGGTAACTAGTTTGATGTATTCCTTGGTCTTTTGCAAATTGCACCAAACACCTGCCACCATTGCCACACATGCTACTTTGCCGGCCATCTGAATTATAATATTTCATTTCAAAATCATATCCTTCCAAATTGTTCAATAACATGAGTCCATCAGCGCCAATACCAAATCGTCTATCACAAATATGCTTTACTTGTGCTTCAGATAAATTAATATTTCCTGTTCGGTTATCCATGATAACAAAGTCATTTCCTGTTCCTTGGTATTTAAAAAAATCGAGTACCATATTGCTTGTAATTAAATATTATTTTCTACAATTATTGCTAGCGCTTTGGTAATTAAATTCTCTACTGCAGCGTTACCGTCTTTGCTAAATTCTTTGGTGATTCTGTTGGCAACAATCGCATTCAAACTTAAACTATTATGCCCAAGTAATCTTCCTAAACCATACATAGCACTCGTTTCCATTTCAAAATTGGTAATACGATGATTGCCATATCTAAAACCAGTAAATCGATCAATTAAATCAGGATTAGATAAACCTAAACGGAGTACCCTTCCTTGAGGACCATAAAATCCAGGAGAAGTAACCGTTATCCCTTGGTGAAATCCGGTTACAAAATGTTTTAAAATACTAGTGCTTGCTGCGGTAATATAGGGTGAAGCATGTTTGTTGTCTAATTGTGTGTGTGCAACAAATTCGCGTAGTATATAATGTTCTTCTTCGTTATTGGTTTGTCTATAAAAATTAAGCAAATTGTCTATACCTAATCCATGCGTACTTGCAACAAAACTATCTATAGGAATATCTGCTTGTAAAGAACCGGAAGTACCAAAACGAATTATTGTTAAAGGCGTTAGGGTTTGTTTAATGGTTCTACTTTCAAAATCAATATTCACCAATGCATCTAGTTCATTAAATACAATATCAATATTATCAGTACCAATGCCAGTAGAAACAACAGATAGTCGTTTAGAACCAATAGTTCCTGTATGGGTAATAAATTCTCGGTGCTGAAATTGACTTTCTATATGGTCGAAATGCTTACTTACTGCTGCAACACGGTCTGGGTCACCCACTGTAATGATGGTATTAGCCAAATCCTCGGGACGAAGGTTTAAATGGTATACTGCACCACGGCTATTGATAATTAATTCACTTTCTGCAATCAGGTTCATATAGTAAGATTAAAGAACAAATTTCGGGTTTTAAGATTTAGAATTTTAATTTTCCTTTGTTTACTATATTTTCGCAGTCGCTTACTTGAAAAAGCAGGTAGTTTTACCCTTTAAAAGTAAGAATTGGTCTTGTGGCCGAGTGGCTAGGCAGAGCTCTGCAAAAGCTTCCACAGCGGTTCGAATCCGCTCGAGACCTCTTAAATAAGGATTACATTGCTGTAGTCCTTATTTTTTTGCCCTATCTAAAATTAATCTCAATTGTATGAAATACACCCAAATAATTGGCCTGATAGCCGCTTTAGCTTTGATTTTCATTTGTTTTATCCCTTGGGTATATATTCCCTCTTTGCAGGTCTATTTAAACGGTATAAATGGAAAAGGAAGTCCCGAACTCAATTTTGGGAGCCAAGTAAAATCACATGGGTTTTTAGCACTATGGATGGGCGTTTGCTTTTTGGTACCTAGGGTTTGGGCAAAAAGGCTCAATGTGTTTCTAGGGGCCATCAACTTATCTTGGGCCTTTAAAAACTACTTAATTTTTTCAATGTGCCGCGCTGGAGAATGTCCCGAAAAGCAAATTGGGCTTTATTTATTGTTGATTGTCTCTGCTATTTTATTAGTTGCGAGTCTATTCCCAAAATTAGCATTAAAGAAATAAACCCGCAAACTGCTAACCATTATCCAATGCTAAGTAATGAACGATGGATAATATCTACCGATTCAAGAATTTGTGTTTTAGTAATAATTAATGGGGGAGCGAATCTAATTTTATCGCCATGCGTTGGTTTGGCTAATAATCCATTTTCTTTTAGTGCCAAACAAAGATCCCAAGAAGCATCAGAATTTTCGTGTTGAATAACAATCGCATTCAGCAAGCCTTTTCCACGAATAGTTGTAATTAAAGGCGAATTGAGTTTGGCTAATTCGCTGCGCAATAATTCACCCATAATGGTTGCATTCTCCGCCATATTTTCATCTTTCAAAACTTGTAAAGAAGCCATTGCAACAGCACAAGCCAAAGGGTTTCCGCCATAAGTAGAACCATGTTCTCCTGGGTGAATATTCATCATGATATCATCATCGGCTAACACCGCAGAAACGGGCAGCGTGCCACCACTAAGGGCTTTTCCTAAAATTAAAATATCGGGCCGCACGCCTTCGTGATCGCAAGCCAGCATTTTACCAGTGCGGGCCAATCCTGTTTGAATTTCATCGGCAATGAACAAAACATTGTATTGGTTGCAAAGTTTTCTAACGCCTGTTAAATAGCCTTCATTGGGTAGTACCACGCCTGCCTCACCTTGTATTGGTTCAACCATAAAAGCAGCCACATTGCTGTCTTGTAAGGCTTTTTCTAGTGCAATTAAATCGTTGTATGGAACCAATTCAAATCCTGGCATAAACGGACCAAAACCTTTGTAACTACTAGGATCTGTTGACGATGAAATCGCAGCCAATGTGCGTCCCCAAAAATTGCCTTCTGCAAAAATTATTTTGGCTTGATTTTCTGGTACATTTTTTTTGGTATAGGCCCAACGTCTTGCCAATTTAATAGCCGTTTCGCCGCCTTCCACTCCAGTGTTCATTGGTAACACTTTATCATACCCAAAATACTGTGTAATAAATTTCGAATATTCGCCTAGTAAATTATTATGAAAAGCCCTAGAAGTAAGGGTTAATTGCTGTGCTTGTTTTACTAGTGCAGCAATAATGGTAGGATGGCAGTGTCCTTGGTTTACAGCCGAATAGCCACTTAAAAAATCATAGTATTTTTTACCATCTACATCGTATAAAAAAACACCTTCACCTCTTTCTAAAACAACAGGTAATGGATGGTAATTGTGTGCGCCAAATTGGTCTTCGGTAGCTAAGTATGCAGCAGCGCGCTCAGACAATGCAGAGTGGGTCATGAAAGTTCAATTAAAAATTAAGTATTGCAAGAAAAGGCCATCAAAAAACTACCTACAAGGTCAAGTGCATTTGACTATTTTTCGCCAATCCTTCTAGTAAGAAAGAAGTATCAGCAACAAGGATGATCGAGAAAATCAAGATTAAGCTGTAAGAAATGCATAATGATAAATTCGGTGCCAAGTTACGATTTCTATGGCATTATGTAAACATCCCCTTATTTTCGTACAAATTATTAGTTTGTTAGTACCGAGTGTTGCAATAGTTATTTTAAATTATAACGGCAGGAAGCATTTAGAAAACTTTTTGCCTTCAGTGATTGCGTCTACCTATACCAACAAACGCATAATAGTTGCAGACAATGGCTCTACAGATGATTCAATAGCATTTTTAAAAGACAATTTTAGTTCAATAGAAATATTGCGCAATAGTATTAATGAAGGATTTGCTGGTGGTTATAACTGGGCCTTGAAAGGGCTAGAGTCAGACTATTATGTATTATTGAATTCCGATGTATCTGTTACGCCAGGCTGGATTGAACCAATTGTACAATTGATGGAATCCGATAAAAATATTGGGGCATGTCAACCTAAATTATTGTCTTATGCAAACCCGCAACTATTTGAATATGCAGGTGCAGCAGGTGGTTGGATAGATAGTTTTGGCTATCCATTTTCTAGGGGAAGGGTTTTTGATGTTTGTGAATTAGATACCAACCAATACAATAACACCCAACAAATATTTTGGGCATCTGGCGCATCAATGTTTGTTCGCGCCAATGTCTACAAAGAACTTGGCGGATTAGATGCTAGTTTCTTTGCCCATCAAGAAGAAATAGACCTTTGTTGGAGAATGCAGTTAGCAGGATATTCGATTTTTGCCTGTCCAGCATCGGTTGTGTACCATTTAGGAGCAGGAACTTTACCAAGGGGAGGAAGAAAGGTTTTCTTGAATTTCAGGAATAATTTAATCATGATGTGCAAAAATCTTCCTTGGCAAGAAGCCATTTGGAAATTGCCTGTACGCTTTATTTTGGATGCAATTTCGGCATGGAAAGGATTGTTAACTGGCGATACGGCTTTTTTTACCGCTATAATGCGTGCACATTTTGCTTTATTTTATTGGATGGTGCAAACCAGGCCTGCCCGTCAATTTCCTCGAAAACCACTGATAGAACTAGGTGGCGTGTACCAAGGATCGGTGGTTTGGCAATATTTTATGAAGCAGAAAACTAGTTTTAAGGAAATAGTTGGAAAATAGGTTTCATAATTTGCAGATGAATCCTATTTTTGCAACGCAATAGAAAAATATGTCAAACGAAATTAATCACACTTCAGAAAAAGACTTCACCAAAAACTGGGTAAGTTCTTCTAGGTTTTTATTTTATTTACAAGTGTTTTGTATTCTGTCTTTTGTTTTAGGTGGATGTTACCGTATGTATCACCAAAGATACCCAGGAAAGCCAGACATTGAAATCCAAGGCAGTACAAAGTACACACCTGAATATAAGTAATTTCCGAAAAAAAATTTTGTCAGGAACTTCAGAATGCTATTTTTGCACTCCTAATTTAGTTCTTTACAACAATATTCAACTGCGAAAGTAGCTCATTTGGTAGAGCACGACCTTGCCAAGGTCGGGGTGGCCGGTTCGAGCCCGGTCTTTCGCTCCAAGTCCCGTCCCGCATAGGCGTATCGGGTTTTTTTTGAGAACGCCCTGGTGGTGGAACTGGTAGACACGCAGGACTTAAAATCCTGTCTTCAGCAACGGAGGTGCGGGTCCGATTCCCGCCTGGGGCACGAATCGACAAAAACCTTAAGTGAATAGCTTAAGGTTTTTTTGTGTCTATTATTTTTTGGTAGATGAAATAAAAAAGGGTAGTAGACTATTCGTACTGATATGCAATCTTACCAAGTATTTTATTCTCTTGATCGTAACAGGTTTCCATTAATTTTAATCCCTTGTTATTGTAACTGTATTTCCATACAATATATTTTCCTCCAGTAGATACTTGTGTCATTTGTTGGATCCTTGCATTACTATCATATTCATACACATAAATAGGAACTAATTTTTTGGCTCTTGTATTGTATTGTACAATATCAGTTAACTGGTTTGCAGCATTATAATAGTAATAATAAGTGTCTATTTCTTTTTGTTTTTTCTTCCAGTGTTCTTCAATTACATTTCCTTTTTCATCCAATACCAATAAGGCTTCGGTGGTATCGGCATTGTTTTTAATTTTCAATACACTCAACAATTGGCCATTTGCCATGTATTTCCACTCTCTTGTTTCGTTCGACTTATATTTTACACTGGTATCTCCAGAATTTAAAATGAGTTGTTTTAATTGTCCTTTTTCATTATAAGCATATTCCATTTTATTGTCAATGCCATTACTAAAGGATTGTGTTTTTTTCAATTTACCAAGTTCAAAAAAACTGGTTACTTGGTTTTTCTTTCCAGCAATGGTACTTGAAATGGTAACGAGTTTTTTTCCGTCGATGCTTAAAGTTTGTTCTAATGAAAATCCTTCAGTTGGCGTATTGTCTTGTTCAAAACTTGTAGCAACAATTTTCTTTACTTTATTAGCACGTAAAGCCTGGTAATTCTGGTTGCTTTGCTGTGTGGCAATTATATCATTAAAATAGTATTGCCCATAAGCTACACAACTAAATAAAACGGCTAACAGCACCAATAAAACTTTCATACTTCTCATTTGGTATCAAATGTACAGGTAGCTGAAACAAAATTCAAATTATGCGGTATTTAAAATTGTGGCCTAAAGCCTAGAGTTCTGTATTTTTAGTGGAACGTTAACAGCAAAAACGTATTAAAACTTTATATGGAACCAGTAGCCAACAGTTTTTTAGCCTTAGTAAAAATAATGGATGAGTTAAGGGCGCAATGTCCTTGGGATAAAAAGCAAACCATCCATACACTTAGGCCTTTAACCATAGAGGAAACCTACGAATTAGCAGATGCCATTACAGACAACGACTGGAAAGGAGTGAAAGAAGAATTAGGTGATTTATTATTGCACTTGCTTTTCTATGCAAAAATTGGGTCCGAAGAAAATAAATTCACTTTACAAGAAGTAATTGAAGGCATTAGCGCCAAGTTAATTCATCGACATCCACATATTTATAGCGATGTAAAAGTGGCGGATGAAGAAGAAGTAAAACGTAATTGGGAAAAATTAAAAATAAAAGAAGGCAAAACATCTGTGCTAGGAGGGGTGCCTCCTTCATTACCCGCCATTGTAAAAGCCACCCGCATTCAAGAAAAAGCAAAGCAGGTAGGTTTTGAATGGGATAATAAAGAAGCTGTTTGGGCCAAGGTTAAAGAAGAGATGGATGAGTTGCAAGAAGCGATTCAAACAAAACAACAAGCAGATATAGAAGAAGAATTTGGAGATGTTTTATTCAGTTTGGCAAATTATGCAAGGTTTTTACAAGTAGATGCTGAAGGTGCTTTGGAAAAAACGAATAAAAAGTTCATTCGCCGTTTTCAAGAGATGGAAAAAATTGCCATAGCAGCAGGAAAGTCATTGTCTGAAATGACTTTATTAGAAATGGATAGTATTTGGAATGAGGTTAAACAACAAATGAAACAAAATTGATAGCAACACAAAGAAGTATTTACAAACACGGCTACTTGATTATTACGGCAGCCTGGTTGTATCCGCTATCTTTTATTTTTATCAATTATTGGAGTTACAATGCCTCGCCACAAAAAGTAAAAGCAAACCTCGAGCAAAAGCTTTCGCTTAATGAAAAAAAATCGAGTCTTATTTTGCAGATAGGGCTTTGTTGAAAGACCTATTGCATGCTTAAGATCTTTTTTGGTGTTGTTCCAATAAAAAACGCTCAAATTCTATTAGTGAATAGCTACTTAAATTTTTATTAGCGGTCAATCCTGCTTTCTGCGCAACCAATACGCCGTATTTGCAATCTGAATAGCCTTCTATAGAGTGGGCGTCGGGATTAATGGAAATCATAGCGCCTTTTTTTAAAGCCCGTTCAATCCATCTCCAATCAATATCTAGCCTTCTTGGATGTGCGTTCAGTTCTATTACCACATCATTTGCTACACAGGCATCAATAATTTTTGCATGATCAATCGGGTAACCGTTACGACTTAACAATAATCTACCCGTTAAATGACCAAGAATAGACGTAAATGGATTTTCAATAGCGTTTAGGAGTCGCATCATTGCTTTTTCTTCGGTCATTTTTAAATTGCTGTGTACCGAGGCTATTACCAAATCGAAACTACTTAGTACTTCATCGCTATAGTCTAAGCTTCCGTCATTTAAAATATCAGACTCAATACTTTTAAAAATTCTAAAGGGAGCTAACTGTTTGTTTAGCGCATCAATTTGTTGTTGCTGTGCAAAAATGCGTGCTTCTTTTAATCCATTTGCATAAAAAGCAGATTGAGAGTGGTCGCTAATAACTAAATATTCGAGGCCTTTTTCTATTGCTGCTTTTGCCATTGCTTCTATAGTGGTAGCTCCATCACTCCAATTACTATGACTATGTATGATTCCTTTTATATCGCTTGTTTGAATGCAAGGTTTTAGGGTTGCATTTTTTGCAAGTGTTAAAATTTCTTTTGTTTCTCGTTGATAAGCGGGGATAAAGGCAAAGCCAAATGATTCAAAAATATCTTCTTCTGATTGGTATTCTTTTTGATTGTTCCAGTTGGTTAGTGTTTTCCATTCTTGTAAAAACTCTTCGCTTGAACTTGTTTCAAATAGTGTTGAAATAAATAATTCAGGGCTAGAAATATGAAAAATCAGCTCAATTTGCTCGGGTCCTTTACACGAAAAAATATTTTCAAAAATATTTTCAAAAACGAAGCTTTGGGACCCCAAAAAGGCCATTATTTCGTTTTTCGGGGTAGTAGTGACCCAACTTAGCTGGCTAATGACTTCGGCCTGTTGCTTGAAATTTCCTGTAATTGAAAACAAAAAATTGGGAAAAATATTTTGTAAACTAGTAGTTAATTGGGTTGCATAAGATTCAATTTGTTGGTACAAAAAACTGCCTTGACTACCCATGTAAAATTCAATTGCCTCCTTGATATTTTGCTGAGACTTAGCACCAAAACCTTTGTAAAGTGTTAGTCTATTTTCACTGCAAGCATATAATAATTCACCAATTGTTTCTATTTCTAATTCTTTCCAAATGGTAGCAATTTTTTTTGGACCGATGCCTTTTATACTAAGCATCGTTAAAATTCCTTCTGGTGTTTTTTGAAGATATTCTTGTAACAGTGCAAGCGTGCCCGTTTGTAATTGTTCAATAATTCTTTTTCCAATTGCTTCGCCTATACCATTGATGCTATTTATTTTTTCCGGCGGCATTTCTGCCAATTGCATTGGAAGCTTTTCTATTGTGAAAGCCGCGCTAGTATAGGATTTGGCCTTAAAGCTATTATCGCCATGTATATCCATTAATTTTCCAAGAAGCGAAAAATTATCGGCTATTTCATAATTATCCATAGAAAAAAATTAGTAGTTATTGGCGAAGGTAGAAAATAAAAAAGTCCCAGGTAAAAACCTGAGACTTAAACTATTCGTGCTAGAAATAATGGTTAAATTATTTCTTAGCAGCTTTCTTAGCAGCTTTTTTAGGAGCAGCTTTTTTTGCAGCCTTTTTAGGAGCAGCAGCTTTTTTAGGAGCAGCGGCTTTTTTAGGAGCGGCTTTCTTAGCAGCAGCTTTTTTAGGAGCAGCAGCTTTTTTAGGAGCAGCTTTTTTTGCAGCAGCTTTCTTAGGAGCAGCTTTCTTTGGTGCAGCAGCTTTTTTAGGAGCGGCTTTCTTTGCAGCGGCTTTTTTAGGAGCGGCTTTTTTTGCAGTTGCCATGTTTTAGAATTTAAATGGTTAGTAAATAATCCACTAAAAATAAAAACTTATTTGCAAATACAAAAACTTTTTTTTAAGCAGTAGCCGAAATAGCCAAAACAGACACGGTTGATTTGTCGTTTTTGCCTTTTTTAAATTCAACTACACCATCTGTTAATGCAAACAATGTAAAGTCTGTTCCCAAACCAACATTTTTACCTGGATGGTATTGCGTTCCTCTTTGACGAACAATGATATTACCAGATGTTGCTGGTTGACCACCGTAGATTTTTACGCCAAGACGTTTGCTATGTGAATCACGACCGTTCTTTACACTACCTTCACCTTTTTTGTGTGCCATAAAATACTTTTTAGAATTTTTTTTATTGTGTTTTCTACAACAAGACAATCGATTTTAAAATCAAGAATCCCGTTAAGCAGTAGACTGTCTTAAAATATTAAGCGATGCTTTCTATCTTAATTCTAGTATAATGCGTTCTGTGCCCGTGCTTTTTGCGGAAGCCCTTCCTTCTCTTCATTTTGAAGGCGATCACTTTCTCACCTTGCACCAAAGCACTAATGATTTCTGCTTTCACAATAGCTTTTACATCGCTACCTACAGAGATCGTGCCGCTGTTGTCTACCAACAAAACGTCACTAAATTCTACCTTGTCACCGGTATTACCTTGCAAGTGCGGAACATACAAGCTTTGACCTGCTTGTACTTTAAATTGTTGACCTGCGATTTTTACAACTGCTAACATAGCTTTCCAAAATTAGGACGGC
>JBAXPJ010000001.1:0-123205 GCA_037132335.1 Sediminibacterium sp. | reverse complement strand
CAGAATCACAGCCAAAGGAACTCGTTACTTTATAAGAGACTTTGTAGTTGGCGGCAACATTATAATGTGCCGATCCGTTTTTAGTAGTAAGGCTAGTGATTGTTGGAACAGGTGTAATAGCCGGAGTACTTGCATTGTAATTCCATTGATAGGCTATGGCGCTAGTTCCATCTGCTATTGTTGTAGTATCTGTAAAAACAGCTACGGCATCATCCAAACAAACTTCAGGTAATATAAATCCTACATGTGGTTGTGCATGAACTGTAACTGGTAAAACAACTGTATCACTTTTACAACCATTATCTGATTCAACCATTAATCGAACAGGATAAGTATTCCAGTCGGTATAGGTTTTATAAAAAGGTGCTCCGCTGATAGTATCTTTTTTTGTACCATCAATAAAATCCCAATTCCATCTTTTTAAATTTCCTGCATTGGCAACAGAAGCATCTAAAAAATTGATCGCTGCATTTTCACAATGCTTTGTGCTTGTTGTAAAATTAGCGGTAGGTAAAGGATTAATCAATACCGATTTTGTTAGTGTATCGCTAATACAAGCTTTGTCGGTTTCTACTACCAATTGTATATTTTGATTGCCTGTATTCAAATAGGTATAACTAGGTGTTTGTTTGGTATCCGTTATACCATTTGCAAAACGCCAATACCATCTTGTAATAGTGTTTCCATTTGCATTTGATTGCTCTTTAATTTGTAAACTATCGCGCAAACAATACATAGATGTTATGCTAAAATCTGCAACAGGTGTTGCGTAAATTGGTAATGTTTTGGTTAGCGAATCAACGCATCCAAAACTAGAACTAACAATTAATTGAACCAATTGATTTCCGGCACTAATATATTTATGTGTAGGCGCTTTAATACTATCAATTGAGCCGTCTCCAAAATTCCAACGATAGGTAAATTTTAATGCAGTGCCATCTGCAATTTTACTAGTGTCTAAAAAGTTGGCCACTCCCAATGGCGTACAAACTTTTAGCGGCATAACAAATCCAACACTTGGGTTGGGATTTAATTTTATTGTTGTTGCAATATTTAAAATATTGTTACTAGCATTTACTGTGCAAGAGTTTGCATCAGTTACATGTTTTATCGCATAAGTGGTAGTAACAACAGGACTCAATTTTAATGAATAATTAGAAAGTGTTATCCCCGAAATAGTATCGGTTTTTAATCCATCGGAATAACTAAAAACAAAGGGCGCTGTACCAGAAAAATTTAGTGCGAGTGTTTTTGATTTTCCCACACAAATAGAATCGCCAGTGCTAATACTAATTGTAGGAACAGGATTAACGGTTACTAGTGTACTATCTAAAAAACTACCACATCCTAAAATATTTGCAGATACTACATAATATCCCGAATGACTTGGATTGATATTTGAAATGCTTGGATTATAAATAGTACTACTAAATCCATTCGGACCCGTCCATTGATAAGTAGCACCATTAACATTTGTGGCCAATAAATTAATATCATTTCCGGTGCATTGTAATCCACCAACGACTGGAGAAAGTGTTGTTCGGCTGTAATTGGAGAAGTAGCCAAGTTCGGCTGAGCCAGATGTTCCATTTAAAAAACCTAAGTGAAATAACCCCGTTGTATTTGAAACAATGCTTGACACATCGGTTGGTATTAATGTATTTATGGCAACTAAATTTGATTGAGATATTCTTGCGTACATCCACTCACCATTGGTTCCTGGCACTGCCGAAAACATAGATGCCAGAATAACATTAGGTTTTCCATTTAATAAAAAATGATCAATATCTGTTGTTTTACAAAGTAGATTCAGGTAAAAAAAAGAATTAATGGAACGTACAAATGAAACGATAGAAGAACCAGTACAACGAATACTTGGTAAATCTGTAAAGGCCATTTCGTTTCCAATACCAGTCAATTGGTTGATATAAACAGGATTGCTTGTTTTTATATAGGCACTCGAATTGGAGAGTTTTCCAGTATATACACCACCTCTATTTAAAGTGGCAATAGGTGTGGTTGCGCCATCTAAATACACAATCGTATTATCAGTAGTAGCTAAAATATTATAATAGTCAAAAGCACCTGTACTGCCTACTGCCATTTCACCTCGCACTAAAATAAATTCTTGGCCATTGGCATCTTCAGGAATAATTTGGTCGCCCACTAAATCGTAATTAGTAGTAGGCCCAATTGAATCGTCATAAATTGTTACACAAACTGGTTTTGTAGCAGATACAACACTACCTACTAAATGTAAAGATCCTACTGCGCTATTAGCAATGACAGAATAGGATTGGCCTTTATTCAGCACAATATTAAATTTCATATTTGCAGAATGACCATAGGCGTCTTTACTTGGTGTAATATCAATCGATGTATTATCTTCGGTAGCAACAATTACAAAGCCATTGTGTGCTGGAGTAGCAAGCGCTTTATTGTCATATTGCAATTGCCCTGGAATCATAAAATTCAATCCCTTACTGGTACTACCTTTTAGGGCAAAAATTTCTGGATTATTGTAAGATGCACCTGACTTGCCCTGTACTTCATAATACGCAGAAATGATATTTGTTGCAGAAATTTTCAGCCCATAATTCAATACAATATTGTGCGGCTCCGATTCAATACTACCAATAAAACTAGTTAGGTCTATTGTTTGAGCAGAATAAGCATTTAAATTAACAACGATGGGCGTAAAACTTGCATTTGCTGGTTCTGAAATAGTTACTGTAGCGGCCAATGCATAACTAGATAAACGCAAAACAATTGGTCGGTCGGCATGAGACGCAGTAATAGCAGGCGCCCCAAACCAAAACTCTGTATCGGTTTGTGCAATTGCTTGGGTGCTTGCCAAACAGATTAAGAAAAATAGTACGAACCTTTTTAAAGCCTTCATGCATTCATAGTATTGGCAAACAAGTTTTCAGATTGCTAAATTAACCAAATTATACACCCTATTTGTTAATGTTATTCGATAATAGGCGGTAAAACCAATTCCACAAATACGGTATCGCCTTTTTGATAACTTGTTTCCATGGTTTTTAGGGTAATCTGCGTATCAGCTATAGTGATTTGTAATTCAGACCATCCACCCATAAAAAAGATGCGTTCAATACTGGCTTTGATGCCTGCCCCTTCCTCTACTATTTTAAAATATTCAGGTCGAAGAAACGGTTGATGATTATTATTCGGAGACAATGCGAATAGTTTTTTTATTGCGGGTGTACATAATTGATAGTTACCCATGAGACCTGCAGCATATGCGTCTACTGGATAGTGGTATACTTCTTGGGATGTTCCCTGCTGTATAATAGTTCCTGATTTTAGAATAATTATTTCATCGGCCCAAGCAAGTATATCATTCGGGTCGTGTGAAACCATCAAACAAGTAATTTGTAATCGTTCGCCAATTTCTCTAATAACTGTTTTAAGAATGTTTTTATGAATGAGGTCTAAATTAGAAAAAGGCTCGTCTAGTAATAACAATTTTGGCGCTGATATGAGCAAACGCGCTATGGCAATTCTTTGTCTTTCACCGCCAGACAACTGGTCTGTTTTGCGTTTTAGCAAATGATCAATTTTACAAACCTCAAACAAGTTGGCTGCTTCAACATCTGTTAATGTATTGGCATAAGACAATAATTCTTCTACCCTATAAGCATTGCGTAATTCAAAATGTTGCGATAAATAGGCAATGTCTTTTTGACCAGGAATGAGTTTTTCGTCGGGGCCTTTAATGCGCTTCCCTTCTAAAAAAAGTTCACCAGCATCTGGCTGAATCCAACCAGCTATTAATTTTAAAAGCGTTGATTTTCCAGAACCTGTTTCGCCAACAATGGCTATTTTTTGCAGAGGCGCTTGCACGAAACTAATATTGCTTACAATTGAATTGTTGGCAATAAATTTTGAAACTGAATTGATACTAAGCAGCGCCATATATGTTTAATGAAATGCCAGAATTGTTACAACAACTATATGACTTAAAATTAGTTTGTTATTGATAAACCCTCACATAGTCTACTTCCATTTGTGCAGTAGTAAATGCTGGATCAACAGCTCCGCCAAAAGTACCACCCATGGCCAAATTTAAAATGATAAAAAAGTTTTGATTGAACGGCATCGTATTGTTGTTAGCAACAGTAAAAAATGGCGTGTCATCTACTAAAAATTGTATAGAAGCATCCGACCAAATAACTGCATAACGATGAAAATCAGTGCTGGCACCAGTTATAATCGTTGTGCCTCCTACAGCAGACCCCCCAGAATGATTAGGATAATGAATGGTTCCATAAATTTTATTCAAGTCATTGCCCTTGTGTTCCATAATATCTATTTCGCCACAGGCAGGCCAACTTACAGAAGAAATATTACTACCCAACATCCAAATTGCAGGCCATGTACCTCCGTTTGCGGGAAGTTTTGCACGCACTTCTATTTTACCATACTTAAATGAAAATTTATCCTTCGATAATAACCTTGCTGAAGTAAATGCACTTGTGCCATATGGCTCTCTAGTAGCAATAATTTTTAAAGTGCCATTTGAAACAATAGAATTATTTGATCTATTGGTATAGTTCTGCAATTCACTATTACCCCATCCACCTTCGCCAATATCATAACCCCATTTAGCAGAATTTGGTACACCTGGGCTATCAAATTCTTCGCTCCAAACTATATTAAGTTTAACGCCCACTACTACTTGAATGGTTTTGGCAGCGGTTTGCGTACCCGTACTTTTTGCTGTTACAGTAACTGTATAATTTCCAGAAAGCGGATACTTATAAACGATGGATCCTGAAGGAACGGTTTGCGTCGTTCCATTTCCAAAATCAAAATCAAAACTCACGGCATTAGTTGCTGTTGCAACAAAACTCACATTACCACTGCTGTCTGTTGCTACTTGAACTTGTACATTCAAATTCGTTGGAGTAGTATTATTGTTTGGCACATCTTTACTGGCGCCTCCACACGATACGAGGAATATGACTAAAAAACTGGCCAAACCAATGAACTTATACATGGCAACTTATTTGATTTTAAAAATCTGATGCCCCCCATTACATCAAGTTCAATATTACGAAAAAAATAAGCGTATTTGGCTAATTGATGAAATTTAGTAGTCAACACATTTGTTAAAATATACCTAAGTTGTTTTAACTTGTATGCGTGGAGTTAACTAATAGTTATTCAATATATCCCGTTTCAGACCATGCCATAACGCTTGATTTTGGGCAAGAAATGGATGCCCAAACGAATCAACGAATCATGTTGCTTTTTCAATTATTACAAGAAAAAAATATTGTAGGGATAAAAGATATTATTCCTGCATACAGCTCCATTTGTTTGGTGTACGATTGCAAACTTGTACTAAAAATAGCTGGTGGAATAAGTGCTTATGCTTTTTTAAAGGGACTGTTAGATGCTTTAGTAATAGAACTTAGCAACAAAATTAGTTCTAACACTGGAAGAAATTTAAAACTGCCTGTTTGCTACGATCCTATATTGGCGCCCGATTTAATGCCACTAATTGAAACGCTTCAATTAAGTATCGAAGCATTTATTGCCTTACATACAAACACAAGCTATCGGGTTTATATGATAGGATTTATGCCAGGATTTGCCTACATGGGAACGGTCAATAAAAAAATTATAAGCCCTCGAAAACAAAACCCTAGAACGATTGTGCCGGCCGGATCGGTTGGAATAGCTGGTGCACAAACAGGAGTCTATCCATTTGCCTCACCTGGTGGTTGGCAATTAATTGGCAGAACGCCCATACAAATTTTTGATGCTAACAAAGAGCAACCAAGTTTTTTTATGCCGGGTGATACTGTTTGTTTTGAACCCATTGCAATAGAACAGTTTTATGAAATGCAAAAACAACCAAGCAAATGGGAATAAGCATTCTTAAAGCAGGTATAGCAGATACTTTGCAAGACCAAGGCAGGTATGGGTTTCAGCACCTAGGTATTCCGCCTGGCGGTGCAATGGATCCAGTGGCAATGCTTGTGTCGAATGCATTAGTAGGCAACCAAGCAAATGAAGCAGTATTAGAAATGCATTTTCCATCCCCCATTATTTTATTTACATCCAGTGCATTGATTGCTTTGGCAGGAGCAGATTTTGGCGCAGAGATTGATGGTATTTCTGTAGAATTACAGCAACCAATACTAGTTCCGCAAAACAGTGAGCTCCGTTTTACAAAAAACAAATCGGGTGCTAGGGTATACCTATCCGTTGCTGGTGGATTTGTTGCAGAAGAATGGCTTGGAAGTTTTGGCACAATGCTGCTCGTGCAAAAAGGAGGCTTCAACGGAAGGAATCTCGCAACAAATGACAGCCTATTATTTAAAAAAAATCGAGTAGAGAAAATAGAAAGCTTAATTGCATTACCCTGGCGCGCAAGTGTGGCAGAATTTTATTTTGGCAATTGTATTCAATGCATTGCAGGAGCAGAGGCAGGAGCTTTAAACGAAGAAGCTACTACCAATTTTACAAACGCTATTTTTAGCATAGGCATACAAAGCAATAGAATGGGGTACCGCTTAAATGGACCTAATTTAAACACCATAACACAAAAAGAATACTTGTCTACTGCGGTTGATTTTGGTACAATTCAATTATTACCGAGCGGCCAATTAATTTTGTTGATGGCAGACCACCAAACAACAGGTGGATATCCTAAAATAGCGCATGTATCGAGCACTTATTTTGCAACACTAGCACAATCACCAATTGGCAAACAGTTACAATTTGAGTGGATAGATATAGCCAATGCAGAAAAAAAATTAATAGAACAACAACAGAATTTGCAACAACTACAAAATGCCTGTAACTTCCGTTTACAGGAATATTTTTCTAATGACTAATGCCATAGATTTAAATTGTGATATGGGTGAAGGTTTGGCAAACGACGCCGAACTGATGCCCCTAATTTCTAGTGCCAATATTGCCTGCGGTTTTCATGCAGGCGATGAAAACACCATGAAAAAAACCATTTCATTGGCACTTGAAAACCAAGTAGCCATTGGGGCGCACCCAAGTTTTGCAGACAAAGAAAATTTTGGAAGAATTAACCAGTTTTTATCGCATACAGAATTGTACGACCTTGTAAGTATTCAGCTCAATCATTTTCAATCAATTGCCAATAGTATGGGCGCTATTGTACACCATGTAAAACCGCATGGTGCATTATATAATATGGCTGCACAGAATAAATCAATGGCTAATATTATTGCGTTAGCCATTAAAAGTATTCAGCCTAATTTAATTGTTTATGGGTTGTGTAATAGCTTTATTATAAGCGAAGCAAAAGCATTAGGCCTTCAAACTGCATCTGAAGGATTTGCAGATCGTACCTATCAAAATGATGGAAGCTTAACACCAAGGTCTCAGGCAAATGCCATGATTACTAACGAAGCACAAAGCATGAAACAGGTATTACAAATGCTGCAAGAAAAAACAGTTACTACTAACAATAATCAAATAATACCAATTGCAATTGATACAATTTGTATTCATGGCGATAGCCAACAAGCGGTAGTGTTTGCTAAAAATATACAACAGATTTTCATGAAAAATAATATACTCATTCAAACAATTGCGCATTGAAAAAAACTGCTTCCTCCTCTGCTATTACAGGTGCTGCTTTTTTAATGGCCACATCGGCTATTGGACCAGGTTTTTTAACGCAAACCACTGTGTTCACGCAACAACTTT
Source organism: Sediminibacterium sp. (assembly GCA_037132335.1). Classification (GTDB taxonomy): domain Bacteria; phylum Bacteroidota; class Bacteroidia; order Chitinophagales; family Chitinophagaceae; genus Sediminibacterium. The sequence goes on along the minus strand of JBAXPJ010000001.1, from coordinate 115,483 downwards.
TGTCGAGTTTTGGTTTTGTAATTATCATTTCTGTTCTATTAGATATTGGTGCGCAAATGAATATCTGGCGCATTTTAGCAGTAACAGAAAAAAGAGCGCAAGATTTGGCCAATGAATTATTTCCTGGATTGGGATATGTATTAGCAGCGCTCATTGTACTAGGTGGCCTAGCATTTAATATTGGCAATATTGGCGGATGTGGATTGGGCTTAAATGTGCTTACAGGAATGGATACAAGCTATGGTGCCATTATTAGTTGCGGTATTGCACTCTTTATTTTTTGGATGAAAGAAGCAGGTAAAATGATGGACCAGTTTGCAAAAATATTAGGGATACTAATGATTTTACTCACGCTATTTGTAGCAGTCAGTTCACACCCGCCAATGGTGGATGCATTGCAACATAGTTTTTTTCCGAGCACCATTAATAGTACCGCAATTGTAACCCTTGTTGGAGGAACCGTTGGCGGTTATATTTGTTTTGCTGGCGGACATCGTTTACTCGATGCGGGTATTAAAGGCGCTGCAGCATTACCACAAGTAAATAAGAGCGCTGTAACAGGCATTTTAGTTACTGCGTTGATGCGTTGTATTTTATTTTTAGCAGCATTAGGCGTAATAATGAAAGGTGGAATATTAGACAAAGCAAATCCACCAGCATCGGTTTTTAAATTAGCTGCAGGTGATATTGGGTATCGGTTTTTTGGGGTGGTGATGTGGTGTGCGGCTATCACTTCGGTAGTAGGTGCCGCATACACTTCTGTATCTTTTTTAAGAACCTTTCATCCTTGGATAGAAAAAAATTATCGCTGGTTAATTAGTTTTTTTATTGTGTTCTCAACCGGTGTTTTTTTATTTGTTGGAAATCCAATAAAAATACTTTTAACGGTTGGGGCATTAAATGGATTGATTCTTCCTATTGCTTTGGCAGTGATGCTTTTGGTGGCTAAAAAAGTAGCACTAGTTGGTGAATACAAACACCCGAAAGTATTATTGGTAGCAGGTTGGATGGTGGTAATTATTATGACTTGGATGGGATTTAATACAATACAGCACTGGTTCATTAATTAAGCAACACTTATACATTCGCAAGAACTAATGCTGCGTTTTGTGTTGGATTAACTGCTGTTGCTTCTACCTTAATCACTGCTGTTGTTTCATCTCTATTATTAGATAAGGCTTTAAAATAAACCCTATCGTAATAGTGTAATAAAATTCTAAACGCGTCTTTTGTTTGGTCTTCTATTAAAAAATTTACAGTGTTCTTGGTTTCTAAGCCACCCAATCTTTTTTTAATGCGAATCACCGCATTTACTAGAACTGTTTTTTCAAATTTACCATACTGCACATCAATAAAATCGAGTCGTTCATCAAAAGGAATATTTAAAAAATAGACCTGCTTTTTGCGCATTTGTTGAAAAAAAACAGTTGGAATAATAAGGTTTCCAATGCGTTGACTTTCGTCTTCTACCCAAATAATATGTTGATGCGGATGATTAGGCGCGGTACTAATTTTTTCGGTTAAGTCACTTAAAACAAATGCCAATTTGTTTTCGAAATGTTCTTGAGAAGGTTGTGGTAATTGACCTAAAGCACCAAATGCAGACCCTTTATGGTGCGCCAATCCTTCTAAGTCGATGGTATTTGCACCTTGTTTTGCGAGTGCTTGTAATACTTCTGTTTTTCCGCTGCCAGTATATCCACCTAAAATAGCCATTGGATAGGTGTTTTCGAATTGCGCTAAAACCCAATTGCGGTATGCTTTGTAACCTCCTACCAAAGTATATACTTTATAACCGTAGAGGTCTAATAGCCAAGCCACACCTGCACTGCGCATGCCACCGCGCCAACAATGTACCAACACAACTGTAGCTTCGGTTTGCTGAATACTTGGTTTGGTTTTAACAATCGCCTCAACTGCTTCCACCATTTGTAAAAGCTTTACACCAAAATACGATAGACCAATTTTTATTGCTGCTTGTTTGCTTTGTTGTTTATAAGCTGTGCCAACTACTTTTCGCTCTTCGTCGGTAAACAAACTTATATTGTGTGCACCAGGAATATGGGCCTGTAAAAATTCACCCGGGCTCCTAACGTCTAATACCAATGAGGTTTTAGCTAAGGATAAGAATTCGTTTATGGGTAACTTTGTAATGGCCATCAACACAAATGTAAGCGTAGTTTATTATAACTAAACGCCTAAGTATTTTCGGGTAATGTTCTTTTAAAATTTGCCAAGTACACCCCCGTAAAAATTAAAATTGTAGCAACCGCTTTAATCCAACTAAAATGTTCGCCAGTAAAAACAATGGCAATAGCAGCTGTAAATAATGGTTGCGTATAAATAAATGAACCTGTTGCAGAAGATCCAATTATGGAAATGCCGTATACATTAAATAAATAAGCCAAACAAGTTGCACCAACTGAAATAAATGCAATGGCTATCCATTGCGCCAAATTTAAAACAGCAAAATTCGTAGCCATAAATTCAGTAATGCCAAATGGTATAATAAATAAACTGCCAAAAGTAAATACCCATCGCAACACATGCACCGGACTATAACTAGCCATTAGCGGTCGAACCAATACCAAATAAAAAGCATAAGACACTGCATTTACCAGCACCATAATATCACCCAATAGTACATTCGATCCTGTATGATTATTGTCTTTTAATAAAACAAGCATTAAAGCCCCACCTACTCCAAATGCCAATCCCAAAATTTTTAAATAATTCAAGCCTTCTTTAATTAACCAGGCTGCAATAATGCTAATAAAAATAGGGGTTGATAAAGAAAGTAGGGAACTATGGATAGGCGTAGTTAGTGAAACACCTTTAATAAAAAAAAGTTGGTTTATGGTAGATCCTGTTATGGCACAAGCAATAAAACGGGGAATATGTTTTTTTTGAATAGAGGCAGAACTTGGCTTAAGCAAATACAAAATCCAAAAAAATAGTATGCTCACTAATATGCGTACCACATTGAGTGAAAAAGGATGAATAAATTGCGGCGTTACATATTTTACCACCGAATAGTTGATAGCAAAAATTAAGTTGGCAGCAATTACTGCTAAATACGCTTTTGTATAAGACTTCATGGTTGTTGCAAAACTACAATGCTTTACCCTTCGCGCAATAAAGCAGGTAAATCATTTGAATGAAAAAAATGAAAGTCAGGTATTGAATACGATTGATATAAGGCTTCCTTTATTTGAGTAGAAACATTTAACGAAGTTTGGTCTGCCGAATAAAACCAATTGGATGCCGCTAATTTTTTAGCTAAATACACTTGTTCTGTTTGACCAGGTGTTGGAATTAATACTGCTTTTTTTTGTAATCGAACTAGTTCCATAATTGTAGAATATCCACTTCTACAAATAATCATTTCACTCGCACAAATCATTTTAGATAACTGATGGGTGGGCAAATGATTATACACTGTAGTATTTAGTGGAGCCATTAACTCTTTATTAGAACCGGGCAAACCCCTTACCAGCAAAGCCTTTCCAGGAAGAGCGCCAATTGATGCTACTAATTTTTTTTCTAATACCGTTCTTTGTGGTTCAGGACCCGACAATAAAAAACAATATTGAAATTCAATTGCATAATTATTATTTTCTAGTCTTGATAATAAGCCAATATATTTTACAGGTATCTTAGGCATGACAGTTGGGTGCGATAATTCGCCCGCTAAATTTATAGACCCAGCAATATCCGGAACCCAACAAACGGTATACTGATTAATAAAATAATAATTTATTTTTTGCAGCATTTTCTCGGCCCAAACTAGCGGAGCTTTAATGGTTAATTGGTGCGTGATAAAAACACAGGGCACTAATTTTGTGTGCAATCCAAAACGATTGTCTGAAATAACCAAATCAATTTTTTCTGAAACAATTATTTTTTGCAACCAAGCATTTTCTGTTGAAATAGTTTGCACAATGCGCGGCAACTGTTTTAATAATTGCCAAAATAAACCCGCACCTGTTTTTGCATATTTTATTTCATAGCCCACTAGTGTAAGGCTTTTAATATTGGGAAATTCTTTTGCCAACAATACGGCTGGCACGCCATCTGCTGCAATCACTACTTCATACCCATTTGCCAATAGCGCGTGAATGATAGGAATACACCTTGTAGCATGTCCTAAACCCCAGTCTAATGGGGCAATTAAAACACGGCGTATGTTAATGTTTTCAAACAATTCTAGGCTTTAATTAGTTTTGTAAGGTAAATCAGTACTTTAGAATTTCTTATGCGCCTAAAAATAAACCAATTAATCGTTTTACTCTTATTGATTTCGCTAATTGTTAGCTCCTGTGGAATACTAAACAAAAGCAAATCGCCTATCGGTTGCGGCTGCCCACCACACAAATGGAACGAACTACATTAAAACTGCTGTTTTATAAACTATGATTCCCTTTTCAATAAGCTGCTTAAAATATGGGAAGGTTTGAAAATAAAAAAGAGGTGGCCGCTCTTTTAAAAGCAATAACCACCTCTTTAACCTATTCCTAGATTTTTACTTTATCGATTTATAATCTTTAAATAATTTAATAGGCGACGCTTCTGCTAGTGCACGATAGCCTTTCCAAGAAGGACCTTCAAAAAAATCATTCGTGTGTTTTACAACATCAAGCACCATTTTTTCTGCATCCAACATGAGTCTATCTTCTTGTGCACCTGGGATAGTTTTTTTACCAAGTGCTGTAAAGCGTGCTTCAGATAACACACTGTTTACGGTTACTTGCGGAATATTTCCATAACCCTGTTTGTCTTGAGCCTTACCATTTAATTGCTCACGAATAATTTTAATCGTGTCTTGCATTTGTTTGGTTACCTTTTTTAAAGTGTCGGATTGTTTTTGATCCATGCTTGCATAATTTGCTTCAATCTTTTTAATCACCTCATCTGCTTCTGTTAAGCGCTCGTTTAAGTCTACTAATTTCAGCGCAGACATGTCCATTCTGTCATTCGCTTTTCTTAACGCATCTCTCACTTCTTTTGGTGTTGGTGCATTCGGATCGTCGTTAACAGTAACCATTGTACTATCTAGATTGTCTTTACCCAAACTCATTACCACTTTATAGGTTCCGGGATCTACTTGAAATCCACCTGGCTCATCGGCATTGCGACCACCAGCACCACCACGGCCGCCTCCACCACCTCGTCCGCCACCGGCTCCTGCAGTTCTAATTCCTTTTCCTTCCATCCCCCAATAAAAACGGTTGAAACCTGTATCGGCTTTGGCTTTCAGAGAACGCACTTGCTTGTTATTGGCATCAAATATTTTTACAGAAATAGTATCTGATAATTTTAATTTTCCAGTATCAGACGCTAATTTGTTTACATAAAAACTCATCGCCGCACCGCGTCTTCTATTTTCTCCTTCATAACTTCCCCAAATAGAATATTCAATACCTGCAGCATTTTTAATATTTGCTTGATAGGCTTGCGGCGATTCAAAAGCAGTTAATTTATTACTGAATGCAAGGCCTTTATTGGCTGCTAATTTTCTTAAAGGACGAATATCATCTAGTATCCACAACGCACGTCCAAAAGTGGCAATCACCAAATCGGCTTCTCTTTCTTGAATTGCAAAATCGTAAGTAGACACTGATGGGTAGCCATTTTTAAATTGCTGAAAACTAATCCCGTTGTCGAGGCTAATAAAAAGTCCTTGCTCCGTTCCAACAAAAATTAAATTCGGTTCGGTAGGATCTTGTAAAACCGTCAACGCATAACCAGTTACTTTTTTCTCATCCACCATACGCGTCCAAGTTTTTCCAAAATCGGTGGTTCTAAAAATATAAGGTTTCATATCGCCGCGACGATAATCATTCACTACCACAAAAGCTTCTGCTGCATTGTGTCGAGAGGCACGAATTTGAGGCACCCATCCACCTGCTGGAAAGCCTGGAATTTTACCCCTGAAATTTGTCCAAGTTTTTCCGCCGTCTTTGGTTAATTGTACATTACCATCATCGGTTCCTACCCAAATAATATCTTTTTCTTTGGCAGATGGTTCAATACACATGATGGTGCAATAATTTTCTGCACCAGTTATGTCTATTGAAATACCGCCGTTTTTAGACTGGTCTATTTTTGCACTATCGTTGGTAGTTAAATCTGAAGAAATCGTTTGCCAAGAAGCCCCTTTATCGGTACTCTTGTTTACAAACTGACTGCCATAATAAATGGTTTTTTTATCGAAAGGATCTTGTGCAATAGCCGCGTTCCAATTAAATCGTTGACGGGTTTTCATGTCTAAACGTGGAGGACGAATACTCCAATCTTCGCCAGTTGCCATATTGTATCGGCTTAAACTTCCGCCTTGACTCATAGCATAGACCCAGTTAGGGTCTTCAGGATCTGGCACTACATCAAAACCATCTCCACCACTTACCCCTTGCCAATACGCATTGCGAATACCACTTTGTACCCAAACATAAGCCGGACCATTCCAACTACCGTTGTCTTGCAAACCACCCATTACATGGTAGGGTAATTGGTTGTCTACATTAATATGATAAAATTGACCGAGTGGTAATTTTTCATCGAACTGCCAGGTTCTTCCACGATCATGCGAAATACCTATGCCACCATCGTTACCGTCAATAATAAAATTAGCATCGTACGGATGAATCCACCAAGCGTGGTGGTCTGGATGAATACCGCTATATGGAATCACTGATTTAAATGTTTTTCCCGCATCTTCACTCACGGTAACCATTTGGTTTACATTGTACAAACGATTTTCGTTTTTAGGATCTACAGAAATATCCTGAAAATAAAACGCACGATTGGTTACAACACTTGCTTCGCTATTCACTAATTCCCATTTCAAACCGCCATCATCCGATTTGTATAATCCATTTTTTGTGGCTTCCACCATTGCATAAATTCTGTTTGGATCAGATCGACTAATGCTAATACCAATTCTACCATATTCGCCTTCTGGTAAGCCGTCTTCTTTACCCAATTGTTTAAAGGTTTTTCCGCCGTCGTAAGTAATGTATAAACCACTACCAGATCCGCCACCTTTTAAACTCCAAGGCGTGCGTTTGTGTTGGTACATATTTACCAATAGTTTATTTGGATTAGTAGGATCCATTACCATATCACCAACACCACTGGTATCATTGGTATGTAAAATTAATTTCCAGCTATCGCCGCCATCGGTTGATTTGTAAACGCCACGCTCGGCATGTTCTATAAATGGATTGCCCATTACACCGGCATATACAATATTAGGATTGGTAGGATCAATAATAATGCGATGGATATTTCTGGTTTTTTGCAAACCCATACATTTCCAGGTTTTTCCGCCGTCTAAACTTTTATAAATGCCTTCGCCCAAGCTCACAGAATTTCTAGGATTTCCTTCGCCAGTTCCTGCCCAAATAACGCTTGGGTTAGATTGAGTGATGGCAACTGATCCAATATTTTGAATCGGTTGTTCGTCAAAAACTGGGGTCCAAGATGCACCACCGTTTTCTGTTTTCCAAACACCACCACTAGCGGTTCCTAAAAAAATAGTGGTTGGGTTATTATAAACCGCATCAATGGATGTAACCCTTCCGCTCATGCCTGCTGGCCCAATATTGCGGGGTTTCATGGTTTTAAACTGCTTACTTAAATCTACTGTTTGCGCAGAAACAGAATAGCCAATGCCAAGGGCAAGAACTAATAGTGCATATTTTTTCATGGAAAAGTTTTTGGAAACTGAAATATCGACCAAAAAAAGCAACCAACAAAAAAGGATGGACGAGTGGATTATTTTTTTTCTTCAAAATCAAGCACCACGCCATTAATACAATAACGTAAGCCTGTTGGTGGTGGACCATCTTCAAATACATGACCAAGATGGGCCTTGCACCTTCCACATTCCACTTCGGTGCGTTTCATACCCAAGGTATTATCGGGCAAATACAAAATAGAACTTTTGGTAATGGGTTCAAAAAAACTAGGCCAACCGCAACCGCTATCAAATTTGGCATTGCTCTTAAACAAAGGATTGCCGCAGGCTGCACAATAATAGGTGCCCAATTTTTTAGAGGTTTCGAACGGACTTGTAAAAGGTCTTTCAGTACCTTTTTCGCGCGCAATGGCATACACTTCTGGCGAAAGCAGGTTTTTCCATTCAGAATCTTTTAAAACGAGTTTACTACTATCGGTATGCGAATAATTAGTATGCGTATTTTTTTTTGATTGGTCCATATTGGTTTTTTTTGAAGGCTGATTTTGAGAATAACAACTTTGTAAACATAGGATTGCTAAAAAAATACTGAGTAATCGTTTCATTTAATTAGAAATTATTCAAGTTAAAAATAATTAAAACAGACTGGTTTTGGTAGGATAATATTTTCTACTATCTATTTTACAAATCAAGCCACATATTGTTCTTGTATTGAAATGTTTTTTAAAGTTAGCGTTGTTTGTTAACTATTTTTTAAGCGCAACAACGTATATTTGTTATTCATTCAAGGATAGCCAATACATGTTTAATATTATTCTTTTCGGACCTCCCGGCAGCGGCAAAGGAACCCAAAGCGAGAAGCTCATCGAAGCATACGGATTAGTCCATTTATCTACCGGTGATATTTTAAGGTCTGAAATTGCCAAAGCCACACCGCTTGGCTTAGAAGCCAAAAGTTTAATGGACCAAGGCCAACTTGTTCCTGATGCAGTAGTTATTGGCATGATTCGTTCTGCACTAGACAATAATCCACAAGCAAAAGGATTTTTGTTTGATGGCTTTCCAAGAACAGAAGCACAAAGTGTTGCACTAGATGCACTTTTACAACAAAAAAATACTGAGATTGGCGTAGTGTTAGCCTTAGAAGTAAGCCAAGACGAATTGGTAAAACGCTTGTTAAACCGAGGTCTTACGAGTGGTCGTAGCGATGATACCAACGAAGCCATTATTAGCAATCGCATAGCAGAATACCAAACAAAAACAACTGTAGTAGCAAATTATTACCGCCAGTTTAATAAAGTCGTAGGCATTAAAGGCGAAGGAACGGTAAACGATATCTTTAGCGCACTAGCTACAGAAATAGACAGCCGCTTAGCTAAATAATTGTTTTACAAATCATCAAATTCATAGATAGGATCTATTCTATCTCCGGGCGCTATTTCAAAAACAGGCTTGATAATTCCATCGTGCAAATCATAGACCCAACCGTGTATATGCGGCCGTTGTTCTGATTTCCAGGCTTTTTGAACAATAGAAGTTTTGGCTAAATTCATTACCTGTTCTTGCACATTTAATTCCACCAACCTATTTACACGCGTATCTTCTGTTTCAATGGCATCTATTTCACTGCGATGGATGCGATACACATCTTTAATATTGCGCAACCATTTATTAATGAGGCCCAAGTTATTATTAGTCATTGCTGCACGAACCCCACCACAACCATAATGTCCACAAACAATAATGTGTTTTATCTTTAATACTTCCACCGCATATTGTAATACGCTCAACATATTCAAATCGGTATGCACCACCATGTTTGCTACATTGCGGTGTACAAAAATTTCTCCAGGATTCGTACCAGTAATTTCATTGGCAGGCACTCTGCTATCACTACACCCAATCCATAAATATTCTGGTTCTTGCAATTCTACCAACCTAGAAAAATACTCAGGATCTTGTGCTAGCTTTTTAGAAGCCCAAGCTTTGTTGTGTGCTAATAATTGTTGATAGGTGGGCATATTTTGATTGTTAGGTCTTACAAAGATAGTATGTAAATAAAAAGCGCTATCCTTTAAATGAATAGCGCTTTACGGAATATTTTTATTTTTAATACTTAAATATTTAATCCGCCGCAAGCGCTAAGTACCTGTCCGGTAATATATGAGCTCCAATCACTGGCTAAAAAAAGCGTGGTATTGGCTATCTCTTCTGCTTTACCAAATCGACCCAATGGTATTTTTTTAAGAAAATCTGCTGCACCATCTCCGTCTTTTAAATAATGCGTCATATCTGTTTCTACAAATCCTGGGGCAATGGCATTGCAGCGAATATTTCTACTGCCTAATTCTAAAGCAACCGATTTAGTAAACCCAATAATTCCCGCTTTAGACGCAGCATAACTACTTTGACCGGCATTTCCGCGTACCCCAACAATAGAACTCATATTAATAATGCTACCCATTTTGGCTTTCATCATTGGACGAATAACTTGTTTGGTCATATTAAAAACACTTTTCAAGTTAATATCCATCACATCGTCCCATTGTTCTGCTGTCATGCGCAACAATAAATTGTCTTTTGAAATGCCTGCATTGTTTACACAGATATCTACCGTACCAAATTCTTTTACTACATCATTTACAAAAGATTCGCATTCTGCAAAAATGGCGGCATTGCTTTTATAGGCTTTGGCTTTTACGCCCAATGCTTGAATTTGTGCTTCTAAACTCGCTGCTTTTTCTGCACTACTATCACTCACATAGGTGAATGCAATATGAGCGCCTTGCTCGGCTAATTTCAAAGCAATGGCGGCACCTATTCCACGTGCTGCACCTGTAACAATCGCCACTTTATTTTCTAATAGTTTCATATATATCCTTTTAGGTCGAGTACAAATGTAAAATAATTGCGCGGAATGAAGCATTAGGTTGTTTAATTAGATATTTTTAGCCAAGAATGAATGTCCGCAACAATTCAAAAAAGACCTTACTAATTGCTTTTTTACTCGAAACCATTTGCGTAACCTACGCGCTAAAATTAACTAGTTTAACGGGTATCACTAGTGTATTATTCAGTTTGTCTGGCGTTGTCATTGCGCTTTGTTTTTTATTGATTCCCGAACCGATTGTTGTAAAAAATTTAGCTGCAGCAAAAAAGTTTTTTCCTTATAGATTATTGCTTACAGTGATTGCGTTAATTACTATTAGTGCTGCTGCTTTTAAATGGATGGAAGACGTGCCGCTCGATTACCACGAAGGAGATATGTTGCCCATTATTAAAATTATGTGCCAACGTTTTTTAAATGGCAATTGGCGGCATGTGTATGATGTGATTCCTGAAATTTGGGGAGGAATCCAACCCATTTATTTACCCGCCATGTGGCTGCCATTTAGTCTTCCTGTTTTTTTAGGAATAGATGTAAGATGGATGACTGTGCTGGTACTTTTTATTGTAACAGCACTATTTATTTGGCGCATACAAATGCAACATAAAAAAGCACCCTATTTATTTTTTGCTGCATTTTTATTAATCTGGTGGCTGCTGTTTGCAGAAAATGCTGGACTCATTCCTTATACCGAAGAAGGCGTGGTGATTGGGTTTTATAGTTTGTTAGCCATTGCGCTCACCAAAAAAAATGCTTGGTTGATTGGCTTTGCAACAGCGCTTTGTATTTTAAGTAGGTATGCTATTATTGGTTGGATACCTGCAATGATTATTTATTTTACAATTAATAAAAACTACAAAAAACTATTGCAATTTTGTTCGATAGGATTAGTTTGTTTTGCTGTATTGGTATTAAGTCCTTTTGGTTGGCAAACATTTTTAAAACTCGCTTCAATACCTTCTCAATACATTGGATTTACAGCTAGGGTATGGCACGATGCGCCAATTGTTTTTAAAGAAAGTTTGGGATGGGCAAAATTTTTTGGACCAAAAAATATTGCTTTACAACACTATTTATTAGTGGGCATGTCATTGTTTTTTCCAATGTTATTTATGATGATTGCTTTGTCTTTGCAAAGAAAATTATCACTCACCAATCACCACTTGCCTTTTGCTACACTCAAAATAACTTTGGTTATTTTTTACACATTGGTAGATGTACCATATCCCTATTTATTTTATACGGGATCTTTTGTGAGTCTTTTTTTAGTCACTTATTTATTGGCGGGAGATAGTATAAAAAACACAGCACTAGTGAAAGATTAACCCAAATTTTTTGCGCGCATTTGTGCCAAAATTTCATCAATATATACGCGGTCGTTACTAAGTCTTGGAATCTTGTGTTGTCCGCCCAGCTTGCCTTTGCTGCGCAACCATTCGTGAAAAACCGATTTTTTTAACGAATGAACAATGGGCATAATCAGTGCAATATCTTTATAGCGTTTTGCCTCGTAGTCACTGTTTACAGATTTAAGCGCGCAGTCTAATTCGTAAGTAAATGCTTCTACACTTTCTGGCATTTGTTCAAACTCAATTAACCATTCATGCGCACCCTTTGTATCGTCTCCAATGTATACCGGTGCTGCAGTATAATCGTTTACAACTAATCCCGTTTTTTGGCAAGCAATAGCAATTGCTTTGTCGGCATTGTCTGCAATTAGTTCTTCGCCAAACGCATTGATGTATTGCTTTAATCGTCCGCTTACTTTTATTTTAAAAGGATATTTCGATACAAATTGTACGGTATCGCCTACTAAATAACGCCAAAGTCCACCGTTGGTGCTAATAACAAGCGCATAATTTTTTGCAATCTCCACTTTGTCTAATCCAATTGTTTGGGGTTGTTCGGTACCATATTCTTCTACTGGCATAAACTCATAAAAAATGCCATGGTTTAATAACAACAACATCCCTTCTTCGTCGGGATTATTTTGTGCCGCAAAAAAACCTTCGCTAGCATTGTACATTTCTAAATACGTAATGCCAGGACCAATTAATTTTTTAAACTGTTCGCGATAAGGTGTAAAAGAAACACCGCCATGCACATATAATTCTAGGTTGGGCCATACCTGTTTTAAATTGGCTTTTCCGGTGATGGCTAATATTCTTTTAATTAATACAAGCGTCCAAGTTGGTACCCCTGCAATAGAGGTAACATTCTCTTCAATGGTAGATAAGGCAAGGCTTTCAATCTTTCCTTCCCATTCGTCCATTAGTGCAATGGATAATTCTGGGGTGCGAATCCATTGTCCCCAAAAAGGTGCATTCTGTAATAAAACAGCACTCAGATCTCCATACTGAACATCCTCATTCATTTTACTAATTTGATGGCTACCACCAATCACCAAACTTTTTCCAGTAAGTAAATCACTATTGTTATTATAGAGATAATACATGGTAAGCACATCTTTGGCCGCTTGAAAATGCGTGTCTTGTAAACTCTCGTTAGTAATAGGAATGAACTTGCTTTTATCACTAGTAGTACCGCTGCTTTTTGCAAACCAACTCACAGGCGTATTCCAGAGCAATTGCTCGTCTTCGCCATCCATGATTCGTTCTATATAGGGTTTTAAATCTTCGTATTCTTGAATGGGTACCGCTTGTTTAAAATTGCGGATAGTAAACATTTCTTTGAAACCAAATTTTCTACCAAACTCGGTGTATTGGCCATGGGTAATTAGGTCTTGTAATACTTCACGCTGTGCAGCAATTGGTTGGTTGATCCAGTCTTCTATCCGACCGTGTCGTAAGCGGGCCAAGCGTGATATAGCAGGACTTAGTATTCTCATGCTTTTGAAGCTGCGTTTTCTTTACCCATATCAATGATCCAGTCTTTTCTTTTTAATTCAAAATTGGTTCCTAAATATAAGCTACGCACTTTTTCGTCATCTGCCAATTCTTCGGCGGTTCCGTGCTTGAAAATTTTTCCTTCAATTAATAAATAGGCTCTGTCACAAATAGACAATGTTTCATTCACATTATGATCGGTAATTAAAATGCCAATGTTTTTAAACTTCAATCGTGCCACCACACTTTGAATATCTTCTACTGCAATAGGATCTACGCCTGCAAAAGGCTCATCCAACAAAATAAATTTAGGATCCACCGCTAAGGCACGTGCTATTTCGGTTCTACGACGTTCACCACCACTCAAACTATCGCCATTATTACTACGTACATGGTGCAGGTTAAACTCGTCTAATAAAGACTCAAGTTTATGGCTGCGTTCTGCTTTGGTAAGTTTGGTCATTTCTAAAACGGCCAAAATATTATCTTCTACTGTTAGCTTTCTAAATACGCTTGCCTCTTGTGGCAAATAACCAATACCCATTTGCGCGCGCTTGTACATAGGTAGTTTGGTAATATTCATGTCGTTTAAAAAAACATCGCCTTGGTCTGGTTTAATTAATCCTACCACCATATAAAAGGTGGTGGTTTTTCCCGCACCATTTGGGCCAAGCAATCCAACAATTTCTCCTTGTTGCACTTGCACACTTACATTGTTCACAACGGTTCTTCCCTTGTAACTTTTTATTAGGTCTTTGGTATGGATGGTTAGGCTCATATATTACTTGTAAAAATACAGTTGTTGCATTTAAGATGCTATTGTTCAATAGGATATTTTGAGATTTCTTGTCTATTAAGCCAACAATTATGCTTTCAAGCACTTACATCTATGGTTTTTTTGTTGTTTATAGTATGTTTGCAGATATTTAGCAGCTATGAAAGTGATTGAACATATTGCCCAGGCAAAAGATACCTTGGTTTCATTCGAGGTATTACCACCATTAAAAGGCAAGACCATTGTTACCTTGTACGACCATTTAGACCCCTTGATGGAGTTCAAACCCTCTTGGATAAATGTTACCTACCATCGTAGCGAAACCATGTTCAAGAAAAAAACCGATGGTACTTTTGAAAAAGTAGAAGTACGCAAAAGACCCGGAACAGTGGGTATTTGTGCGGCTATTATGAACCATTATAAAATTGATGCGGTTCCACATATTATTTGCGGCGGTTTTACCAAAAGAGAAACAGAAGATGCGTTGATTGACCTAGACTTTTTAGGAATAGACAATGTATTGGTCTTGCGTGGCGATGCTGCTAAAAACGAAACTGCTTTTGAATCAGAGCCAGGAGGCAATCATTTTGCGATTGATTTATTAAAGCAGGTGAGCAATATGAACAACGGTGTTTACCAAGACGAAGACATTAAGAGCGGTGGTAAAACACAGTTCTGTATGGGTGTTGCAGGATATCCTGAAAAACATTTTGAAGCGCCAAATTTAGAAATCGATTTATTAAAATTGAAAGAGAAAGTAGATGCTGGTGCAGACTATATCATGACGCAAATGTTTTTTGACAACCAAAAGTTTTTTGATTTTGTAAAAGCTTGCAGAGCAATTGGAATTAATGTTCCTATCATACCCGGATTAAAACCCATCACCAATAAAAAACAACTCTCTGTTTTACCACGTATTTTTCATGTAGATATTCCAACAGATTTATCGAATGCTATTATGAAATGCAAAACAGATGTAGAGTGTGAGCAAGTTGGAACCGAATGGTTAATTCAACAAAGCAAAGAATTAAAAAGCTTTGGGTCGCCGGTACTTCACTACTACACTTTGGGAAAACCTAAAGTAATTTGGAATGTAGTAAAAGAATTATTTTAATTTATTTTTTACGGCCAGCTTGGCTTTAATTAAATCATCAAACTGCTCAATACTTAGTTGTTTGGCAATGATATGTTTGTCTTTGTCTAGCAAATAAAGTGTAGGTGTTTTATACACATCATACAATTGTTTGTATCCCGCTTGACCCGATTTTTCTATGGCCAAACGTGCTTCTTTTGTTTGATACACATGCACCCAATTATTTAATTGTTTTTCTGCAATAAATTTTTTCCAAGCAGGTAAATCATTGTCAACAATATTTACAGAATAAATGGCAACGCCTAATGCTTTCCACTTGGCTTTATATATTGAATCTACGCGTGGAATTTCTTCTTTACAATGACCGCAATTCGGGTCCCAAAAAGCAACTATAGTAAAAGGCGCTTGTACATTATATAGTGACTTTATTTTTCCGGTACTATCTGTTAAATCTAGTGCTGGCGCGGGTTGCCCAATTTGATTGGCCATTAAACTATAGGCCCTCTCAAAGATGGTTTTCTTTGATGCGGGATTGAGTAAAGTAGTATCGCCTTTGGCATAAAAATTTTCAAACAAGTATACAAATACTTTGTCTTGCCCCATAAATTCTGGGTTGATGTATTTGTTGGTAAACTTGGTTAATAAATACGGATAAATTTCTTTGCCCGTTCTTGCCATTAGCAACATGTATTTCACTTCATTAATGATTGAATCCGACTCAGGAGATACATAATATTTATAATAGAAATCTAACTTTGTTTCAAAAAAAGGTGTGCGCAATAAACGATCGTCATTAAAACTTACATCGTCCCAAAAATGATCTTTTACAAATCGATAAGGGTACAAAGAATCGGGAACATTTTTTACAATAGGAACCGGTGGTGCGGTTGGCCTTTTCATGGTATTAAAAAGCATGGCTATTAATGAATTCGGATACTTTTTAATCAGGTCTTCGCGATAGTCTTGCAATGCTTTATCCCCCGCAATAATTTGATTTCTTATACGATTAGAATCGGCCGTTGTGGTAGCTGCGTGATAAGCGGTTTCCATTTCCTGCAATTCTTTACCTCGAGTATTTGAAAAGCTAGAATAGGTTTTAAATAATTGATTTTCTAGAGATCCAGTTATCACTACTTTTTCTTTTTGAGTGGTATCAGCAACAATGCTAAAGTGCTGTTCCTTATCCATCAATAGTTCAAACTGAATGGTCAATTTGGGTGATACTACAAAATAAACACCACTTGTTAATTTGTTTGGACCCTTAAAAACACCTTTACTATTATTATCTAAAAAAGCAGAATCAACAAGGGCCTTGCCCTTTCCATAATAACTGCCTAAATAGATCCAACAGTTTTTAAGCGGGGTGAGGGTAATGGAAATGGATTTTCCATCTGGCTCCAAGGATTGGGCAGGAACTACTTTTTTTGCTTGAGCTCCAGCAAACACAACATAAATCATTAATAGGGCTAATATAAAAATTCGCTTCATATACAGTAGAATTGGGCATAAAAATAGGAAAATAGCATTTACCCAACAGTAGTTACATTTGCAACCGTGAGAAAGCAGAAAAAAAACATTGTTTTAGAGCAATTATTGGTAGAAGATTATGCTGCCGAAGGAAAATCATTAGCCAGAATTGAGGGCAAAGTGGTGTTTATTGAAGGTGCTGTACCCGGCGATGTGGTAGACGTACAAGTAACTAAAAGCAAAAAAGATTGGGCAGAAGGTCATGTGGTAAAGTTTCATAGCTATGCCCAAGAGCGCGTAAAACCTTTTTGCAGCCATTTTGGGGTTTGTGGTGGATGCCAATGGCAGATGCTCCCTTACGAAAAGCAATTATTCTACAAACAAAAACAAGTAAACGATAATTTAACGCGGATTGGAAAGATAGCACTACCAGCTATGTTGCCCATTATTGGCGCTGAACAAACCGAACAATATCGTAATAAAATTGAATATACGTTTGGAACCAAAACCTTTGTTCCTAGCGAAACATTTAGGCAAATGAAGGCCGATGGGGTAGACCTTAGTAACCTACCGGGTGGTGCAGGTTTTCATGTGCGCGGCTTTTTTGACAAAGTAGTAGAAATTGATACTTGCTATTTACAAGCAGAGCCAACCAACCGCATTAGAAAAATGGTAGCGGCTTTTTCAGTTGAAAAACAAATTCCTTTTTACGATGTGCGCAAACACGAAGGATGGCTAAGGAATATGTTTATCCGAAACAGCACTACCGGTGAGTTGATGGTGAATATTATTTTTGGCCACGAAAACGAAGCAAACAGAATTGAACTCCTCAATAAAGTGTTGGAACAATTTCCAGAAATCACTACCCTATTATATACCATCAATAGCAAATTCAACGATAGCCTCTTTGATTTGTATCCGCAGGTGTATTTTGGAAAGGGGTATATCATAGAAAAACTCGAAGATTTTTCGTTTAAAATCAGTCCAAAATCTTTTTTTCAAACCAATACACGTCAGGCCCAGCGCTTGTACCAGGTTACCAGAGATTTTGCAGAACTCAATGGCACACAAACGGTGTATGATTTGTATTGTGGCACTGGAAGTATTGGCATTTTTGTAAGTAAATTGGCTAAAAAACTCATTGGAGTGGAAGTGGTTGCCGAAGCGATTGAAGACGCTAAAGAAAATGCGGCACTGAACCAAATAGAACATAGCAATTTTTTTGCGGGAGATGTAATAGATATCTGCAATGATGCGTTCTTTATACAGCATGGTAAACCAGATGTAATTATTACCGATCCGCCAAGAGCGGGTATGCACGAAAAATTAGTAAAAAAATTATTAGAGATAGCGGCTCCTACAATTGTTTATGTAAGTTGTAATCCAGCAACTCAGGCTAGAGACCTGGCCTTGCTAGATGAAAAATATCGGGTTGAAAAAATTCAGCCAGTAGATATGTTTCCACATACATTGCATATAGAGAACGTGGTTCAATTAAAATTAAAGGAAGGAATATGACAGAATTTAGACCCAGCAGATTTGAAGTTTTACCCACTATTGTAAAAAATCTGTTAATCATTAATGGTTTATTTTTTCTGGCGCAGAAAGCATTTGATGGGCCAGGTGTGGAATTTTCTTTTGAAAATGTTTTAGCGCTTCATGCATGGCAAAGCAGTTTGTTTCGCCCATGGCAATTGGTTACACATATGTTTTTACACGGTGGCCTGTCGCATATTTTTGGAAACATGTTGGCGCTTTGGATGTTTGGGTCGGTACTAGAAAACTTATGGGGTCCCAAAAGATTTTTAACCTTCTATTTGGTTTGCGGATTGGGTGCCGCTTTAATGCATTTATTGTTTTTAAGTTACGAGACGGTTCCTTTAATGAAAGATTATGCACGTTTAATGCAAGACCATACCGCGAACGCTTTATTTTTCTTTGCACAAAAACACCCTGGTGCTTTTTTTCATGGAAGCGATTTAGCCAATTTAGTGGCCAATAATCCCAACGATACACAAGCACTCAATCAACTCTTTGAATCGGTATCTAGTTATTATGAATCCAAATTAAATACCGCCACCTTGGGTGCTAGTGGTGCGGTATTTGGTATTTTGGCCGCCTTCGTTTACCTATTTCCTAACACCTATATTTATTTGTATTTTTTTATACCTATAAAAGCAAAATGGTTGGGGATTGTATATTTTTCTTGGGAATTGTATTCGGCACTTGTTAATTCTGCAGGTGATGATATAGCAAGATGGGCGCACGTAGGTGGCGCCATTGTAGGATTAATTATTGTGATGACTTGGAACAAAAAGAAAAGAAATACGTTTTATTAATATTGTAGGTAGAAGCGCCTAAGAATTTATACCAAGATTATGCCTGAAAGAAGTTATAAAACCAATCGTTCCATACTATTAGGGCAAGATAATAATGCACTAGTTTATTTGGTAGCCATTAACCTGATGGTTTTTGCATTACTCAGTTTTATTAAAATCATTTATTATCTCTCAGAAATACCTATTGAACTTTTCTATTCGCAAATGCAAGATTGGTTTATACTTCCCGCATCTATAGAAAAATATTTATCAAAACCTTGGGTACTATTTACTTACTTATTTACCCACGCAAGTATTTGGGGATTAATTAGCAGCTTACTTTGGCTATGGAGTTTTGGTTATATTTTACAAGACCTAACAGGGAACAATAAACTAATTCCCATTTACTTATATGGCGGAATTGCTGGTGGAATTGGCTACTTATTACTCATGAATATTTTTCCTGTTTGGGCCAATCATATTCAGTCGGTTGAACCCTTAATTGGCGCTGGCGCTGCTGTAATGGCAGTGGCTGTTGCAACTACCACACTGGCTCCCAACTATCGCATCTTTCCTTTAATGAATGGCGGCATTCCTTTGTGGGTGCTATTAATCATTTATGGATTAATTGATTTGGCAACCCTCGGCTCGGCTAGTGCAGGTGTTGCCGTATCGCATTTAATAGCAGGGGGTGTTGGCTATTTGTTTATCCAACAATTGCGCAGGGGTAATGACTGGGCGGCTTGGATGAACCAGTTTTTTCATTGGTTAAATGATTTGTTTAGTCCAACAAAAAAAGAAAAAACCGCAACAGTAAAAAAGAAAAATACCTCACAAGATACCCAACAAAAAATCGATGTGCTTTTAGATAAAATAAACCAACAGGGTTATCAGTTTCTTACCAATGAAGAAAAAGCTTTTTTAAAAAAAGCTAGTAAAGAAGATTTATTATAATGGCTTTTAAAAATTCTATTTTATCTCGCAGCATTTTTTTTATTGGCTGCCTATATACTGCTTTCTATTTATTGGCATGCGCCACACCTTTTATAAATCCAGTGCACGGGTATTTTTTTACTTTTGCATCCTTATTCTTTGCTTTTATTTTATTAGGAATGCTAGGCTGGTTATTGCTTAGTTTACTTTTTTTTAGGCGTTGGTTTTTGCTGTTTCTAATTTGTTTGTCAGCGGGTTATTTAAACATTAGTGCCTTAATTGGTTTTCATCCAACGCAAAATTTTAGTCAAAATAAAACGGCTGGAAGTATTCGCATACTTTCTTGGAACGTGAATAGTTTTTTAAACAGCAGCGATAAGACTAATGCAAAAGTATTAGAGATGTTGGCATTCATTAAATCATCTGATGCAGACGTTTTATGTTTTCAAGATTACTCGTCAAATAAAAATGAAACAGTTAATGCAAGTCCTGAATTTATAAGCCAGTCTACACAACTAAAACATGTTTTCTTTAGTAAATCAGAAGAAAATTATGGGGTTATTATTTTTTCTCGTTGGCCTTTTTTGCAACAATGCAATGTACCTTATTCAAATATTGATTCTCCCGAGAACCTAGCTTATGTAGATATACAAACGCCTTACAAAGTTTTAAGGGTCTTTAATACGCATTTAAGTTCTATGAGTATGCACGTGCCAATCAATCATATACCCAATTCGGCTCCCATAAAATCTATTTATTACGATAAGGCCATTTTATTACAAAAGTCAAAACTTAGTAAGCTTGCCTATTTCGACAAACTTCATGCAAAGCAAGCAGTACTTATAAAAAAATCCCTAGATAGCACAGTGCTCCCATTTGTTTTTACCGCCGATTTAAATGCAGTTCCATCTAGTTATGTTTACCACAAAATTTCTGTGGGGCTTTACGATGCATTTTTATTGAAAGGATTTGGATTAGGAAGAACCTATGATAGTTTATCGCCCACACTAAGAATTGATGTTTTATTAACCAATCAACTTGTTAAGGTGAAACAATGCAAAGTGGCAAGTGTGCATTTAAGCGATCATTTTCCCATAATTTCAGATATTGAAATCAAACCCTGATTTTTTTGTAAATTTATCGAATGGCTAAAAACATTTTTCGCCGGGCTTTCAAATCGGTCTGTTTAACTATTACTGTTGTTTTAGCGGTATTGTTTTTATTTGCCTGCTTGTCTCCCTATATTAATACTACTACTTGGTGGTTTAATGGATTTACCGGCTTGTTGGTGCCTTATTTAATTTTACTATTGTTTTTTGCTTGTTTATTCTGGCTAATGTTTAAGCCCAGGCTTTTTTGGATTCCCTTGTTGAGTCTTTGTTTTGGCTGGCAACAAATAATGGTGGTTTTTGCTTGGCATCCGGGCGCTGGCTTTACGAAAAAAAAGAATATACAAAACTTGCGGATTGTTGATTGGAATATTCAAAGCTTTAATGGTCTTAGTAAAAACAAAGAAACCAAAAAACTCATTAGAACCGAATTAACAGAAAGCATTTTAAAAATGCAACCAGATGTAATTTGTTTACAAGAGTTTAATAATAGCACGCAAGCCAATGGTACTGATAATATTGCGCTGTTTACAAAAGTCTATCCTTATTATTATTTTTCAAAAGACTATCAAAGAGCCCAAGGAAATTACCAATCGGGGAGTATTATTTTTTCGAGATATCCCATCATCGATTCGGGCAGGGTGGCTTATCCAGTGGCAGAAAGTTTAATCTATGCTGATATTGTAAAAGGATATGATACCATTCGCGTGTTAACCACCCATTTACAATCCTTTAAATTTAAAAAAGAAGATTACAACGATATTGAAAAAATCAAAGAGCAAGACCAAGAAACAGTTTCTGCTTCTCTGAATATTTTTAGAAAAATGAAATTGGCCTTTTCTAGAAGGGGTAGCCAGTCGAATATTGTTCGAACAGAAAGAGATAAAAGCAAATACCCAACCATTATTTGTGGAGATTTTAATGATGTCCCCAATTCTTACACGTATTTTAATATTAAAGGTGATTGGCAAGACGCGCACTTAAAAAAAGGATTTGGTATAGGCCGAACCTTTAATTCCTTAGCGCCCACGCTACGGATTGATTATATTTTAGCAGACAATAATTTTACCATCAAACAGTTTGATTTGGTTGACGAAGACCTAAGCGATCATATTATGCTGGTAACGGATTTGCGTGTGAAAAAGTAAATTGAGTAGCAAGACTCTTCAAAAACAGGTTAATTTACTTATCTTGCAAGCCATGTTAGCATTGTATTTCCACGCTTGTTGTTGTTGCTGCTGTTAAATTGGCTTGATGGCCTTTATAACATGGGCATCAGTATACAAATTCAAATCATTATACAAATTAACACCTACCTATACCATGTCGTTGAAAGTTTATAATTCCTTAAGTAGACAGAAAGAAATATTTACACCAATTAATGCACCTTATGTTGGAATGTATGTATGTGGGCCTACGGTAAGTGGTGAAAGTCATTTAGGTCATGCCAGACCATTTATTAGTTTCGACGTTATCTATCGATACCTAATGCACTTGGGTTATAAAGTACGTTACGTGCGCAATATTACAGATGCAGGACATTTTGAAGAAGAAGGACGCGAAGCCACCGACAAGATTAGTGAAAAAGCGGTTTTAGAAAAATTAGAACCCATGGAGTTGGTACAAAAATATACCAACCTTTATCATTGGGCAATGAGCAAATTTAATAACCTAGCTCCTAATATTGAACCCACCGCAACTGGTCATATTGTAGAGCAAATTGAAATGATTAAAAAAATCATTGCTGATGGTTATGCATACGTAGCCAATGGCTCGGTTTATTTTGATGTTGAAAAATACAATACCGATTTTTCAAAAAAAGGAATGCCTTATGGTATGCTTAGTGGACGAAATATTGAAGACCAACAAGACACTACGCGTGAATTAGATAACCAAGAAGAGAAAAGAAACAGAAACGATTTTGCACTTTGGAAATCGGCACCTGTTGAACACATCATGCGCTGGCAAAGCCCATGGGGAGAGGGTTTCCCGGGATGGCATATTGAATGTTCTGCAATGAGCACCAAATATTTGGGCAGCGAATTTGATATTCACGGCGGCGGAATGGACTTACAATTTCCACACCATGAATGTGAAATTGCACAAAGCACGGTATGCAATCATAAGTCTCCAGCAAAATATTGGTTGCACAATAATATGATAACCATTCAGGGTAAAAAGATGGGAAAGAGTTATAACAATGTTATTAAACTCACCGAACTTTTTAGTGGTGACAGTCCAATACTTTCTCAGCCATACTCACCAATGACTATTCGATTTTTTATTCTTCAAAGTCATTATAGAGGTACGCTTGATTTTAGTAACGAAGCATTACAGGCTTCTGAAAAAGCATTCAAGCGTTTGTGGGAAGCACATGAATGGTTTGCTAAGCAAGTCTTTGAAAATAATACTGCTGCTGCAACGGATACTGGACTCGATGAAAAAGTAAATCAACTAGTAGCTGAGTTTAGCGAGTTCATGAATGATGATTTTAATTCTGCAAAAGTGATTGCCAATATTTTTGAGTTGGTTCCTATTATCAATTCAATAAAAGACAAATACATACAAGCAGCTGCGCTAAGTTCAACAACACTAGCGCATATGCAAACAGAATTGAAAGTGTTTATTGAATCTATTTTTGGATTAATCAACGAACGTCCTTCCGATGAAGGTCAGTTAGACGGGGTATTACAACTACTAATGGATATTCGTAAAGACGCCAAAAGCCGTAAAGATTTTTTAACAAGCGATAAAATTAGAAATGAATTAGCTGGCTTGGGTATTCAATTGAAAGACGAAAAAGAGGGTGGTACCAGTTATACCATTGTTTAGTGGTTGCAATCTTCGGCATGTGCATGGTCGTGCACCCTACAGAATTTGAAATTTAAATAATGCGCGGTCACAATAAAAAATACCGCAGGAAATAACAACCATAATTGCCACTGATGCCAAATCACTTTGGCTAATAGTAATAGAATTCCAACAGTAAACACCAGCATCGGTAATTTTCGGTGGTGGTGTTTTTTACTTCCATGGTACAACGCATACATTCCCACCATAAAAGCAATCAGCACCATCAAATATTCAAAATAAAGGTTGTCGATAATATTCACCCCAAATAAGGGTAAGCTGCTTAAAAACAGTGGCAATACCGCACAATGAATGGCACAGGCTATTGATGTTGTTATACCTAAAGCGTCCCAATTGATTTTAAACGACATAATTGAATTGAATGACAAATATACACAAATGCAACGTTGTTGCATAATATTTGATACTGAGGCAATATTCAGTAGCGCATTGCCCAATCAGTCCTAACTTTGTAAGAATACCCCATTTTATGTCAAAAAAGCTAATCGGTTATCTTGTATTTTTCGTTGCCCTGGTATTGGTTTTTTATTTTTTCTTGTTTAGAGGAAACGACCAATGGAAAGTGAAACTTGCTACATTAAGCTATACCAAACCCTTTCGATTTAAAACCCAAGACGGCCTACCATTTACCGACAAAGACATGCTTGGAAAAGTTTGTGTAGTAGAATATTTTTTTACCAACTGCAAGGGTATTTGTCCTCGCATGAATACCAATATGAAAACCATTTTTGAGCAGTTCAAAGACGAACCCAATTTTTTAATTCTTTCCCATACCTGCGATCCAGACAGAGACACTGTAGCCAGATTAAAAGTTTATTCCGATTCGCTAAAAGTAGATACTAAAAAATGGATCTTTCTTACCGGCAGAAAAGATAGTTTGTATGCCATTGCTAGAAGCGCCTATTTATTAGACGATCCAAAAAATAATGTTCAAAAAATTGAAGACCAATTTTTACACACACAGTTTTTTGCACTAGTAGATAAAAACGGACAAATACGCGGACAAATTTACGATGGTTTAAAAGCCGATGAGTTAGAAAAGTTGAAAATAGATATCCGTGCACTTTTATTTGAAAAGGCAACATCCAGTAATTTTGTGAACGGCATTTTTAGTAATAATCCATAAGCAATCAATTCATGGATACAAGGATTATAGACACGCTAAAGCGAAACCAGTTAAGCGTTACAGATAGTCGGAAAAAAATTCTAGAAATTTTTCTCGACCAACAAACCGCTTTGGCACATGCAGATATTGAGTTACAATCGGGCGAAGATTTTGACCGAGTAACGATTTATAGAACCCTACAAACTTTTGTAGAAAAAGGAATTATACATTCTATTCCTTCGGCCGATAATTCGGTTCGATATGCCCTATGTAAAGACGCTTGCTCCGAAGGGCACCACCACGATAACCATGTACATTTTATGTGCGATACTTGTTTAACAACTTATTGTTTAGATCATGTAATTGTACCTACAGTTGCTTTGCCAGAAGGCTTTCAGGTGAATCAAGTAGATGTATTAGTGAGTGGAAAATGTTTAAAATGTTCATAATCCTAAATAATAAAAAATGGTTTTAGTTACTGGTGCAAGTGGTTTAGTTGGCAGACATTTAATACAAGCTTTGGTGCAAAAAGGAACACCTGTAACAGGATTGTATAGAAGTGCTGTACCCGTATTTGACGGTGCAGAAAAAGCAAATTGGATACAAGCAGATATACTAGATATTGTTGCTTTAGAAGAAGCCATGCAAGGGATTCAACAAGTATATCATTGTGCAGCCATTGTTTCTTTTGATTCAAAAAACACCAAGCAATTACACCAAACAAATATTGAAGGCACCGCCAATGTAGTAAACGCCTGCTTGAACCAAGGAATTGAAAAATTATTATTCGTTAGCTCTGTTGCGGCACTAGGAAGAATTCGCGAAAACGAAGCCATCAACGAAACCATGAACTGGACCGAAGAAACAAGTAATAGCGCTTATGGCAAAAGCAAATATTTAGCAGAAATGGAAGTATGGCGTGGAATAGGCGAAGGACTCAATGCAGTAATTGTAAACCCCGTAATTATATTAGGATCTGGCGATTGGCTAAAAGGTTCTTCAGCTATTTTTAAATCTGCTTACGATGAATTTCCTTGGTACACAGAAGGAAAAAGTGGATTTGTAGATGTGTTAGATGTAGTTAAAGCAATGGTATTATTAATGGAATCAACTATCAATGCACAAAGGTTTATTATTAGTGCTGCCAATATTGGTTATCGCGAAATATTTACCCTAATTGCTCATGCATTTCATAAAAAACCCCCGCATAAAAAAGTAACAAAACTTATTGCTGAAATTGTATGGCGATTAGAAGCCGTAAAAAGTTGGTTTACAAAAAAAACACCTTTGCTTACCAAAGAAACTGCTAAAACAGCAAGGGCGAATGTATCGTTCAATAACACTAAATTATTAGAACAG
Source organism: Sediminibacterium sp. (assembly GCA_037132335.1). Taxonomy (GTDB): domain Bacteria; phylum Bacteroidota; class Bacteroidia; order Chitinophagales; family Chitinophagaceae; genus Sediminibacterium. The sequence continues at coordinate 89,021 of JBAXPJ010000001.1, read as the reverse complement.
TTACCTGGTTTTTCTTATCAACCACTCAGTAATTCTATTGAACGAATTTGTAAAGAATTAAAAGTAATGCACCAATTAACTTAGTCGTTTTGGTCCATTACTTTTTTCCATAGCTCAGGAATACGTTTAATCCAAACTATTTCGCGGCGTTTTAAACCCGCTTCGGCTGCTGGGTAGCCCATATAAGTTTTTCCGCCAGCCAAGGACGCTGTTACCCCTGTTTGGCCCATCACCACCGCATTTGCACCTATGGTTATGGTTTTGTTTACACCCACCTGACCCCAAAGAATCACCCCATCTTCAATAATGGTCCCTCCCGCTATGCCTACTTGTGAAGCAAACAAGCAGTTTTTACCAACACTTACGTCGTGTCCAATATGCACTAGGTTATCAATTTTAGTGCCTGCGCCAATTAATGTTGTTGCCGTTACCCCACGATCAATGGTACAATTGGCACCAATTTCTACGGCATCTTCAATCACTACATTGCCGCAACTTTCCATTCTTTTATACCAGTGTGATCGATTTTTTTTGGTGTTATAATAAAACGCATCCGATCCAATTACGGTTCCAGATTGTATCACTACGTTATTGCCAATAATTGTTCCGTCTAATAAATTTACACCCGGATAAATGGTACAATTATTTCCAATTCGCACATTATTGCCAATAAAAACATTCGGCATGATAATCGATTCTTCTCCAATAATTAAAGAATCACTAATTGCTTTTTCTGCCGAAACAAAGGGTTTAAAGTGCTGCACTATTTTTAAATATGCTTCAAAAGGATCGGCCACAATTAAAATTGTTTTACCTGCCGGAATAGCAATTTCTGCTGAGTTAATTATGATAAAACTAGCTGCACTATTTAAGCACGTTGTATAATATTTTGGATGGTCTACAAAAACCAAATCTCCTTGTTCAACTTTGTGTATTTCGTTAATACCAGTAACCTCAGCGCTGAGATTACCAGACAGTTCGGCGCCAATTAATTGGGCAACCCATTGAACGGAAACAGGAGCAGGAAACTTCATAACACTGTTTTTTAGGTAATTCAAAGGTAATACCTAAGGCATAGCAGAAATATTTTTTCGGAAAAAACACTAAAACAACAAGCGCTTTTAACATTTTAAAAATCTAATTAAATAAAAGATGGACTTTTGAAGTATAAATTTTTAAATCTTCTGAAAGCCTTTGTTTAATAGTGTTACAAGCAAATTAAAAAAATAATTAGTTACTTTTTTTTAGTCAAAATCATTAAAATAATGGCATTAAAAGGGCTTATAAATTCGCTACAATTCACAAACTGCATCAAAATGTTAATAAAATTGTTTAAAAAAAATTTTGCATAGGTGAAAAGGTTTTTTAATATTGTGTAAGGAAATTTATTTCCTGGTACTTACTAACCCATCTATATACAAAGTCTCGCATCAGCGAGACTTTTGTTTTTTATGAATTATTACTTCCAGATATACAAACCTTTTCAGGTATTATCTCAGTTTTCTGCGGAAGAAAATAAACAAACTTTAATGGATTTTTTTAAGGTGCCAAAAGACGTTTATCCAGTAGGCAGACTCGACTATGATAGCGAAGGATTACTCTTATTAACCAACGACAAAGCACTCAACCACCAATTACTGCATCCTAAGTTTGAACATACCCGTAGTTACTGGGTACAAGTAGATGGCGCTATTAATGCAACCGCAATAGATCAATTACAAAAAGGCGTAGACATTAACATCGATGGAAAAATCTATCATACAAAAAAATTAATCGCTAAGCTTTTTGAAAATCCACCAACAACTATTGCAAGAAATCCACCGATTCGTTTTCGAAAAGAAATTCCTGCACCATGGATAGAATTAATTTTATCTGAAGGAAAAAATAGACAGATTCGAAAGATGACTGCAAAAATTGGGTTCCCTACGCTTCGCTTAATTCGATACAGTATTGAAGGATTGTCATTGAATCAAATGCAACCCGGCGAAATGATTGCGCTTACGCAACAAGAAATTTATCAAAAACTATTTCACACAGATCAAGTTGTCAACTCGACCAACATCCGTTAAATTTGCTCGTTCTAAGCAGAAATAACTATGAGTCTATCCCATTTGTCAGAGCAAGAATTGATCCGTCGCGAAAAGCTGACCAAATTACAAGCAGCAGGAATTGATCCGTTTCCCGCAGCATTATATCCTGTTTCGCACTTTTCAACCGAAATAAAAGCGAATTATACCGAAGAAACAAAGGAGCAGTTTGCCCAAGTTTGTGTGGCAGGCCGCATTATGAGCATGAATGATAAGGGAAAAGTATTCTTTATTAAAATACAAGATAGCAAGGGAATCATTCAATTATATGTTCGCCGAGACGATATTTATCCCGACGAAGACAAGTCTATGTGGGATACCTTGGTTAAACAAGGATTAGACCTTGGAGATATTATTGGTGCAACTGGTTATGGTTTTATTACAAAAACCGGCGAAACCTCTATCCATGCACAAACTATTACGCTTTTAACAAAGTCATTAAAGCCCCTTCCTGTTGTTAAAAGAGACGAAGAGGGAAATGTGTTTGATGCGGTAACAGATCCTGAATTTAGGTATCGCCAGCGCTATGCAGACCTAATTATTAACCCCGAGGTAAAAGACACTTTTGTAAAAAGAACCAAACTGGTAAATACCATTCGTGAATTCTTAAATACACAAGGCGCACTAGAAGTAGATACCCCAGTGCTACAAAGCATTCCGGGTGGTGCTGCTGCTCGTCCTTTTATCACACACCACAATGCACTAGATATTCCATTATACCTGCGTATTGCCAATGAATTGTACCTAAAACGCCTGATTGTTGGCGGTTTCGACTGGGTGTATGAGTTTAGTAGAAATTTTAGAAACGAGGGAATGGATCGCACACACAATCCAGAATTCACCGTATTAGAATGGTACACTGCTTACAAAGATTATTTCTGGATGATGGAAACCACAGAGCAATTATTTGAAAAAATTGCTTTGGCTTTACACGGCACAACAGAATTACCTGTTGGAGACAAAACCATCAGCTTTAAAGCACCTTTCAAGCGTATTAGCATACATGATGCCATTAAAGAAAATACGGGTATTGATGTTAGTGATAAAGACGAAGCAGGATTAAGAATTGTTTGCAAAGAATTAAAAATTGATGTGCCTAATAATATTGGAAAAGGAAAATTGATCGACGAAATTTTTGGTGCCACTAGTGAGCATACCTATATCCAACCAACTTTTATTATTGACTATCCTGTTGAAATGAGCCCGTTGACCAAAAAGCACCGTAGCAAAGCAGGTTTGGTTGAAAGATTTGAGTTGATGGTAAACGGCAAAGAAATTGCCAATGCTTATTCTGAGTTGAACGACCCAATAGACCAACGCGATCGTTTTGAAGAACAGTCTGCATTAATGGCACGCGGAGACGACGAAGCCATGTTTATTGACTACGATTTTTTACGCGCACTTGAATATGGCATGCCACCTACTTCTGGGATTGGTATTGGGATTGACAGGTTGTGTATGTTAATGACCAATCAGGTGTCTATTCAGGATGTATTATTTTTTCCTCAAATGCGTCCCGAAAAAACAAACAACCCTAGCAATAGTGAGTCGGCCGAAATCGAAAGCAATTAAGAGTTGTTTAGCTTGAAGTTCTTAAAACCCCCTTTGTTAAGTTTAACAAAGGGGGTTTTTAATTAAGATCCTTTTCGGTACTTTTATTATTCAAATGTAAATAGCCTATTATGAATAAATTTTTAGCCTTAGCTAGTTTGTTATGCTGCAGCTTTTTTAGCAGTTGGAGTCAAAACGCAAAACCGGTAGCACCAGTTTTGGTCACACAAGTAGAAGGTATTAAAGAATACAAGCTTAATAATGGTTTGCGCGTATTATTAGTACCCGATAATTCGCAAAATAATATTGTGGTGAACATTACTTATTTAGTAGGTTCTCGCCACGAAGGTTATGGCGAAAGTGGTATGGCGCATTTGTTAGAACACATGATGTTTAAAACGTCTAAGCGTTACAAAGAAATAAAAAAAGCAATTGCCGATAGAGGTGCAGAAGCCAATGGAACCACTTGGTACGACAGAACCAATTACTACGAAGTGTTACCAGCTAAAGACGAAAATTTAAAGTGGGCACTAGATATGGAATCTGATCGTATGGTCAATAGCCAAATTTTAGCTGCCGAATTAAAAACAGAATTTTCTGTGGTAAGAAATGAATTTGAAAGTGGCGAAAACAATCCAAGTGGTGTATTACAAGAGCGCATCATTGCGGGTGCCTATCTATGGCATAATTATGGCAAATCAACCATTGGTAGTAAAGAAGATATTGAAAGAGTGCCGGTAGATAATTTGCGTGCTTTCTACAAAAAATATTACCAACCAGATAATGCTGTTTTAATGGTGGGCGGAAAATTCGATGAAGCAAAAGCCTTGCAATACATCCAACAGTTTTATAGCAATATTCCAAAACCTACAAGGGTATTACAACCCACTTACACAGTAGAGCCAGTACAAGATGGAGAGCGATATGTAGAATTAAAAAGAGTGGGAGACATTCAATACATTGGTATGGCGTATCACACACCTGCTTATTCAAATATAGACTATGCAGCTACGCAAGCTTTATTGCATATACTCACCAATAATCCTTCTGGAATTTTATACAAAGCCTTGGTAGAAAAAAAATTAGCAACAGGAGTTGGGAGCGAATTGTTACAATTAAAAGATCCTGGATACGCTTATTTAGAAGCCGAAGTTCCCAAAGAAAAAAGTTTGGATTCTGCTAAAACAGTTTTCTTATCTGTATTAGATAAAATAGGTAGCACCACTATTACCAAAGAAGAATTAGAGCGTGCAAAAAATGCCTATATTAAACAAAACGAAAACATTACCAATAATACCATTGGACTTTGTATCAATTTAACAGAAGCGATTGGTGCAGGCGACTGGCGTTTATTTTACCTCAACAGAGATAGAATAGAAAAGCTAACATTGGCAGAAGTGCAAGCAGTGGCTAACAAATATTATAAATCATCGAATAGAACTTGGGGATTATTTATTCCTGATAAAAATCCAGAGCGTGTAAAAGTAGCTGATGCTGGCGATATTGATGCACTTGTAAAAAGCTACAAAGGCAAGGAAGTAAAAAAACAAACCGAAACTTTTGAAACTAGTATTGCCAATATTAAAGCAAATACGCAGTACAAAAAATTAGCCAATGGATTTAGGTACGCATTATTAAGAAAACCAGCAAAAGGCGAAAAAATTATTGGCAATTTTAACCTGCCAATTGGTAATGAAAAGTCTTTAGAGAACAAATTGACTATTTCATCACTCACTGCTGCAATGTTGCGCAATGGCACCAAAACATTAAATAAAAAACAACTCAATGATTCTTTAGATAAAATAAAATCGCAAATAAATATTAGTGGAAGTGGCAATCAAATAAGTATTGGTATTAATACCGATAAAGCACATTTTACTAATTGCATGGCGCTATTAAAAGAAATTTTATCTAATCCATCTTTTGATCAAAATGAATTAGACAAATTGATTGCACAATCTAAAGCAGGATTAGATGCCAATAGAAACGATCCACAATATCGTGCCTCTTTATTGGCCACACAAAAAACGTCGAGATATCCAAAATCTAGTATCTACTATACTGCTGATGCAGATGAAGAAACCGTTAATTTGAATGCCATAAAAAAATCAGATTTAGAAGCTTTTTATGCTAGTCATTATGGTGCAAATTTTGGTGTAGGATCTTTGGTGGGAGAGTTTGCACAAGAAGAAGCAGACAAAGCAATTACCAATGTTTTTCAATCATGGAACAGTAAAACAAGTTTTGTAAGAATTCCTAAACAATATTTTGATGTAGTAGGTTCTACAGAAGCAATACTTACACCAGACAAAGCCAATGCTTTGGCCTTGGGTTTTATTAATATCCCAATGTCGGATACTGATGCAGATTTTCCAGCACTAAGTATGGCAAATGAATTACTTGGAGGTGGCGCATTTTTATCTTCTCGTATTCCAAAAAGATTAAGAGAAAGCGAAGGTATGAGCTATGGAGCTGGCTCGTTTTTAAATGCTGGATCCCTTGATAAAGATGCAAAATGGGGTGTTTACGCTATTTTTAATCCGATCTATAAAAACAGATTAGACAGCGCCTTGAAAGAAGAAATGAACAAGGCCATCGACAAAGGATTTACAGAAGATGAATTAAAAAAATCAACCGATAGTTGGTTACAGGGCCGAAAAATTTCTTTGGGTGTTGATGGACAAATTGCTGGTTTATTGGTGACTTATTTATATTATAATAGAAACCTAAGTTGGTATACCGAATTTGAAAACAAAATCACTTCACTAAAATTAGCAGAAGTAAATCAAGCCTTAAAAAAATACGTGATCCCATCAAAAATGGTATTGGTGTATGGGGGAGATTTTAATAAAAAATAACTGCTTCTAATAGCAAATATTCATACCAATATTTACTAAATAGATTAAAGCGTATATTATAAATAGCATTAGGTAAAAAGCTAATGCCTATCAGGTAAACAAACAAAAAGAGGCTGTCTCAAAACACGAGACAGCCTCTTTATGTTTTCAAATAGTTCAAACGGTAATTTTATTATAACAATAACTATTTAAAAAACAGGTGAATTTTTATTGACATAAATCAGCAAAGAATTCAAAATTGATTTACACAAACAAATCAGTATACAAATGTGCACCCGGAACAACGGAATATTTCGATAAATCTGTGATGCCTTCTGCGGCTAACACTTCTTCATCAATAAAAGTATGACCACTACATTGTGCTGCATTTTTTTTCAAAATAAAATAAACAGCATCTGCAATAATATCTGGTGTTCTACTCATTTTTGCTAAAGCCTCTCCACCCAATAAATTTCTTACAGCAGCCGTATCAATAGTTGTTCTAGGCCAAAGTGCATTTGATGCAATGCCTGCTCCTTTCAATTCAGCGGCCCAACCTAAGGCCATCATACTCATACTAAATTTAGTAAGCGTATACGCAATATGCCCACCCATCCACTTTGGATCGAGGTTTACTGGTGGAGACAAAGTAATGATATGCGGATTTTTTCCTTTTCTTAAATAAGGCAAACAATTTTTTACCACCAAAAAAGTACCTCGAACATTAATACTATGCATTAAATCAAAACGCTTGGTATCTGTTTGTTCGGTTGGTGTTAATTGAATTGCTGAGGCGTTATTAATTACCACATCAATGCCGCCAAATTTTTCTACGGCTTGTTGAACGGCCGATTGAATTTGTTCTTCATTTCTAATATCTACTTGAACGGCTAAGGCTTTTCCCCCAGCGGCTTCTACCTCTGCAGCAGCAGAATAAATAGTGCCCCCTAATCGAGGATCTTCGTTTACACTTTTAGCAGCAATTACAATGTTTGCTCCTTCTTTGGCTAGGCGCAAGGCCATTGCTTTTCCAATACCCCTACTTGCGCCGGTAATTAAAATCGTTCTATTTTGAAATGGCATGATTAATTGTATTAGAACCTAAATTTCTGCAAAAGCAAGTTACCAACCTAAGAAATCTTTTATGACTGTTTCTGTTTCAATACAAGCTTGTAACAAATTATCGTTGGTGATGATGCTATTAAATTTTTCTTGAAAAGACAATTCAAAACTTGCTTTACTTAAGCGCATTTCTAAACTCTCTAGCGTTTCGGTGCCCCGATTTTCTAATCGGCTTTTTAATGCTTCAATGGAGGGTGGTTTAATAAAAATCGATAAGCAATTATTGGTGTATTGTTGCTGCACTTTCATGGCCCCTTTTACATCAATATCAAGCATGGGTATTTTATTAAGCGCCCAAATTCTATCCATCTCTGCTTTTAGTGTGCCATAGTATTTTCCTTCGTACACCATCTCATATTCTAAAAATTCATCCGCAGCAATATGGGCCTTAAAAGCTTCTTCGCTAATAAAATGATAGTCAACACCATCCTGCTCTTTCCCTCTCGGAGCACGCGTTGCAGCAGATACAGAGAATGATAATAAAGGATATTTTTCTAGTAGATATCTGGTAATAGAAGTCTTTCCCGCACCAGAAGGTGCAGTAATAATAATGAGTTTGTTTGCCGCTGGAGCCATGCGTAAATTTGATGTAAAGAAACAATTTATCTGTTCGCTTTCATAAAAAATTCTCGGGATAGGAATTATTTGATGGTGTAAATTAATTCAGCACAAATTCTTTTCTTGTTGAATTTCATAAAAATATGCCGCTCAAATAGTAACTTGTTTGTTCAAACAATTGCTGCCATGCGTTTTTTTTGGAAATTATATTTCCGTTTATGCGGTTGGAAAATCATTCAACCCTTTCCCATTGACCTGCCTAAGGCGGTAATTATTGTTGCGCCCCATACTAGTGCCATGGATTTTCCTTTAGGACTTGCTATTAGGAGTATATTGCGTTTAGAATATGTTCATTATTTGGGTAAAGAAGAATTGTTTAAAGGTCCATTTGGATTTTTTTTTAGAATGACGGGGGGATATCCGGTTAATCGGTTTTCAAAACTAAATATGGTGGACCAAGTGGTGGAAATATTTAACCAACATACCCATTTTTTATTAGCCCTATCGCCCGAAGGCACGCGAAAAAAAGTAGACAGATTAAGAACCGGTTTTTACCATATTGCTCAAAAAACAAAAGTGCCTATTGTAATGGTAGGGTTTGATTTTGCCAAAAAAGAAGTTAGCATTGCTGAACCTTTTTATACGGGCAACGACGAAGCGGCTGATTTTAAAAAAATCATTCAATTCTTCGCACCAATTCAAGGAAAAATTCCTCATTTAGGTATTGCCCATTTATTAACCGACTGATACAAAAGATGTGCTCATGAATCATACACATACCCCACCGTCCATTATTGATTGCTTTTGCTTGTTTGAACAAACGCAAGCAGATCAACTGTTTTTATCGGAACCCGTTAATGGCGTTTACCAAAATTTTACTTGGAAATCTGCGGGCGATGAAGTTCGAAAAATGGCAGCAGCAATCCAAGCAATGGGCTTACAAAAAGGCGATAAAGTGGCCATTTTAAGTAAGAACTGCGCCTATTGGATTATGGCAGATTTAGCCATCATGATGGCTGGTTGTGTATCTGTTCCACTATATCCAAATATTAGTGCTGCTACTTTGCAAGAAATATTAATTCATAGCGATTCAAAACTTGTTTTCATTGGCAAGCTCGATCAACCAGAACAAGCACAGGCGGCAGTTCCAGCGCATATTGCACAAGTTTGTTTTCCTTTTTATCCGATCAAAAATTGTTTGAATTGGTCCGACTTAACAAGTAAGCAAGCCAAATTAGAAGGCAAGCCCGATGTAGATCTTGAATCACTTGTTTGCATTATTTATACTTCGGGAACCACGGGTCAACCTAAGGGTGTAATGCATACTTATTATTCCATGAATTTTGCGGTTGCTGCTTTTTTAAAGGCCAACCCAACTATTCAAAAAGAGCTTTTTTTCTCTTACTTACCACTATGCCATGTAGCTGAAAAAATGCTGGTGGAATGTGGCGCAATTTTTACGGGTAGTTGCATGTATTTTGTGGAATCGATGGATCGGTTTTCTAAAAACTTATCAGATACACAACCCACCATATTTTTAGCCGTTCCTAGAATTTGGGAAAAAATGCGCGATGAGATTTTGAAAAAAATGCCGCAAAAAAAATTAAACTTAATTCTTTCTATACCTATTATATCGGGCTTATTTAAAAAAGCCATTAAGAAAAAATTGGGTTTGTCTCGGGCACATTTTGTGTTTACTGGTGCATCACCCATTAATCCTGCAATACTTGAATGGTATTCTAAACTAGGCATTACCATTATGGAAGCTTATGGGATGACCGAAAACTTGGCACTCTCACATGCCAATAGAAAAAATGCCACCGTTTTTGGTACAGTTGGCACCCCTTATCCAGAAGTAACGGTTAAACTTGGTGAAGCAAATGAAATATTGGTTAAAAGTCCTGCCTCTATGCTGGGTTATTACAAAGAACCGGGCATTACTGCCGATAGTTTTTTAGACGGCTACTTGCGCACCGGAGACGAAGGTGCTATTGACGAAAATGGCTTTTTACGTATTACAGGCAGAATAAAAGACCAATTTAAAACGAGTAAGGGAAAATACATCAGTCCCGCTCCTATTGAAAGTAAGTTATTGGTTAGTCCATTGATTGATCAAGCCTGTGTGGTAGGTTCGGGAATGACTAATGCTATAGCACTCTGTATTTTATCGGAGGCGGCAATGGCTTCAGATAAAGCGGAACTAGTAAACCAGTTACAATTGCATTTGGCCGAAGTAAACGCCACTTTAGATCACCACGAAAAAATTAATAAACTTGTGTTATTGTTTGAAGAGTGGACGGTAGACAACGGTATTTTAACGCCAACTTTAAAAATAAAGCGAAAAATGGTGGAAGATCTTTACCAGGCGCACTATACGAATTGGATGAATGCTTCAGAAACAGTATTGCTTTCTGCCTAAAGCCAATTTTTTAATAAATACTAATTCAACACACAATTTTTTAATAAAGAATACGTTTTCTATTGTAATCATCAGAATAAAAAATAAGATATGAAACTTAAAAATTATGTGTTGTTCATTTTGGGCGCAACTTTTCTGTTCTCTTGCGTTAGCCCTAAACAACTAAAACAAGCCGAAGCAAGATATGGTGAATTGAATGGGGCGTATGCTGAGCTTAAGGAGAAATACAAAACTTTGCAGGATGAGCAAAATAAATGCAATAACAAAGTTGAAGATCTTACAAATAGAAAAGGAGCTCTTGAAAGCGCTAATGCAGACCTTAAAGGTCAAATAGACTATTTAAAACAAAACAACAATACTGTTTTAAACCAATTAAAAGATCTTTCAGTAGTTACCGGTTCTCAAGCAGAAAGCATTAAAAAATCTTTAGAAAATATTGGCGCAAAAGATATTTACATTAAAGACTTACAAGGAACTATTTCTAGAAAAGATTCTTTGAATATGGCATTGGTAATGAACTTGAAAGGTGCTATTGGTAATATAGACGATAAAGACATTAATATTAAAGTTGATAAAGGGGTAGTGTACGTAGATATCTCCGATAAATTATTGTTTAAAAGCGGCAGTTACGATGTTACCGATCACGCAAAAGATGTGTTAGGTAAAGTAGCTAAAGTATTAAACGCGCAACCAGAAATTGAATTCTTAGTAGAAGGACACACAGATTCTGTTGCTATTAAAGGTTCGGGCATGGCCGACAATTGGGATTTGAGTGTGAAACGTGCAACAACTGTAGTGCGTATTTTACAAAACACTTATGGATTAGATCCTAAACGTATGACAGCAGCAGGAAGAAGTTCATACATTCCATTAGCAGACAATGCAACTGCAGAAGGACGTGCTGTTAATCGTAGAACGCGTATTGTAATTTTACCTCAATTAGACCAGTTCTTTAAATTATTAGAACCTAAGAAATAAACTTACTAACCCATCTATATATTACAAACCCGATGCAAATTGCATCGGGTTTTTTTATGCAAATAAGTAATAGCTAATTATTTATTGATCTCTTCAAAAACCCCAGTCTGTGTATTTTTTTGCACATTATTCCAATTAAAAATTCTGCCATTCATAGCAACATACACACCAACTGGTAGCGCTTGTACAAAAGCAAGTGCACTTCCTAAATTGAATAAACCATCGGAGCTACCAAATTTATAGGGAATCATTGCACCTGTTAAAACAATTGTTTTATTAGTAATTTTAGCAGCAAGTATTGCCGCAGTTTGTGTCATGGTATCTGTTCCATGCGTGATAATAATTTTATCTTCTTCCGAACTATTACACTGGCGTGCAATCAACAATCGATCGTCGTTGGTCATCTCTAAACTATCAATCATCATTAAAGTTCTGATGTCTACATCTACCCTGTTTCTGCCCAATTTTAATAACTCTTGAATATGCGTATCCTTAAAATACAACTGACCGTTTAGTTCGTTGTATTCTTTATCAAAAGTGCCTCCGGTAATAAAAATGCGTATGGCCATATAATCAGATTGAGAAACAAAAGTAGTGAATATCACAAAGAAGCAAAGAAAAGACCGTGTTACAGCTCCTGATTTACCGTTATTTAATCAGGTTTCATGCTAATAATATTCTTTTTTTTTACACTCAATCAAAAAAACAAATGCAATGAGAAATAAATTTCAAGAAATAATTTCGTTACCTATTATTTTATTCCTAATTATTTTAAGTTCCTGTAGTAAGAAGATGGAGGCCTATTCATTTGAGTCTTCATCAGAAAGTTCAATAAATTCTGCCGAAAACATCAAAAAGATAATAGAAGTTTTCAATTCCGATAACCTAATAAAGGAGTTGTTAATTTCCGCAGAGAAGACAATTAATGAATGCAAAAATTTAAACAGTATAAAATCATTTAGTAGTGACATTAAAGCATTGGCAACAATAAAGGATACTGCTGAATTATTAAAATATATTCAAAACTCAAATAAGAATTATTTAACTGATTTAAATTCTATAATTAAAAGCGACCTGACTTTACAAAATGAAGTTCGTAAAAAATATTCTTTTGTTTCAAGATTAACTATCGAGAACAAAAGAATAATAATTAATAAGATTTATGAAAAGTATATTATAAATAAATCAGCAGCAAATAATGACATTGTTAAAAAATCATTTATGTTAATTGAGAGCGATAAATGTCAAGACGATTTTTTAAAACAAAATGATAGGTGCGATAGAAATGGTACGTTTGGGTATTTTATGTGTTTTCTTTCTGGCCCCGCCACTCCCGCTTGCGTTTTAACCGTTATTGTAACTACTGCTTGGTGTTTTGAAGATTCAAAAGTAGATTACCAAGAATGTCAAAAAAAGAAAAACATATAAAATGAAAAAATCAAACTGGATACTACTTTTTTGGGGTGTAACAATGCCTTGGTTATTTAGGATACAAAATGATAGCATACAAAAAATTGCATTTTTGTTTTATACAATTATTTTGATTTATGCTTATTATTTAATTTATAAAAAAAAATAAATCAGATAAACTTGTACTACAATTTATCATACAACTCACGCAGTTTTTCGCGGGTCATGACTTTTTCCCAGTCTTTTCCAAGAGCGTTCTCCCACAAGGGTTTCATGCCCAACGACACATTAATCATTTTATCAAAATCCTCTTCCGATAATCCTTTGCAAATACCTACTGGAATTTCAATATTGTTTTTCTCAACCATCCATTTAAATTCTTTTACACCTGCAGGATAATATGCTTCTAAATGATTCATCACAATACAATTACCTATTCCGTGTTTGGTTCCTAATAAATAACTCAGGCCATAACTCACTGCATGTGCCACACCAACTTGCGAATAAGCAATACTCATTCCGCCTGCATAAGAAGCCATCATTAATTGATCGTCGGAAGTATCATCCCACTGTGTTTTTTCTACAAAAACTTTTTGACATAATTGCAAAGCTTTCTCTCCGTAACTTTTACTGAACTCGTTTAAAAATGTTCCTTCTAAACTTTCTATGCAATGAATATAACAATCCATCCCTGTATAAAAACGTTGGTTCGATGGAGCGTCTTTGGTTAATTCGGGATCTAAAATTATTTGATCAAATGGTGTGTAGTCTGAATTCATTCCTAGCTTTCTTGTAGGACCGGTTAGTACCGTTGTTCTACTAACTTCTGCACCAGTTCCACTCAGTGTTGGAATTCCCGCTTTGTAAACGCCAGGAAATTTCACCAAATCCCAACCTTGGTAATCTGCAGAAGATCCAGGATTGTTCATCATCAAAGCAACTGCTTTTGCTAAATCCAATGCAGATCCGCCACCAATGCCTATCACGCCACTAATGCTACCAAATTCTGCTTGTAAATTTTGTGCAAGTTTATCTACCTGTGTGGTTTTGGGTTCGAGGGTTGTATCTACAAAAATAATTTTGTCTTTGCCCCTTAGTGGAATTCGATTGGCCAAAGGTTTTCCTTCAAAAAAATGATCCACCAAAAAAACCATGGGGGCATCTGCTTTTCTTTGTGGCGCTAATATTTCATCTAGCTGATGAAAACTACCGCGGCCAAATACCATATTGCTAACCAATTTTAAATTACGAAAAGCGCTTGCCATAAAAATTATTTGGTGCTTGATATAAAAAACAAAGATACGGTATCGGTTAATGCCCTACAATAAACTAGCCGCCTTTATCAAATCTGCTGGGGTATCAATTTCAACACCCATATATTCTGTAACAACCATCTTTAAAGGAATGCCATATTCTAAATAACGCAAACATTCAATTTTTTCCGCGGCCTCTAGTGGGGTAATTGGCCAATTGGTAAATTGCATTAGTGCAGCTTTTCTAAAAGCATAAACACCTATATGTTCGTAATAAATAATCGGGCTTTCTTTGCTGCGCGGATATGGAATGACGCTCCTAGAAAAAAACAGCGAATTCATATTTCTGTCTACCGCAACCTTTACGTAGTTAGGATCTTCAATTTGTGCCGGATCTTTTAATACCTGCATTAAAGACGCTACTTGTACTTGCTCACCTGCCGTTCCCAAAAAAACAGCAATTAATTGTTGGAGTGGTTCTCTTTGCACAAAAGGTTCGTCTCCTTGTACATTCACAATAATATCAACGTCTATATTTTCTGCTGCTTCTGCAATTCTATCACTACCACTTTCATGGGTGCGAATACTCATTACCGCTTTGCCACCATTCGAAGTAATTTCTTGATAAATAATATCGCTATCTGTTACTACAATTACTTCATTAAATAAGCCTGTGGCAACGGTATTATCATAGGTGTGTTGGATAACCGTTTTGGTGCCTAATTGCTGCATCAATTTTGCAGGAAAACGCGTGGCTGCATAACGGGCCGGAATAAAAGCAGCTATTTTCATGAATTAAAATTTATGCAAAGATGCAGTTTATCAAATCAATAATCTGTTTTCACAGATCCGTCGAAAGGAATTTTTAATTGGAACCCTATGTTTTCGTCTTGGCTATTATCCAATACGTCTAAACCATATTTAATTTCTTGAATTGGCGTTGCATTAAATGTACCCAACAATCGATCCCAAATAGAAAAAATATTACCATAATTACTATCCGTTTGCGGACGCTGAAAATGGTGGTGCACCTTGTGCATATTGGGCGATACAATTAACCAACTGATGGCAGTATCTAACCACAAAGGCAAACGAATATTGGCATGATTAAATTGAGAAAGCACGGCACTCAAACTTTGGTACAACATAACCAACCACATTGGTGCACCGCAAATGAGCACGCCTAGTGTTGTAAAAACAGCCCTAAAAACACTTTCGCCTGGATGGTGTCGATTGGCGGTAGTAGTGTCTACATGCGTATCGGCATGGTGTACCATATGAAACTTCCACATCCATTTTGTTTTGTGTTCTACCCAATGAATAAAATACGCTCCTATTAAATCTAGCAACAATAATCCTACTAACATAAAAGCCCAAATTGGCATAGGAAATAATTGCATCAAACCAAATTGGTGTGCTACAGCCCAATCACTTGTTTTTACAATGAATAAGGCAAATGCAAAATTGATGATGATGGTGGTGAGGGTAAAAAAAATATTAACAGATGCGTGTTTCCATTTTTGGTATTTGAAATTAAATAAAGGATCGAAGCCTTCTATCAACCAAAAAAAGCTAATGCCGCCGGCTAAAATTAAAGCTCGGTGTAAACTTGAAATATGTTCAAAATAATGAATAACAGATTCTATCATAAGTCAGCAATTGAAAGAACAATTTACAAACAAAAACCATGCGGCTACGGGTTTGTCTAATAAAAAATGCCTCCGGAGTGCGGAGGCATTTCAACAAACTATTTATTCAATTAATTATTCAACATTAAAGGCATCACTAACATTAGCAATTCTTCGCCAGCAGCTTGTTCTGTTGGCTTAATTAAACCTGCTTTAGTAGAAGTAGACAATTCAATTTTAACATCGTCTGTATCTGCTGCATGTAGCATTTCAATTAAGAATTTTGCATTGAATGCAATTTGTAAATCTTCGCCATCGTATTGACAACTCATGCGCTCGTTACCTTCAAAACTAAAGTCTACGTCTTGTGCTGCTAATTGCAATTCGCTTCCGCTAATATTCAACGCAACTTGGTTAGTGCTTTTATTAGAGAAAACATTTACACGACGTAAAGCGCTTTGAAAATCAGCTTTGCTAACAATTAAGTTATAAGGATTGTCTACAGGAATTACCACTTTATAGTCTGGGAAACGTGCATCAATCAGTCTACAAATCATATGTGTAGAGCCGTGCTTTACAAATAAATGATTGCTATTATAGGTGATGGTTAATTCGTCGTCATTATCTGGTAAAGCGTTCTTTAATAAATTCAACGGTTTTTTAGGTACGATGAATGAATCAACTTTAGACGCTTTTGAGTCAGTACGCTTGTATCGAACTAGGCGATGTGCATCGGTAGCAACAAATTGAACACTGTCTTTGGTTAATTCAAAGAAAACACCCGTCATTGCAGGACGCAAATCGTCGTTACTAACTGCAAACAATGTTTTATTGATAGCGGTTAATAATGCGCTGCTCGACATATTGAAACCAGTGGTATCATCCGCTGCTGGCTCTTTTGGAAAATTGTCTGGATTCTCACCCATTACCTTGTACTTACCGTTATCGCTGGTAATTTCTACTGCGAAGTTTTTGTCGATATTAAAGGTTAGTGGCTGATCGGCTATGTTTTTAAGGGTATCCAACAAAATCTTTGCAGGAATGCACACTTTTCCGTTCACTTTGCTTTCTACATCCATCTGAACCCGCATTACGGTTTCAAGATCGGTAGCTACTACGTTTAATTTTTTGTCTTCTATTTCAAATAAAAAGTCCTCAAGTATTGGTAATACTGTGTTTGCGTTGATTACACCGCTGATCTGCTGCAGGTGTTTTAACAATGAGGTAGACGAAACAATAAATTTCATTCTGCAGAATTTAGGTTGGCAACAAACCTACTGCAAAATGTTAATATTACACCAATAGAAATGGAGGTTTTAGAGAAGATTCACATTAATGTTAATGAGTTGTGGATTGGTGCGGCGTATTTGGAACTATACTTGGCTTGTAAGTAGTTGGCGGTATTTGTCGCGATTGAGTGGTTTAATCACATAATCGGTAACAGAAGGGTATTTTTTAGACTTGTTAATGTCTGATTCATCTACAGAGGAGCTAACTAGGTAAATTTTTATTGGTTGAGACAAGGAGGCCGAAAACTGTTGAAACTCCTCTAAAAACTCCCAGCCATTCATTACGGGCATATTAATGTCTAAAAATATAATATCGGGTAATTGACTGTTTTGCGCGGTGTTAGGGTCCTTTAAAAAACCGATGGCGTCTTTGCCGTTTAAGAATGCCGCAATGCTATTGGTTAACCCCGTTGCCTCCAATATCATGGTGGCTGTGAATTGATAGATTTTATCGTCGTCTATCAAACAAACATTTTTAAGGGTAGGGGTCATACAAAAAAGTTATTCTTTACTTTGCAATTGCTAAAACAAAGCATTCGTTACAAATATAATTTTTTATGGCTGTAAATCAAAACAATTTGTAATGAAGATATCCCTTACCCCAGCACAGGCATTTCAAAAAATAAAGCAGTACTGTGCTTATCAAGAACGAAGCCATCAAGCCACAAAAGAGAAGCTTTTTTCTATGGGGCTCTATAAAAAAGACGTAGAAATTTTACTCTCGCAACTAATTGAAGAAAATTATTTAAATGAACAACGATACGCATTACTGTTTGTTGGCGGACATTTTAGAACAAAAAAATGGGGGAAAATAAAAATAACCGCTGCGCTCAAACAACAAAGAGTTAGTAGTTATAATATTCAAAAGGCCTTAGATGAAATTGACCAAATAGCTTATCTGTCTTGCTTACAGCGTTTGGCTACTGTTAAATGGAACACCTTAAAAAAAGAAACAACCTTAAATAAAAAAGTAAAAGCAACCAATTATTTACTTCAAAAAGGATATGAATCGAATTTAATTAGAACGGCGCTAGTGAAACTACAGGCACCCAAGGAAACTTAATTGTTCGATTCCAAATTTGCATTTAGTAATATTGTAAATACAAACAGCATCCATTATGTTGACCGCCACTATTATTCAATCTACTTTATTTTGGGAAGATAAGTTGGCAAATCTTTTGCAGTTCGAACAAAAAATAAATGCCATTAACCAAAAAACAAACCTGGTTGTTTTGCCAGAAATGTTTAGTACAGGATTTAGTATGCGCGCCAAAGAATTAGCCGAAACAATGGATGGCCCAACGGTTACTTGGATGAAAAAAATGGCCATTGATCATAAAATTATTTTAACGGGCAGTGTTATTATAACAGAAAATCAACAATATTTTAATCGATTAATTTGGATGCTGCCCAATGGTAGTTTTGGTTATTACAACAAACGGCATTTGTTTGCTTTTGCTGGCGAAGACAAACACTACACAGCAGGCACAAAAAGGCTTGTTACTAGTGTGAATGGTTTTAAAATACAATTGCTTGTTTGTTATGATTTGCGCTTTCCTGTATGGGCCCGTCAAACCGATCAAGCAAATCCAGAATACGATATTTTAATTGTGGTTGCCAACTGGCCCGCTTCAAGAAGCCATGCTTGGAAAACCTTGCTAGCAGCGCGTGCCATTGAAAATCAGTGTTATGTAATTGGTGTGAATAGAGTGGGAGAAGATGGAAATAAAAACTACCATAGTGGCGACAGTACCATCATTGATCCGCTAGGAAATATCTTGTTTACACAAGCAGATGAACCCGTTGTACACAGCATAGATTTACACAAAGAAACCCTCAACGAAATACGCAGTAAATTTCCATTTGGAAAAGATGCTGATGCATTTCAAATTATTCAATAATACACACGTGGTAGAACAAAAAATTTATAGTGCTGCAAAAATATTTACAGGTGAGCAAGATTTAGAAAATCATGCGATTGTAGTTTCTAATAATTTTATTGAAGCCATTGTTAGTATCGAATCGTTACATAAAAATGCAGATCAACATTTTGATATAATAGCACCCGCTTTTATTGATATTCAAATTTACGGTGCACATAAAAAACTACTCTCTGTTTATCCAGAAGCCGATGCCATTTTTAAATTAAACGATTATTGCAAAACTGGTGGCGCATTGCATTTTATGGCAACCGTTGCAACCAATAGTTATGAAGTGATTTTTGCTTGCATTGATGCTATAAAAGACTATTGGCATCAAGGCGGAACAGGATGCTTGGGCTTACACGTAGAGGGGCCTTGGATTAATCCAATTAAAAAAGGGGCGCATTTATCTAGCTATATTCATCCACCAACCAAAGAATCGATTGATGCCTTATTAAATTATGGCAAAGGCGTGATTCAAATAATTACACTGGCGCCTGAAATTTGTGAACCATCGCTTATTCAATACATTCAATCGCAGGGCGTAATTGTATCTGCAGGGCATAGCAATGCTAGTTACCAAGAAGCCACCGATGCATTTAATGCAGGAATTCAAACCGCTACGCATTTGTTTAATGCCATGAGTCCGCTTGAGCACCGTGCACCAGGAATGGTGGGCGCTATCTTCAACCATCCTACTACCATGTGTAGTATTGTGCCAGATGGTTATCATGTAAATTTTGAAGCAATAAAAATTGCAAAGAAACAATTGGGTAACCGCTTATTTGTTATTACAGATGCCGTAACAGAAACCGCTACCGGTGCTTATCCCCACCAATTAATGGGCGATAAATATGAATCCAATGGCATACTGAGTGGGTCTGCGCTTACCATGGCTAAAGCAGTAAAAAACCTAGTAGAAAAAGTGGGCATCCCGCTCAACGAAGCCCTAAGAATGGCAAGCTTGTATCCTGCGCAAGTCATTAAAAAACACAATGCGCTTGGTAGCATAAAGGTTGGTTTACCCGCTAATTTGGTTTGTTTAAATAACAACTTAACAGTCGAAAAAACAATTACTGCAAACTAATATTTTATTGCTTAAACGCATTCCATCCTTGCGCAGTGATATTGAAAGTATTTCCACCCTTGGTAATTATTTTAGAGCCTTCTTCTAAATCGGTCATGTAACCAATCACACTAATTTCTTCGTTCAAAGTAATTTTATCGTGGTCTTCTTGTTTGAGGGTAAAAATTAATTCGTAGTCTTCACCGCCATTCAATGCGCATACGGTTGGATCTAATCCAAATTTATACGCAGCTTGACGACTCTCATCCGAAATAGGTAATTTTTCTTCGTAAATTCTACAACCCAAATTACTTTGTTTGCACAAATGCATTACTTCGCTACTCACACCATCACTCACATCCATCATAGCCGTTGGAACAATATCATTTTGTTCAAAAAAATCAATCACTTCTTTTCTGGCTTCTGGTTTTAATAAACGTCCAACAATATAACTTTCGTTTTCTAAATCGGGTTGCACTTTTGGATTTTCTAAATAAATTCCTTTCTCTCTTTCCATTAAAGTTAATCCCAAAAATGCACCACCTAAATCGCCACTAACACAAATCAAATCGCCTTTTTGTGCGGTACTTCTTTTTACAAATTTATCTGGGGTTACTTCGCCAATTGCGGTAACCGAAATAATAAATCCTTTTTGAGAAGTGGTGGTATCGCCTCCTACTAAATCAACACCGTGTTTTTCGCAAGCAATATAAATTCCTTCGTAAAATTCATTGAGTGCTTCAATGCTAATTCTATTGCTAATACCAATGCTTACCGTAATTTGTGTTGGTGTAGCATTCATGGCATAAATGTCGCTAAGGTTTACCATCACTGCTTTGTAGCCCAAATGCTTTAGCGGCGTGTACATCAAATCAAAATGAATTCCTTCTAATAAAAGATCGGTACTAATTACTGTTTGCTTGCCAAAATGGTCAATCACAGCGGCGTCGTCGCCCACACCTAATACCGTAGAAACATTGTGAATTTCAAAATTTTTTGTCAGGTGTTCTATCAAACCAAACTCGCCTAAATCGGCTATCTCTGTTCTTTCTTCCATCATATTTTATTATTGGTGTGCAGGAATATTTTTTACTTCTCCGCCGTTTACAATCTCTAATAATTCTTGGTGAATATGTCCGTTGGTGGCAAGTATATGTGGTTGATAAGGCGAATAAAGATTGCCTGTAAAATCAGTTACTTTTCCGCCCGCTTCTTCTACCATTAAAAATCCTGCAGCGCTATCCCATGCTTGTAATTTGTGTTCATAAAATCCATCAAATCTTCCGGCAGCAACCCAACAAAGATCTATGGCTGCACTTCCTAAGCGTCGAACCGGAACACCTTTGCGAATTAACTTTTCAAAAATTTGTAAAGGACCATTTGGTGCGTCTAAATAAGTATACGGAAACCCTGTTACCAAGGCGCTTTTTATTACTTCTGTTTTTTTGCTTACATGTATAATTTTATCATTCAGTGTAGCGCCAAAACCTTTTTGTGCAAAAAACAATTCATTAATAAACGGATTATACACCGCTCCTAAAATCATTTTACCATCTTGTTCAATACCAATACTTACACAACATAGCGGAATGCCATTGGCAAAATTCACAGTACCATCAATTGGGTCAATGATCCATTTGTAATTGGAGTCTTGAATAATTTCTCCAGACTCTTCACTTAATATATAATGAGATGGGAACTCTTGTCTGATCACTTCAAAAATGGCTTTTTCAGAAGCGTGGTCGGCCTCGGTAACCAAATTATTAATGCCTTCTTTGTTGGTGATTTCAAAGGTTCCATTGAAATAACTTTGCATAACTGCAGCCCCTGTTTGTACTGCTTTGAGTAGTGTTTGTTTTAACATGCTGCAAAAGTACCGCCGATTATTATGATTTTAAAAGATTTTAGGGGTAAATAAGCATCTTTGTGCTGCTAGAACTTTATTTTCTTAACCGCTACTTAGTTATTCTTGGAATTATCCATCATTATAGTCAATTACAATGTGCCCTTTTTTTTAGAGCAATGCCTATGCAGTGTTCGGGAAGCCATTGGTAATATTAAGGCCGAAGTAATAGTGGTAGACAACCATTCTTCTAATCAATCCCTTGACTATTTAGAACCGCTGTTTCCTTGGGTACACTTTATAGCTAATACCGAGAATCTAGGGTTTGCCAAGGCCAATAACCAGGGCGTGGCTATTGCAAAGGGCGAATATTGTTTGTTTCTCAACCCCGATACCCTTGTTGGCGAGGACTGTTTTGAACAATGCCTTGGTTTTTTAAGGGCGCAGCCCAACGCCGGCGGACTAGGCATTCGTATGATTGATGGGTCCGGACAATTTTTACCAGAAAGCAAGCGCGCTTTTCCTTCGGCGATTACTGCTTTTTATAAATTAGTAGGATTAAGCGCCCTTTTTCCTAAGTCTCGGCTATTTAATAAATACAGCTTGGGCTATTTAAACGCTAATGAGAATCAGGTGGTGGATGTGTTGGCGGGGGCATTTTTAATGGTCAGTAGAAAGGTTTTGGCTACTGTTGGCGGTTTCGACGAGCGGTTTTTTATGTATGCCGAAGATATAGACCTAAGTTACCGTATTCAACAAGCAGGTTTTACCAATTATTATTTTTCTGGCGCTACCATCATTCATTTTAAAGGAGAAAGTACCCGTAAAGGAAGCCTTAATTATGTGCTTTTGTTTTATAATGCCATGCGCGTTTTTGTTATAAAAAATTACACGGGTAAATCGGCTAGGACTTTTTCTTTTTTTATTCAAATGGCGATTGTTATTAGAGGTGGCTTTACATTGGTAAACCAATTAATGAAACGCTTATCACAATATATTTTTTCTGGACTAACCCGTCAAAAAGGCCAGCCGCAGGAGGTTTTAGCCTTTGCTAACCCTGAGGAGTTCAATGAATTGAGCAATTTTTTAACTAAAGCAGGTATTGAAATAGCTAGCCTGAAACAGGTTTTGCCAAACACAGCTACTGCCTCTAAACTTCACCAAAAAACCACCCTTGTTTTTTGCCAGGGAACCGATTTTTCTTGGAAACAAGTGATTGCTCAAACAGAAATAATGGCCAACAAACAACTTTCGTTTAGGTTTCATGCAAAAAACAGCCAGTCAATTATAGGAAGTGATTCTAAGGAAACCAGTGGAGAAGCAATGGCAAATTCAAGCTCTTTTTAGTAAAAAATCAGCGCTTTGGGTCTATAATCAATCGTTTTTTAGCGCTTTTGCTTTAGTTTCGTGCTCTGTTACCAAATAACGGCTTCCAAACGATGGCAATTTTAGATATTAAGCTTCCGAATTCAATTCTCAAAGCATTACGTCTGCCACAGAACAACCCAAGAAGGCAACAACTTAGGGTGTTAAAGAAATTGTTGCGCAAAGCAAGGTTTACAGAGTTTGGTCAAGCCTATCATTTCGACGATATTTTATCGAGCAAACACCTTGGGAAAAAATTTCAGGAATTAGTACCTACTTATAATTACAATAAAATTTACAACGAGTGGTGGCATAAAACCCTCGAAGGCAAATCAGATATTTGTTGGCCAGGTAAAATCAAATTCTTTGCGCTAAGCAGCGGCACTAGTGAATCTGCTAGTAAGTTTATTCCTATCACCAACGACCTGTTGCGTGGGAATAAAATTGTAATGATCAAACAATTGCTCTCGCTTAGAAATTACGAAGACATTCCTTATGGCGCCCTCGGTCGCGGCTGGCTTACCCTTGGTGGAAGTACAGACTTACAAAAAGGACCGGGCTATTATTCTGGAGACCTTAGTGGTATTACACAAAAGAAAGTGCCTTTTTGGTTTCAGCCATTTTATAAACCAGGCAAAAAAATAGCCAAGGAAAAAGATTGGAATAAAAAATTAGAAGAAATTGTAGACAAAGCACCTGAATGGGATATTAGTATGCTGGTAGGTGTACCCGCTTGGATTCAAATGTGCGTAGAGATGGTGATTGAACGTTACAAGCTTAATAATATCCACGATATCTGGCCTAACCTCGCCTTCTTTGGACATGGTGGTGTTAGCTTTGAGCCTTATAAAAAGGGATTTGAAAAATTGTTGGGTAAGCCTATTACCTATATTGAAACCTATTTGGCAAGTGAAGGTTTTATCGCTTACCAAGACCAGCAGTATGCAGCGGGTATGAAGCTTGTAACCAATGAACATATTTTTTTAGAGTTCGTGCCCTTTGATGAAAATAATTTTGATGCCAATGGCGATATGGTTGAAAATCCAGAAGCCCTTATGATTCACGAAGTAGAAGAGGGAAAAGATTATGCCCTCTTAATTAGTACTACTGCGGGAACCTGGCGCTACCTAATTGGCGATACGGTAAGGTTTGTAGATAAAGAACGTTGTGAAATTATCATCACGGGCAGAACCAAGCATTTTTTAAGTTTGGTAGGAGAGCATTTAAGCGTAGACAATATGAACAAAGCCATTCAGCTGGTGAGTGAAGAAATGAATATTAGCATTCCAGAGTTTACTGTTGCTGGCGTTCCTTCGGGCAATTTTTTTGCACACCACTGGTTTGTTGCTTGTAACGATACGGTTAACAAAGAAGTATTGGCTAAAAAAATAGACCAACACCTTTGTGCGCTCAACGACGATTATGCTGTAGAAAGAAGGTCTGCTTTAAAAGATGTGATACTAGATGTGTTGAGCGAAAAAGAATTCATGGATTTTATGACAGCAAAGGGTAAGGTAGGAGGTCAACATAAATTTCCAAGGGTACTTAAAGGCAGCATGTTACAAGACTGGCAAAAATTTTTAAAGGGCGAAGCGATACAAGTACAATAACTCATTCAGACTATATAATCTATGGTAGCAGCCCTCATTAAAGGATTGTTTTTGGGAATTCTTTTAGCCATTTCTGTGGGCCCTGTAATTTTTGCTATCATCAAACAAAGCATTAATTACGGACACAAGGCTGGCTATGTATTTGTAGCGGGCGTTTCTTTGAGTGATATTACGCTATTGGTTGTATGTAATTTTTTTACGAGTTTTTTTGAAGCTGTTATCAAGCACCAAGAAATAATTGCCCTTGCAGGAAGTGTGTTTTTAATTAGCGCAGGTATCTATACTTTGTTTTTTAAAAAATCTGAGCTTGTTACCGACAGTGTTATTCATGAACAGGCTTTTCGTAAACGCGATTGGGCTGGTGCTTTTTTTTCGGGTTATTTTATGAACATGCTAAACCCTAGTGTGTTTATTTTTTGGTTTGCCTGGAGTGCCGCAATACTAGCAGATGCTGCATCTTATTCAAACCCATTGCAGTATAGAATGATTGTTTTTGGAACCTGTTTGGTTTTTGTGTTGCTAACAGATTTATTAAAAGTAGCGTTGGCAGGAAAATTAAGACCAAAACTCACTCCTAAAAACCTTCACTTTATTAATATATTATCTGGTATTATTTTAGTTGGATTTGGCGTAGCGCTTATTTGGGGTATCTTACAATTTGGGCACCAATTAAAATAGCTTTAACCAATATTTCTAGTTAAGTCCGTTTTCATCAAGTATCTTTCTACCAATGAAATTAACTGTACTAATTATTTGTTGCTGTTTGTCTGTTGGCCTAGCCGCACAAAAAGATTTATTACTATTGAAGCACAAGTCTAAATCTGTTCAAACCTGGACGCGTGGTAGTTATATTTTATTTCAATTTAGCAGCAAACAGTGGATAGAAGGCATTATCAAATCCATCAAAAACGATTCTTTGTTAATTGACCAAATTCAGGTGCGGCAAGTGGGCAATCAATTTGGTTTTCCCACACTTGATACCGTTCATTTTGGGTTACTCAAATTACACATTAACGAAGTGTATGGTTTGCCGCAAAAAAGTTTTCATACCAATTTGCTCAATAACGGTACCCTGTTTGTAATGGGCAGTACTGCTTATGTTTTTTTAAACATTGTAAATAGTTTGGTAAAAAATGAGGCTATTGTAGGATCCGATAATTTACCGAAACTAGGTATAGCGGTTGGCGGTTTTATGCTAGGAAAACTTTTACAAAGCACTCATAAAGACATTATTCAAATTGGTCCAAAATACACGCTCTCAACTATCAAATAATTTACAAGCTATCTGCGAAAAATTTAGAATAACATGATTAAAAATATTTGGCGCTGGATAAAAAAAATCTCTATTTGGTTATTTGTTTCTTCTTTTTTGTACCTACTCATTTGTAAGTGGGTCATGCCGCCAATTACTATTACACAAATTGACAATAGTTTTAGTTATGGCTTACACAGAGACTATGTATCTGGAAATCAAATTAGCCGAAACGCAAAGCTGGCGGCCATTGCAAGCGAAGACCAGGCTTTTCCTGACCATATTGGTTTTGATTGGGATGCCATTGAAAAAAGCTTGAAACCTAAGAAGGGTAAAAAGCAAAAACTACCACTTGGAGCAGCCGCTAGTACCATCACCCAACAAACCGCAAAGAACATTTTTTTATGGCAGGGCAGTGGCATTATGAAATACATCAGAAAAATTCCAGAAGTTTATTTTACACTAATGATTGAGCTTGTTTGGGGTAAAAAAAGAATCTTAGAAGTATACCTTAATACCATTGAAATGGGGCCAGGGGTTTTTGGAATAGAAGCCGCGGCACAAAAATATTTTGGTAAAGCTGCTAGTCAATTAAGCAGGCAAGAAGCCGCCATGATAATTGCTTGTTTACCCAATCCTAAAAAGTTTTCTGTAAAACCAATGAGCAATAGAGTGAGTTGGAGGTACCCTCAAATACTACAACAAATGCACAATATTGAAGACGATCCAGATATTGAGTTATTGATTAAGTAAAGCATCCACAGCAACAATGGCTGTGGCTAATCTTTCGCTATAATTACCACTCACAGTTATCCAAGGAACCGATTGGTTAATAAGTAAGTCTTTGTAAATCTGAAACAATTCTTTACGTGGCCCTTCTTCGGGATACTCTCGCAATGCATCTTGAACCCAAGGAATATCTGCAGCGCATAAAATATACAAATCGTATGGTCGGGTACTAATTTGGTCTAAAATAAAATGGTGACATTTTTCAAACACATATTCGCACCAAACCTTCATCACATACATATCGGTATCAATAAACAGGGCTTTATTTTCAGTAGCTGCTAATTCAGCCGTGGTGCGATCTTCGAGTATGAGTTGGTTTTTTGCAATGACCAACAAATCATCGTAGGTATAGGCTGTACCATTTTTTGTAAGATATTCTCTAGCATATTCCGGACACCACTGTGTTTGAAAATGTGCTGCTAATTCTTTACATAGCGTACTTTTTCCAGTAGATTCCGGACCAATAATTACTACTTTTTTTACTGCCATTGTTTGTTTGCTTTTTTTTGCCAAGCTACTAATCCAGCAACGGCTAAAACCAATAATACTAAAAACTGAACACTTGTAAAAACATATCCCTTAATAAAATATAATGGAATAGACGCCACATTGGTAGCAATCCACCAGATCCAACTTTCTACTTTTTTTCTAGCCATTAACCACATGCCCGTATATGCAGTGGCGCTTGCAAAAGCATCGGTCCAAGGAATAGCTTCTGGTGCAAATGATTTTTTTAATCCGGTTAAAGAAAAATATATTACCAAATAAAAAACAGCAAAAAACGCCAACTGTTGCAGCCACTCTTTTTTGTTGCTATAGGTAATTGCTAACACGGGCTTTTGTTGCGAATTGTCTTTTTTAGCCCACAACAACCATCCATAAATACTCATTACCGTATAATAAAAATTCACACTTGCCTCGCCCAACAGGTTTCCTTTTATACTGATATAGATATAAATAACCGTATTAATTAATCCAACCGGATATACTAAAATATTTTCTTTTCGGCTAAACCAAACACTAGCAATTCCTGCAAACACGGCAATAAATTCAAGTGGGCCTGTTTGCAATAAACCAGTTACTAATTGCTGAAAAATTTGGGTTGCCGTCATAATGATGTTTGCGCAAATTACTGATTCATCTTTTAATAATGAGATGTGTATACTATTTGCTAAAAAAATAAATCGCCCCGTCGTTAAAATGCAGGGTGTTTATTAACCGCTTTTGCGCTTGTATAAATGGTATATCAATTAAGTCTGGATTCTCACCATCATTAAACCAAACAACTATTAATTGCGGCGCTTGTAATAATTTTATTTGTTCTGTTGCTATTTCTTTGTGCGGCAAGGGCAGCGCTTGTATGCCTGTTAAATAATACAAACCATCATTTGCATCGGAATAAACCGGTTGATTAAAAAGCGCTTTGTGTTCTTTAATGTATTTCGCCAATGGCGATGCGATCCAATGCGCTTCGGCATAGCCTGGAATTCCCGCGTCTGCAATGCCCTCCCAGTTTTCGGCATTCTGTTGGTACTGATGAAACATGGTTGCAGCGTAAACACAAATGAGTAAAACGACAATGCCTGCTTTTTGCAATTTGGTTTTTTGTTTAATAAAACGCAGTATCCAAAAACTTCCCACCAAAATAAATGGAATGTATATTGGTGATAACAATCGACTGCTCAGTGTTTCGAATCTTGAAATACTAGCTGCCGCAATGATAAACACGGCATACACAACAAAAAATAAAGCCAACACCGTTTTGTTGCGATGATAAAATTGTTGTTGCAATAATCGATACAATACCACAATAATTGCCAACAATAATATTAGTAAAAAAATAATGGCACCAATTAATGGACGGTTGTTTAAAAAAGGTAACCAAGAGCCAATAACAGTTCCTATGTCTAATAAATTATCTGCAATGCTGCGCAAGGCTTTTTCTCTCACACCCGCTAAAGAGCCAGCTGCATAATGGTTGTGTAATAAATTCCAAACAACTAATGAAACACCCATCAACACAAATAACAAAAGATGTTTGATTTTTTTAACCATGCTAAGTGCTCCATCAAATAAAATTAATGCAGCACCGGTTGCAACAATTGTAATGCCCGCAAACCGAGTAATAAAAGCCAATGCAGCAATTATTGCAAACACCAACAAAGAAATAATATCCTGCCGTTTGCCATACCAACGCCAAACAAGCATAAACAATAACACTAAAAAAACAAACCAGGTTTCAGACCACAACATCTCATACACATCCCACAAACAGGGGCTAGTGGCTAATAAACTAAGTACTGCTACTCGATACCATCTTGCACTATTTTCAAAGCCCTGCATTAAAACACTGCTCATTAAAATAACACCCACATATAAAACGCTGTTTAAAATAGGCGCAATAGTAATAGGATTACTATGAAAAATGCTAGAAAAAAATGCTAGAAAAAAAGGATACCCTGCCGGAAAATCAACCAGGGGTAAATTATTAAAATCAACTAAAGCGCCTTTTGCCTGAAGGTTAATGGCAGTAGTGCTATACGCAATAGAATCTGGCGATAATCCTATGCCACTAAATTTGGTTAAATAATAAATAGTCAGAACAGCAGCTACAGACGCTATTAGCGCATCCCAGTGTTGGGCAAATAAGTAAGCTGCGTTTTTTTTCATTGGTTGTTTCGCATATTATTCCGCTTCGGCAACTACTTCAGTTACCTCTGGAATCATGCGTTTCATCATGCCTTCAATACCCGCTTTTAACGTAATCATTGAAGAAGGACATCCGCTGCAACTACCTTGTAGCATTAGGTTTACTACGCCGTCGTTATAGCTTTTAAACTGAATAGCGCCGCCATCCATTTCAACAGCAGGCTTAACATAGTTTTCTAATAATTCTTTCACACGTTTTACAATATCATCATCGTCTGCACTAACGGTGTTCGTTGCTTCTTGTTTTACTTTGGCAACCTCTTCGTCATTCACCACTACGCCACCATTTTCTAAATACTCTTTCAAAAAGGTTTTAACTGGTGCAATAATATCTTGCCAGTCTTCGGTGTCGGAACTTTTGGTTAGGGTAATAAAATTACTAGCAATAAACACGCTTTTTATAAAAGGGAAGCTAAATAGTTCTACTGCTAATGGAGAAGGACCGGCCAAGGTTTCGTCTGCAAAATCAATGCTTTTTCCAGGATATAAAAGCTTGTTTGCAACAAACTTCATGGTTTCTGGGTTGGGCGTCATTTCGGTGTAAATACTAATAATTGGGTTGCCTGTTTTAATCATAATCTTATTTTTTAACCAATTCATTGGCTTTTGCCAACTAAATTACTCGAGCAAATTTAAACAAAAGCCGTCAGGGATGGTTCATTCAAAATAATAGAAACGACCACTATGCCATAATTTTCGGATATCGAAAACCTAACCAACCATTTATTGCTGTTTAATTAGCGCCCTAATCAATATTTCAGCCTGTTTTACGTTCTAAGCCTAGATATGCGCAATACTATTTTCTTTTTGCTATTAATGGGCTGGGCTAATGTGGGTGTAAGTCAAAAATCTGGCCGACCGTTTGGTATTAATTTATGTGGTGGAGAGTTTCAAGAAAAAAACCTACCCGGTATTTATGGTAAAGACTATGCCTATCCTACAGAGTCGGATATTGAATATTTTTACCAACAAGGGTTTAAGCTTATTACTATTCCGTTTAAATGGGAAAGAATTCAAAACACACTTAATGGACCGCTTGATGCAGAAAATATTTTAGAACTAACAAATCGTTTACACTATTGTGCGCAAAGAAATATTCAAGTGGTGTTAAGCATGCACAATTTTGGTCGGTATCAAATTAAGCAAACAGAATATATTATAGGAAGCACCGAAGTTTCTAGAAATAATTTTTCGGATGTGTGGATGAAAATTTCAAAGGCGCTTTCTAGTTATTCAAATATTTATGGCTACGAAATAATGAGCGAGCCGCACGATATGGGTGCGTACGATTGGTTTACCACAGCTCAAGCAACCATTCAATCTATTAGACAAGTTGAAACAAAAAAAACAATTATTATTTCGGGCGATAATTATGCCGCTGCAGAAAAATGGTTACAATATAGCGATGCATTAAAAAACTTGGTAGACCCTAGCAATAAATTATTATACGACGCACACTGTTATTTCGATAAAAATTATTCTGGCAGATACCAAGAAAATTACGATTCCAGTGGCGCAACAGAATATACAGGCGTATTGCGCATGATGCCTTTTGTTCGATGGCTAAAAGATAATAATAAACAAGGCTTTGTTGGAGAATATGGTATACCCGATTCCGATATTCGTTGGCTTAAATTATTGCAGCATTTTTTAAAATACCTCAGCGAAAATAACCTCAATGGATCTTATTGGGCTGCGGGTTCTTTGTGGGATAAATATCCGTTATCTGTTCAACCATTTGTACAAGCAGATCGACCACAAATGGAAATATTATTACAATACAAAAAAACAAGTCCTAGCAAAAATTCTTCTTATCAATTTTTATTACCAGAATCTTATTTGTTTGTACCAAACACCACACTTCTTCCTTCTCCAAAATCTGGTGAATATTCGCCTGTATCTACCAATAAAAAATAATTATTATTATACTATTCTAAGTTTCGCGTAATTCAACATGATCTTTTTTTCGCCATTTAATTCAAACTGAATGGTAGCAATTGGATTGTGTGCAGAGCCTTCAATTTTTCCAACAATTCCAAATCCAAATTTTTGGTGTTCTACTTTTTGACCTGCCCGTAAACCACTCGTATCGCTCGCAATAAAATCTGCTCCGGCTTGGTGTGCTACTACTTTTATTGAGGGTGGAACAATGGGTAAGTATTCTGGTTTGGTTGTTGTTGGTTTTTTTGCAGGTGGTGCACCATATTTTTTTTCTGCTGCAGCCGCAGCGTTTCCAAAACCAGCATTATTTTGCATCCGCTGAATGCCGCTTGCCCATTGACTTCCAGAATTATTTCTTGCACCGCCACCAGCATAGGTTTTGTCTATATAGTCTGCGGGCATTTCTTCAAGAAATCGGCTAGGTTCATTTTGTACCAACTGACCAAAACGATAACGCGAGTTGGCATAGGTTAACCACAAATGTTGTTTGGCTCTTGTGATGGCTACATAAAATAAACGGCGTTCTTCTTCTAATTCTTCACGGGTATTAATGCTCATGGCATTGGGGAATAATGTTTCTTCTATTCCGCCAACAAATACACAACTAAACTCTAGTCCTTTTGCAGCATGGATGGTCATTAATTTTACCACATCGGTTTCTGCTTTGTTATCGTCTGCATCTGTTACCAAACTAATTTGTTGTAAATAAGATCCAAGGCTTTTATCACCTAATTCTCCGTCGTCATTACTAGGACTTTCGGTCCACTCTTTTATGGAGTTAAGTATCTCTTGAATATTTTCGTAACGCGCCAAACCTTCGGTGGTTTTATCGCTAAATAATTCTTTTACAATATTGGTATGCTTGCCAACTTGAATGGCTAAATCGTAGGCGTTTTTTTCTTTCTGAATCGTTTGAAAATAACGAATCATTGTAACAAAATTCTGCAAGGATTCTAGTGTGCCGCCTTTAAAACCAAACTCGCCTGCACGTGCCACCACATCAAACATCGACAGCTCATTTTCGTTGGCTGCAATCACTAATTTTTCAATAGAGGTTTTACCAATTCCGCGTGCTGGATAATTAATAATTCTTTTTAATCCCTCTTCGTCTTGGGTATTTACAATTACGCGTAAATAGGCTAAAAAATCTTTGATTTCTTTGCGCTGATAAAAGCTTGTGCCGCCATAAATTCTATAAGCAATTCCCATACGGCGCAAGCTTTCTTCATAGGCCCTACTTTGCGCATTGGTGCGATATAAAATGGCAAAATCTTGGTTATAAAAATGGTTGCGTAATTTTTGTTCTTGAATGGTATCGGCCACAAATTTTCCTTCGTCATTATCGGTCATGGTGCGCACCAGTCGAATCTTTTCTCCTTCATTATTATCCGTCCATAAATTCTTTGGAATCTGTCCTTGGTTTACTTTAATCACTTCGTTGGCAACATGAATAATATTTTTACTGCTTCGATAATTTTGTTCGAGCTTAACAATTTTTACATCGTCGTAGTCTTTCTGAAACTGTAAAATATTTTCTATGGTTGCTCCCCTAAAACTATAAATACTTTGTGCGTCATCTCCTACCACACAAATATTTTCGTGCACCGCAGCCAAGAGTTTTGAAATTTCATACTGCACTGGATTGGTATCTTGGTACTCATCAATTAGTATGTACTTAAACTTGTGTTGGTATTTGTGTAATGCCTCCGGAAAATTATTTAGGAGTTCGTGCATCTTTAACAACAGATCATCAAAATCCATTGCACTATTCTTAAAGCATCGATTGGTATAGGCTAAATATATCTGCGCCATTGCTTGACGATTAGCGCGCATATCTTCTTGCTGAACATAATAATCCACCGCATATGCCCCAGGACCCATCAAGGCATTTTTTGCCTGAGAAATTCTATTGCCTACCACATTGGCTTTGTAGTGTTTATCGTCGAGGTTTAATTCGTTCACCACGGTTTTTATAACAGAGCGGCTATCATCAGTGTCATAAATGGTAAAATTGCTAGGATATCCCAAACGGTGTGCTTCTGCGCGTAAAATTCTAGCAAATACACTGTGGAATGTGCCAATATAGAGGTTGCGGGCCTCTGAATTACCCAGAATCTTTTCAATTCTTTCCTTCATTTCTGCCGCCGCCTTATTGGTAAATGTGAGCGCCAATATATTAAAAGCATCCACCCCGTTGGCCATCAAATGCGCAATTCTGGTGGTTAAAACCTTTGTTTTTCCGCTTCCTGCGCCTGCCACAATCATAATTGGCCCAGTTATATGGGTTACCGCTTCGTGTTGTGGTTCATTCAATCCTTTAAGATACTCCTGCATGGGTGCAAGATAAACAGATGCGTTGTTGAAAATTAAAACGTGGAAAACAATTGTGCAAACTTCTTATAAATCTTTAAAGCTTAACAAGTCAACCAGCTTTGGCGCTAAACCCTTGGTCATTCAGATAAATTTTAATCCCATTCTTTAGTAACTTGGCTACTTATAAATCTTTCCGTTATGAGCTATCAACAAAATCTTCGCACCAAACTAGTGATTTTATTATTGATCCTTGTTGGTTGCACCTTGCAAACAATTGCACAACCATTTAGTAATCAGTATTTCGGTGCAATGGAATACAGAATGATTGGGCCGCACAGAGGTGGCAGAACCGTTGGTGCTGTTGGCGTTCCATCGCAACCAAGTGTTTTTTATATTGGCGTAAATAATGGGGGTGTTTGGAAAACCAATGACTACGGCCGTGTGTGGAAACCGATTTTCGATAAAATGAATACGGGTTCTGTTGGAGATATTGCTGTTTCGGAATCGAACCCAAATATTGTTTTTGTAGGATGTGGCGAAGGCATTCAAAGGCCCGATTTGTCTGTGGGAGATGGGGTTTATAAATCGTCTGATGCGGGAAAAACCTGGACCAATATGGGTTTAAAAGACGGACAGCAAATTGGCGATATTATTATCGATCCAAAAAATGAAAACCGTGTTTTTGTAGCCGTATTAGGACACCCTTATGGTCCCAATACCGAGCGAGGTGTTTATAGAAGTGTCGACGGCGGAAAAAACTGGGAGCGTGTTTTGTATAAAGACGAAAACACGGGCGCTATTCAAGTAAGTTTTGATCCTAATAATTCAAATATTTTATATGCCGATTTATGGGCTGGCCGACAAGGTCCTTGGGAAAACGGTGCCTGGAACGGAACCGAATCTGGTTTATACAAATCAATTGACGGCGGAAATACTTGGAAAAAATTAACCAAGGGATTACCCACACCGGCCGAAGGTTTAGGACGCATTGGTTTTGATATTGCGCCAACCAATAGTAAGCGCATGTATGCTACCGTAGATGCAGGTGATAAAGGCGGTATTTATAGAAGCGATGATGCAGGCGACTCTTGGATCAACATCAACCCCGACGGACGTTTTTGGGGAAGAGGTAGTGATTTTGCAGAAGTACGTGTAGATCCTAAAAATGCAGAAATCGTTTACACCGCCAATGTGGTTACTTGGAAATCGGTGGATGGTGCAAAAACCTTTACCGGATTTAGAGGAGCGCCCGGAGGAGATGATTATCACCGTATTTGGATTAACCCGAACGATACTAAAATTATGTTGATAGCCCTTGATCAGGGTGGTATTATTACTGTGAATGGCGGAGAAACTTTTTCGTCGTGGTATAACCAACCAACAGCACAATTTTACCATGTAAATACCGACAATGCATTTCCATATAATGTTTACGGAGGCCAACAAGAAAGCGGTTCGGCGGGTGTGTCATCGCGAGGAAATGACGGACAAATTTCTTTGCGCGAATGGCATCCTGTGGGTGTAGAAGAGTACGGTTATATTGCCCCAGATCCACTTGATCCTAATATTATTTATGGTGGAAAAATTACCAAGTACGATAAAAGAACTGGTCAAGTACAAAACATTGCACCCGAAGCCGTTCGATCTGGCAAATACCGTTTTATAAGAACTGCTCCGGTATTGTTTTCTCCTATCGATCCTAAAACATTGTATTATGCAGGAAACGTATTGTTTAAAACCAGGGATGGTGGAAATAGTTGGGAAACCATTAGCCCCGATTTAACCAGAGAATCTTGGGATATACCAGCCAGCGTTGGTATCTATACAACCGACGATTTAAAGAAAATGCCCCGACGCGGAGTGATTTATACTGTTGCACCATCTTTTAAAGACATCAATACTATTTGGGCCGGAACCGACGATGGTTATATTCAAGTAACACACGATGGCGGAAAAACTTGGACAAACGTAACGCCACCAGCCATTAGTTCATGGAGCAAAATCTCCTTAATGGAAGCGAGTCATACCGATGTAAATACAGCGTATGCGGCCGTGAACAGAATTCGTTGCGACGATATGCATCCTTATGCTTACAAAACCACAAACGGCGGAAAAACTTGGCAGTTAATTACCAAAGGTCTTCCAGAAAACGAACCAATTAATGTGGTGAGAGAAGATCCTATTCGCAAAGGTTTGTTATTTGCGGGATCTGAAAATGCGGTGTATGTATCTTTTGATGATGGCGAAAACTGGCAGTCATTGCGTTTAAATATGCCGCCAACTTCTATTCGTGATTTAGTCATTAAAGACGACGACTTAGTATTAGGAACCCACGGCCGAGGATTTTGGATTTTAGATGATATAACACCATTGCGTCAAATCAACAAAAACCTTGCAGCAGAAAAAGCCATTTTATTCAAACCACAACAAGCATTACGTGTACGTTGGAATATGAATACCGATACGCCAATGCCACAAGAAGAACCAGGCGGACAAAATCCACCAGACGGAGCGATTCTTGATTATTATTTAGCAGACAATGTTTCAAGCGAAGTCACCTTAGAAATCATAGATGCTAATGGAAAATCTATTCGCAAATTTAGTAGCCTCGACAAACCTTATAAAATTCCCGAACTAAATATTCCACTGTATTGGATTCGTCCACAACAATTGTTATCTGCTACTGCTGGAGCACATCGTTTTTTATGGGATATGCATTATAAACCAATTGACGAACCGGTTTCTTTTCCAATGACAGCGATTTATGAAAACACCGCACCAGAAAAAAATGCACCATGGGTTTTGCCTGGTAATTATACCGCGAAACTTACTGTGAATGGAAAATCTTCTACACAAACGTTTAGCATTAAAATGGATCCGCGTGTAAAAAATAGCATGGCTGATTTACAAAAACAACACGCCCTTTCAATGGATTGTTATGAAGGCCGATTAACAGCACGCGCAAGTATGGAAGCCGTTGCTGCAGCAAGAAAAATGTTGAAAGATAAAATAGAAAAAGCAGGTGCTAATGTAGCAGATTTAAAGGCTTTAGAACTAGAAGTAGCAGCGCTAGATGGCGCGCGCAGAAGCAGAAGAGCGGCCGCAGAATCTAGTGCTAGTTTTGGATCGGTAGAAGCAAGTTTTGCAGGATTATTTGGTAATGTACACCATACCGAAATGACGCCAACAACACAAACAATCGCAGCTGTAAAACAAACCAAAGACCAATTAATATTACTTGTAAATAAATGGACTGCGCTTAAAAATAAAATTAGTGCCGCCGTAAAATAATTAACCCAATTAACATTTGTTTGCCATGATAAAATTTAAAAATCCGTTGCGCTTTATTTTGTTTTTTTTAGTAATAATTATTAGCAGCAGCTCGTTTGCGCAATTATCTGTTTCGCCCGTGTTCTCTAACAATATGGTATTACAGAGAAATAAACCAGTAGTGATTTGGGGTAAAGAAAAACCCGGGGCAACAGTAACAGTTAGTTTTGATACACAAAAAAAATCAACGGTTACAGCCGAAAATGGTATTTGGAAAATTTGGTTAAAACCCTTGCAAGTTTCTACTATTAATAAAGAACTAACTATAAGTGCAAGTACTACCCTTGTTTTTACAAATGTATTAGTGGGGGATGTTTGGCTTTGCTCTGGTCAATCAAATATGGAGTATCCA
The DNA here is from genome assembly GCA_037132335.1 of Sediminibacterium sp. Taxonomy (GTDB): domain Bacteria; phylum Bacteroidota; class Bacteroidia; order Chitinophagales; family Chitinophagaceae; genus Sediminibacterium. Next base: position 51,397 of record JBAXPJ010000001.1, on the reverse strand, counting down.
TTAGACCGTGTTTCTAAAAGATACAAGGCGGGAAACAAAGGAACCGATGAGGGCCTGATAGAAATGGAAAACAAAAACAGGTTGCCCATTATTCGATATATCAATATTGATAGAAACCTAAAAAAACAACCCGAATTACCTTCCATAGGATGGATTAATGGAAACGATTCTACGGTTAAATTAGTTACCGCAATTGGCTACTTTTTTGCCAAAGAAATTGCAGAAAAAACGGGTATTCCTATTGGCATAATTTCATCTTCTTGGGGTGGCACTAGAATTGAACCTTGGATTCCCGATTGGGCTTACCAACAATCTCCAATATTTAAAGATTCTGCGCAAACACCCAATTTTAAAATTGATGGTGTGCATCCTGGACAAATGTTTAATGCGATGATTAAACCAATGTTGCCACTTGCCATTAAAGGAATTTTATGGTACCAAGGCGAATCTGATTTAATCATTCACGACCATGCAACCTATGCAGCAAAATTTAGTTTATTAACCAACACTTGGCGTGGTCTGTTTAATGATAAAAAAATACCCATGTATTATGTACAACTAGCACCACATCTTTATACAAAACGCAAAGACCTTTTGGCGCATACAGCACAATCATTACCTGAATTTTGGGAGGTTCAAACTAGTTCCTTAAGTATTAAAAACTCGGGCATGGTAGTAACCACCGACCTAGTAACAGATTTGGGAGATATTCATCCACCATACAAATGGATTGTTGCACACCGATTGGTAAACCTAGCCATGGCAAAAATTTATGGCGAAAAGCAAACAGAATTTTCAGGACCAAAATACGCGTCAATGAAAATTAATAAAGGAAGCATTGCGCTATCATTTACGCACGCCACATCTGGATTAACTATTAAAGATTCTACCGACTTAAGTTGGTTTTCTATTGCAGGAGCTGATGGAAATTTTGTGCCTGCATCTGCAAAAATAACTGGTAAAAAAATTATTGTTTCGGCGCCAACGGTATTAGCACCAACACAGGTTCGATTTGGTTGGGACGAAACCGCACAACCTAATTTATTTAACAAAGCCGGCTTGCCAGCAATACCATTTAGAACGAATCAATAATGGGCCAATTATTTCATGGCGGCTAATTCTTTTTGTAGGCGAAACATTTCGTCTCTTAATCTAGCAGCTTCTATAAAATCTAAATCGCGGGCTGCTTTTTCCATTTCTTTTTTAGTGGATTGAATGGCTTTTTCTACCTGAGGAATGGTTTGGTAATTTGTTTGCTCTTCAGCTATTTTCGACGCAACAATTTGCGATTCTCTTTGCAATGCATAAGGGTTTGATGGGTCGTATCCTTTAATATCTAACACCGATCCTTGCGCAAATATTTGTTCTTTACTTTTTATAATGGTTGTTGGGGTGATATTGTTGGCTATGTTAAATGCAATTTGTTTTTCTCTGCGACGAAGTGTTTCATCGATGGTGCGTTGCATGCTCATGGTTATTTTATCGGCATAAAAAATTACAAACCCGTCTACATTTCTTGCTGCACGTCCGGCAGTTTGTGTGAGTGATTTTTCGTTGCGTAAAAATCCTTCTTTGTCTGCATCTAAAATAGCCACCAATGATACTTCGGGAAGGTCTAGCCCTTCTCTTAATAAATTCACACCCACCAATACATCAATTTCTCCCAAACGCAACATCCGTAGTATTTCTATGCGTTCGAGTGTATCTACATCGCTGTGAATATATTTCGATTTAATATTAATTCGGCCCAAGTATTTATCCATCTCTTCGGCCATTCTTTTAGTAAGTGTGGTGACCAAAATTCGATCGCCTTTTTTTACCGTTCTATCAATCTCGTCTAATAAATCATCTATCTGATTTACACTTGGTCTTATTTGAATTGGCGGATCTAATAAACCCGTAGGACGAACCACCTGTTCCACTACTACGCCGCCTGTTTTTTCTAATTCATAATCGCCGGGTGTAGCACTAACAAAAACAGTTTGTCCGGTGATACTTTCAAATTCGTGAAAATTTAGCGGGCGGTTATCTATGGCACTCGGCAAGCGAAAACCATATTCAACCAATACTAATTTTCTACTTCTATCTCCACCATACATACCTGCAATTTGTGGAATCGTTTGGTGACTCTCATCCACCACCAATAAAAAATCTTTTGGAAAATAATCGAGCAAACAGAAAGGACGTGTGCCTGGTTTTCGACGATCAAAAAATCTAGAATAGTTTTCAATACCACTACAATATCCTAATTCGCGAATCATTTCAATATCGTATTCTACTCTTTCTTTTATGCGTTGCGCTTCTACAAATTTTCCGGTACTTTTAAAATATGCAACCTGCGCCATCATCTCGTCTTGAATTTCGTGCATGACTTGCAAAATCATGTCTTTGGGCGCCAAATAAAGTGTTGCAGGAAAAATAGCCGCCGAATCCATCAAGCCAATGCGCTTACTTGTTTCGGTTTCAATACTTTCAATTTCTTCTATTTCATCGCCAAAAAAAGTTACGCGATAACCAAAATCAACATAGGGTAAATTAATATCAACAGTATCACCTTTTACACGAAAGGTTCCCCTGCTAAAATCGCCTTGAGAGCGGTTGTACAAAGAGTTTACCAATGCGTGCAAAAATCCTTGGCGCGATAAAACTTGGCCTTTTTCAATTCTGATAATTCCGTTCTCGTATTCGGTAGGGTTACCCATTCCATAAATACAACTCACACTCGCAACCACAATAATATCTCTTCTGCCGCTAAGCAATTGGGTGGTTGCTTGTAATCGAAGTTTGTCTAACTCTTCGTTGATGCTTAAATCTTTTTCAATGTACGTGCCAGTGACGGGCATATATGCTTCGGGCTGATAGTAGTCGTAATAACTTACAAAATAGCCCACAGCATTCTCCGGAAAAAACTGTTTAAACTCGCCATACAATTGTGCTACCAAGGTTTTGTTGTGCGTTAATACAAGGGTAGGACGTTGGGTATTTTGAATAAGGTTGGCAATGGTGAATGTTTTACCACTACCCGTTACACCCAATAGTGTTTGGTATTGCTCTCCATTGTTTACAGCCTCTGTTAACTGCGCAATGGCAGAAGGTTGGTCGCCGGCTGGTAAATAAGGTGCATGGAGTTGAAAGGGCATGGGGCTAATTAGTGTTCAAAGTTAAAAAGATTAACCCTTATAGTTTAACGATATTATAAATGTCTACCATGGGCGAAAAATATTGCCCATTCGATTTTTGACCAGATATTTTAAAAACCAGGTCAAGGCCTTTTACAACCCTTCCAAAAGCAGCGTAGCCCAAACGATCTTCGCAGTTTTCGCCACCAACATCTAATCCGGGTTGGTTGCCTATGACAATAAAAAATTCTGTTCCAGCGGTGCCCGGTGCGGCCCTTGCCAAAGAGATGGTTCCTTCGGTATGAAGTATTTTTGTTTGTTGGGTGCTTTCGTGGTCAATGCCTTTTACGCTTACCGCTTTTTTATAATTGGTTTTCCAAATGCCTCCTTGAATTAATTCGGTTTTGGGAGCATTAGACGGTTGATTTTCCATGTTCAATACCCGGTAAAAACTACTATTATTATAAAAGCCCGAATCGATATAACTTAAGAATGCGGCCACCGTTTTAGGCGCTTGTTTGGGATACAACTCCAATTCTATATCGCCATATTTTGTTTGAATAGCAATATGCGGATTATCGTAATGCGGCTTGGAGTTGCAACCAAAAAAACACAAAATAAGTATAGATAATAATATTCGAGGCATCGGTAAAATTAAATTGATTCTGCTATTAATAATAGAAAGATTTTAGAGGGGGCGATTGGGGTGGAAAAAAGATTAAATTGAAGCATGAAAAACATTTCCCGTTTTGGGAACTTTTGTTAACTTTGTTAATATGATTTGTGAGGGTTATTGCTAAAAAAATAGTAAGAGAATATTGGATTAAACATCCTGATTGTGAACAACAATTAAAATCTTGGTATAATGAAGCCGCTGATGCTTTATGGAAAAGCCCAAATGATATTAAAAGAGATTATCCTTTAGCAAGTATTTTAGAAGACAATAGAGTAGTATTTAATATCAAAGGGAATAAGCATAGAATAATCGTAAGAATTAACTATAATTATCAAATGATTTGGATTCGTTTTATTGGCACACATGCTCAATACGACAAAATTGATGCAACAAAAATTTAAACACAATGATATTAAAACCAATAAAAAATAAGAAAGACTATCAAGTTGCGCTAAATAGACTTGAGGTTATTTTTGATGCTAAACCCGGTACAAAAGATGGAGATGAGCTAGAAATTTTAGGTATGCTCATTGAAAAATATGAACAAATAAAATTTCAAATTGAATATCCAGATCCAATTGAAGCAATAAAATTTCGAATGGAACAATTAGGATATAGTCAAACCGACTTAGCAAAAGTTGTAGGACTAAAAAGTAGGGCAAGCGAAATTCTAAATAGAAAAAGAAAACTCACGCTTGAAATGATTCGTAATCTACACAAAACAATGAATATTCCTACCGATGTATTAATTAAGAGTTATTGAAATAACCGAAACGGAATGATTGGCCTCCATAGGTAATCAAAATTTTAAAAATTAAATATGAAAAAAGTTTTATCGACATTAGTAATCTCGATTTGTTATATAATTGGTATATTCCTTAGCAGTAATACCGGCAGAACCCAAAATCAACAACATTTTGAACATTTGTGATAAAAATCAACAACTTATTTTAGCTGCAAGCATTCCCCAATCTCCGCTAAACCTAAATAATTATGAATTTTGACTTTACAGAAAAGTATATATTAGAAAACGACTTTGTTTTATTACGACCGTTGGAGGTTTCAGACAAAGAAAAATTAATACACTTTGCAATTAATGAACCCGAAATTTGGAAGTTCAATATTAATGGAGGAAACGGGAAAGAAAATTTCGAAACCTACTTTGACACAGCATTAAAATTATTTAAAGAGAAAACCCATTACCCTTTTATTGTTTTTGACAAAAGAATTAATGAATATGTAGGAATGACAAGACTTTACGAAATCTCTAACGAATTTAAACGTCTTGACATTGGGTTTACTTGGTATGGAAAAAAAATTCAAGGAACAGGACTAAACAAAAACTGCAAATATCTTCTTTTAGATTTTGCCTTTGACAAGTTACAAATGATAAGGGTAGGCTTCAGGGCAAACAGCAAAAACGAAAGAAGTATAAACGCAATGAAAAGTATCGGTTGTAAGGTAGAAGGCATATTAAGACAATTCAGTAAAGATGCTGACGGAAAAGTTACTGACGCTATTATATTGAGTATCTTAAAAGACGAATGGGAAGAAACCGTAAAAAATAATCTAATGGAACAAATTAAAAAATATGCCTGCAGCCAATAGTGTTTGGGCAATATGACGACGGAAGTGTTAAATTAAACCACACAACACTCTATCCACCAACAAAAAAGAAAATGAAAAAGTTTTATCGACATTAGCAATCATTTTTAGACCCTTAATATGAAATTAAACCTCTATCAAATTGACGCTTTTACCCAAAATACTTTTGGTGGAAACCCTGCCTGTGTTGTTCCGCTTAGCGAGTGGCCATCAAACGAAATATTGTTGAAAATAGCCAAAGAAAATGCGGTTCCTGAAACCGCGTTTTTTGTAGACAAGGGTAACAAAATACATTTACGTTGGTTTACGCCCGAAATTGAAATGGACTTGTGTGGTCATGCTACACTCGCAACGGTTCATTGCTTAAAAACAATGCTTAATTACAAAAACGATACGATTATTTTTGAAACGCTTAGTGGCGATTTAACCGTTTTAGTAGAAAAAAATCTTTACAAAATGGATTTCCCGTCAAGAATGCCAACGCCCAATCGTTTGCCGGAAAATATTCAAAACGCGCTGAATATTCAACCCAAAGAAGTGTTGAAATCAAGAGACTATGTATTGGTGTACAACAACGAAACCGAGGTAAGAAATATTAAAATTGATCGGCAGTTTTTCGACCTAATAAACCTTGGCGTAGGCGGGGTAATTGTAACCGCCGTTGGAGATCATTGCGATTTTGTTTCCAGATTTTTTACGCCGCTAGCCTCTATTTTAGAAGACCATGTTACCGGTTCATCTCACTGTTCTTTAATCCCTTTTTGGGCCGAAAGACTCAATAAAAATATATTAACGGCTTGTCAGGTTTCAGAAAGATTTGGTACCCTTTTCTGTGAAAACAAAGGAGAACGGGTTTTAATTAGTGGACATGCAAAAACCTATTCTTGTGGTAGTTTATGGACAGAATAGAGCTATATTGTAAAACAAAGCCAGGGTTTCTTAAATTATTCTGGTGAAAAACAAATGAACCCACAAAAATTTGTCAACCCATTTTTTATTTTTTTTCTGATTGTCCCATTTGGAATTAGTTCGGGATTTGTGTCTATTGCGCTTCCTTACCAACTAATCCAAAACGGCTTCTCTGTTGGCCAAACCGCCACTATTGTTGCCGTTGGAGCCTCGGCCAGTATGTTACGTTTTGTATTTGGGCCAATTGTTGATACCACGCTTAGTTTACGCAAATGGTATATCATTAGCCTACTAGCTTCTATTGGTGCGTTGTTGGTTTTAGCTACAACCCCGTTCACTATTAAGGGCTTAACACTACTTACTATTATTGTTTTTATCTCTCAAATTGCCTCGAATTTTTTGTTTTTGCCCGTAAGTGGGTTTATGGCCAAAAGCATTGAGGAGCGTAGAAAAGGGCTTGCGTCTGGGTGCTTACAAGGTGGGATGCTTTTGGGAACTGGGGCAGGAGGCGGAGCGGGTCTTTGGCTTTTAACCCATTACGGTTCGGGCCTTTCGGGGATAATCATGTGTGCCATTTCTGTGGCTTTGGGCGCAGCAGTTTTTTTAATTCCAGACGTGAAAAGTTCTATTGAACAAAAAATACAAAAAGAAATGTTGGCGCTTGGCACAAGTTTGTTTGCTATGCTAAAAGTTCCGGTCGTGTTGTTTATTATTATTTTAATTATAGCCCCAATTGGTTCGGGGGGCGCCTCTAACCTTTGGTCTGCTGTTGCACAAGACTGGAAAACCGACGCCAATACGGTTGCTTTGGTCACTGGTGTTATAAACGGATTGATGGGTTTCTTTGGTTGTTTGGCGGGTGGGTTGATTGTAGATCGTTGGGGTGTTTGGGTCTCTTATTTTGTGTTTGGTGCGCTTTGTGCCTTGGTTACTTTTTTAATGGCACTTTTACCCATGCAACCACTATTTTTTATAATTGGGGTTTCTGTATACGCTTTTTGTTTGGGTTTATCGTGTGCTGGATTTACCGCAATTATATTATTTGCCACCGGGAAAAAGCATGCCGCTACCAAATATTCATTAATTAGTTCTTTGGGTAATTTACCTGTTGTTTTAATGATAGCCTTTGATGGTTTTACGCACGATAGATTCAATAGTCGCTATATGCTTATAGGTGAGGCTGCAATTGGATTATTGTTTGTGCTTATTTTCTATTTCGGTTTACAAAAAATGCGGAATAAAAATTTAATTCCTGCTGTAATTGAATAATTTATTCGTCTTCCTTTACCGGTCTATTTAAATAGCCAGTATAATCTGGTTGAGCTGCAAAATATTCATCGTGCATAAACGGTGAGGTCACTATAAAGTCTGCTGTGGCTCTATCACAGGCCATTGGAATATTCCAGGTAACACAGAGTCTTAATAAAGCTTTTACATCGCTATCGTGTGGTTGCGCTTCCATTGGATCCCAGAAAAAAAGCATGATATCAATTTCTCCTTGCGCAATCATGGCGCCAATTTGTTGGTCGCCGCCGAGTGGTCCGCTCAACATTTTTTTCACTGGTCTATCAAGCGCTTCTTCTAATAATTTTCCTGTTGTGCCCGTTGCAAACAACTCGTGCTTGGCCAATTCTGTTTTATTGTACACCGCCCATTCAATCAGGTCGATTTTTTTGTGGTCGTGTGCAACCAAAGCAATTCTTTTTCGCTTTCCAAGTGTTTTAATGTTGGCCATAACTATTTGTTGATGCGTTGTTTGAATGTGTAAAACTACTAATGAAACGATTGATTGGCCTCGCTTATTTCATTTGCCTTGTTTTGAGTAGCAAAATAAGCCGATATGGGATGCAGGATTAAAATACCAACAATAAAAGCCGTTGAAAAACCAAAGACACCCAAAACCCGCGCAATCAACAATAAATAAAATGGATATATTAAAAAAAGAAGGCCAAATAAAACCGAATCATAAAACACCGTGCCTTTTGTTTTTTGTTGCACAAAGTTTTGAATTAGGTGATAGAATGGACGGTGTAAAAATTTCCCCAATAAACCTAGTGGTATAAATATTTTGTTGGGTTTTTGTATCGTTATATTTATGGGAACCAGTTTTTCTAAACTTTGGTTTACCTGCTGGTTAAAGTGAATATAATTTTTTGATTCCTCTTCATACACATGTAATTCTTTTTGTGTTAAAAATTTTCCAACTTGCATAGAAACTTTTTTTCCAAAGTTGGAAAAACTATTATAGTTAAGTCGAATAGGTAAAATCCTTACTGGTATTTGGTCTGCCCAACACATATTGGCAATGCGTGCTGCCCCTTTTTTAAACGGTTGCAAACTATTTTTATTTAAACAAATTCCCTCAATAAAAATTAGCACAACACCATTTTGTTGCAACACTTTTTTACTGTTTTCAAAGGCCGCGCTATTGAGGCCTAGGTTTTCTTTTCCTTCACTCAATCTATACACCGGAAATAGGTGTAGCGTTTTTAATAATACACCGTGCCAGGATTTATTAAACGCATCGCCCCTTGCTAAAAAATGAATGGGTCGTTTAAAATATGCCGCAATAATAATGGCATCTAAAAAAGAATCTGGATGATTTGAGGTAATTAAAATGGGTCCTTCTTCACTAAAAAGATCGGTTCGGTTCACCACAATTTTGTAGCAAAAAATTTTTATGGCAAGCCGAATAAAAGGATGAAGAAAAGAATAAATCAAGCCGTTTTCTGTGAGGGTGAAAATAAGATTCTCTAAATTACAATTTTTCTGCGGAACCCCAAATAGACAGCGCGCGCGTTTTTTCTCGCGCGCACAATAGCGCCCTATCTGGTTAAATGATTTTTCTTTATGGAATTTTAATCGATAGAATTGCGGCAACGCCTAGTCCTTGGCCGGCGTTTCTACCATATACACTATAAAAGGTTTTTACGGTTGGTAAAAGCGTTCTGCTGATTTTTTTTCCGAAACTAGCAGACAGTGATCCATACATAAAGTCTTTATTAATTATGAGGTTAGAAGAAACTGTTTTATTGTCGCTAACCGAAGTAATGTGATTAAAAGAAAAGGACAGGTTGTTTGAGCCGCCCAACTCAACACCATAAATTAGATTTAGATTGTATTGGTTGGGGCCCTCTAGGTCATCAAAATACCTAGTATAAACACCCTCAACAATTGCATACGCTTTTTTCTGAACATTGAAAGAATAGCTAGCTCCCACAAACGCCCCCTTTGATGCATAACCCAAATAGGGCATTGTTACATTGCTATAAACCGGAAGAATTATGGCCGTCTTTAGCGTGAAATAGCTTGTTAACTCTTTGACCGGAAAATGAAAAGCCATCCCAACAAAAATATCACCCACGCCTGATTTTTTATCTTTTGCAAAAATGCTCGATGAGGCAATCGATGCCATGGGAATATTAAAAATAACGTCGGTTTTTCTAGACAGTCCGGCGGCCCCATATAAACTCAGGGTATTAATGGTAAATTTTCCGCTATTGGGTACCGCCACAATTCCGCCGTTTGCGTCAAACATTCTTGATGCAGATGCATACGCATAAGAGGGGGTTAAAATCATCCTTCCTTTTCCTATTGGCCAATCTGCGTTTGCCGCACTAGAAACCAAGCACAACAAAATTAGGGGTGATATATTTCTTTTGTTCTGCATATTATAAGCGTGTTTTTTTTCCTTTTGCTAATTTTTCGTAAAACCAAATACTCTTGAACGAATTGTATTTTTTTGGAACCTCGTGTGCTAGGTCTGGAAATATATATATTTCACTTTCTTTCATCGCGGCCTGGTTTAGTTTATTGTACGCACCTATGGTGGTGGTTGCTGGCGCCAGTGGGTCTAATAAACCAATGCCCATTAATACCGGACATTTTATTAGGGGAATAAAGTTTTGAACTTCAAAATAGTTTAGCGTTTGCAACAGGTCTTCTTTTTTTACCGATCCCTTATTTTCTTTAATATAATTATTAAAGTACTTAAGAATAAAAGACGCTTCTTTAATGTTCGGCTCCATCATGAGGTTGATGTTAAAGTCGCAAAAAGTTGGGTTGTCGGCCAAACAGGTTTGAATTTTATTTCCCAATAAACCACTAACAACAAGCGCTAAAGAGCCCCCCTGACTTCCGCCAAACACGGCGATTCTGGATAAATCAAAACCTAGTTGTTCGTTTTGATACAAGAAGTCAATTGCCCTTACGCAATCCATATAAATTCCACGGTACACATATTTTTGTGGGTCAGAAATATTGAGGGTTAATAGTTCTTTTTTGTCTGGATTAATTTCCTGCATACTATCCTTATCTGTTCCGCGCGGGTTAATCATAAACGATGCAAAATCATCAAAATATGTTTGTTGCATTTTTACCTGATAGCCACCGTACCCAACCAACACGGGAAACTTGCTGCCTATTAGTGTGGTTGGGATAGTTAACAACCCGCTAATGCCAATATTATCTAGCGACCTCATGTCTACCCGATAAACCCGATAACTTTTCGTGCTTTCTTCTAACAGTTCTTGAATATGATACGCTGGATTTATTACCGCAAGATCATTCATTGCGTTTTTCCAAAACGCCGTAAAATCCACGGGTCGATGATAGGGGTTGTTAATGTTGGCTATTTCGTAGGCAAACGCCTGGCAAACGGTGTCTTCGTAATTGGCGGTGGTAACAATAAAGTCAATATTATACACACCCGGCTTGACCGGGGGGGCTATGTTTAGAAAAAGTTTTTTGTTGCTTCGTTTTGCTACATTAATTTCTGTTTTTTTCTCGGAAACCACCGCACCCGTTACGGCGTCTTTAACAATAAGGTGAAGCGTTCCGACCGCTCTTTCTTTATAGGTGTTTTTAATTGTTGCCGTGTAAATAATTGGCGCCTTTCCCACAAAAACCCCGTCTGCGTAATCGGGCTTTATGCTAATATTAAACCCCTCCTCTTGCGATCTGGCGCCCCCGTTTGAAGAAAAATTAAATCCGAAATCAGTTTGCCAACTAACGCCGTTCAGGTTTATTTTAAATTTGATGGCGAAAGAACCGTCTATATTAAACGGAATATCAACCCTGGTTTTTATATTTTTTTTTGCGGGAATGTTTAAATCAAACGCGTTTTCAAGAACCCGCACCGACGACTCATTATTGATCTGATAAGACAAAAGACCCCCCTGTTCTTCGTTTGAAATATTTTTTATAGAAAGCAGAAAAGATAGTTTTTTTTGAGGCGAATAAGTTCCTGATTTTTCTGCCTGCTCTACAGAGACCAACACGACTTCTTTTTTTTGGTGGGACGATGTTTGCCCCTCGACAGAAGCGATGGCAATTACTATTTGAAAAAGCAAAATCAGCGCCGAGCTACAAAACAAAAACTTTTTCCGACTCATATACTTAGGGTGTTTTGTTTGCTCCCGTTGGAGAATTTTATTTTTCTGATTCTTAGATTTAGGGGCTCCTCCATTAGTTTATATAATACAATTGATACCAAGTTTAATAAAACAAAAACAATGACAACAAAAAGCACGCTGTCGTTTAATCTTTCAGGAACCCAGTCAAAACCATGGTTATCGAGCCAGTTAAACAATTGATCTATCTTATTTCTAGAAATGTTTTTTATAAAATTTGCAATTACGCCAATATGAATTAGGTAAAAGATATAAGAGCTTTTACCCAATAGTTGCATGGTTGCAGAAGAGAGAAATTTTTGCAGCCATGATTTTTCTATTATTAAACCATAATATAAAATAGCAACGGTTATTGGTAAAATTATATTGTTTGTAAATATTCCAAACGGATGGTATAATCCAAATTCTCTTCCGTTTAACGGTAGAAAAACTAGTACCGAAATGGCTATTGCCATTCCCAATAAACCCATTGTTGTAAAAACGGGACGCACAACAAGTTTGTCGTTTCTTTCTAAAACAATTAACGCTAGTTTCATTCCAATAAAAAACTCAACACAGCGTCCAAAAAATGTGTAGAGAAATAAAAAACGAAAGTTTTTAAAAAAACCAAGAATAGAAAAATTTGAAAAAACTAGCACCATTGTTATACCAAACACCAAAAGCAGCAAGGGGTAATAAATTATATTTTTTTTGTTTTTCTTTATGCCAATAAAAAAAATTGGTGCTAAAAAATAAAAGCATTCTTCTACAGTTAAAGACCAGCCCTGGCCAACCCCTGTGAATTTTAAGTCATCAAAAAATCCCCTGATAAAAAATATATTTAAAACAAGAATTAGTATCGGCGATTGAGTCGAGCCCATAACCGACGCTTCGCCGCCAATTAAAAAAAACAACAAGAAAGTAAGTAGGGTTAAAAACAAATACATGGGATAAATGCGTGCAATTCTATTCTTAATGTATTTTCGAAACCAAGAGCCGGTTATTTCACTGTTTCCATAATAACGCATACATATTAAAAAACCGCTCAAAACAAAAAACATGGTTACCCCCATATGAAATTCATTGAGGGTTCTTTGTATAGGATAAGAAAAATCTAGTTGATTATAGTGATGAAAAAACACAAAAAATGCGGCTATTGCACGTACGCCAGTTAGGGCTGGGAAGTATGAATTTGCCTTCATCTAAGATCCGGTTTGTTTAGGGGTGGTGTAAAAATTACGCCAATTCCTTGGCTTTTTACGCTTAATTGATAATTTATAACGAATTATTTTTGGTTATATTATTTACGGTTTGCTTAAATATTATTTTATTGGCTATAAATAAAAGGCCACCCCTTAAAAAAAGGATGGCCTGTGCTTACTAACCACACATAAAAAATTAAAAAATACTATTATGCTTCAGCGGCAATTTTTACTTCATTTATTTTTGCCCTGATTTTTCCTTCAATTTCATTGGCTAATTCTGGGTTGTCGTGTAACAGGCTTTTCACTGATTCTCTTCCTTGGCCTAGTTTATTCGATTCATAACTAAACCAGCTACCGCTTTTGTTAACGATACCTAATTCTACACCCATATCAACAATCTCACCCATTTTACTTATCCCTTCTCCAAAAATAATATCAAACTCGGCGGCCCTAAACGGAGGCGCCACTTTATTTTTTACCACTTTTACTTTCACGTGATTACCTACTGCAGCGTCTCCGTCTTTTATTTGAGACATTCTTCTAATATCTAAACGAACAGATGCATAGAATTTAAGCGCATTACCACCTGTGGTTGTTTCTGGATTTCCAAACATTACCCCAATTTTTTCGCGTAATTGGTTGATGAAAATACAAACCGTGTTGGTTTTATTAATTGTTGCGGTTAGTTTTCTAAGCGCTTGACTCATTAATCTGGCGTGTAAACCCATTTTACTATCACCCATTTCTCCCTCTAATTCACTCTTTGGAACCAGGGCGGCAACAGAGTCAATTACTACAACGTCTAAAGCCCCAGATAAAATTAAGCGGTCGGCAATTTCTAGAGCTTGCTCACCATAATCGGGTTGAGAGATTAATAGATTATCTACATCTACCCCTAATTTTTTAGCATAAGCACTATCAAATGCGTGTTCTGCATCAATAAATGCACACATGCCACCTTTCTTTTGGGCTTCTGCAATTACGTGAATAGCAACGGTTGTTTTACCAGAAGATTCTGGTCCGTATATTTCAATAACCCTTCCTTTTGGTAAACCTCCTACACCTAAAGCGGCGTCTAAACCTATAGATCCAGTAGAAATTACTTCCATTGGGTCTTGGTTTCTTTCATTCATCATCATTACACTGCCTTTACCATAATCTTTATCGATTTTATCAATCGTTAGCTTTAAAGCTTTTAGTTTTTCTGCGTTACTCATAATGTGTTAATTAATGCGTTCGTTTAACTTAAAATTTAATGGAGCACTAAAATTAGTACTAATAATTTATATAAACTAATTTTTTTAGTATTTATTTTACTAACTGATTTAGTTTTATAGCTAATTACTTAGGTAAAAGTAGGTGAGAACTGAATAGCCTAATAATTTATAGCACCTTATTTTATACAGCTAAATTCTTTTTATACTGTTTTTGAGTAGGAAATACAATTATCCAATTAATCCAGCCGCCCTACTTATTTCTAACATTCTATCCATTGGTTTTTTTGCAGCAATTCTAAGATTTTCATCCATTATAATTTCTGGGGTTTCATACTGCATGCATAAATAGAGTTTCTCGAGGGTATTAAGCTTCATATGCGGGCAATCGTTACATGCACAGTTGTTGGTAGGGGGAGCAGGAATAAAAGTCTTTTTTGGACTATCCTGTTGCATTTGATGTAAAATACCTGTTTCGGTAGCAACAATATATTCTTGGGCAGTATCTGTTATAGAAAATTTTAATAATTGTGTGGTGCTTCCAATAAAATCTGCAATACGTAAAATTGCTTCTTCGCATTCTGGATGTGCAATTAATTTTGCTTTTGGATGACGGATTTTTAATTTTATTATTTTCTCTAAACTAAAAATTTCATGCACCATACAAGCACCATTCCAAAGTAACATTTCTCTGCCTGTTTTTTTTATTAAATAGGCGCCTAAATTTTTATCTGGTGCAAAAATGATGGGTTGATTTTTAGGAATACTTTCAATTATTTTTTCGGCATTTCCAGAGGTGCAAATAATATCTGATAAGGCTTTTATTTCTGCAGAACAGTTCACATAAGAAACTACTAAATGGTCTGGATTTTTTTCTTTAAATTGCTTGAAAGCCGCTGTGGGAGCGCTATCTGCAAGAGAACATCCAGCTTTTAAATCTGGTAATAAAACTTTTTTATTGGGATTTAAAATCTTTGCCGTTTCTGCCATGAAGTGTACGCCGGCAAAAACAATAATGCTGGCATTTGTTTCGGCTGCTTTTTGAGCGAGCCCCAAACTATCCCCAATATAATCCGCCACGTCTTGGATATCAGGTTCTTGGTAGTAATGCGCCAGTATGATTGCATGTTTGTTTTTCTTTAGAAGTTCAATCTCCGAAAATAAATCCAAACGCGCATCAATTTCTATGTCAACAAAACCTTTTTGTAAAATTGTATCATTTGAAATGTTCATAATCATCGTAATAGTAATTAATAATACTTATTTATAAAACCTAACTATTACTATTAGGGGTGTTAATATCGTGATAACTTTATTATTCACAAAAGTCAAAGTTAATTACTATCTGTTTATCCACTTCAATTCACAATAAATTCACACTATAAAATATAGATAGATTATATATTTTATTCGTTTATCCCCTTTTGTATAAAACATAATTAACACTACTATAAAATGCTAATTCACTTTTTTTCCACTGTTAATTAAGAGAGATTAAAACGTGTTTAATTTTTATCAATCTCTAAAAAACAGTTTTTTAGTGAAAGTTATTCTACCTCAATGCACATTTAAAAATTGAAAAACGGCAGTTTTACACCGAAAATGCAATTTTTGCACAGGCCTTTGTGGATAGAAATTCAGAGAGATAATTGATATAAAACGCTATAAGAATCAAAAAGCCTTTAATTTCCACTTACAAATTGCAGCAAAATAGCGGTATTTATAGGTTTGATTGCGTTTTACAGATCTTATTCTATTGTTTTTTCCCCTATTTTTGCCATCCTTAAAATCATTTAATAATAGTCTATTATGTCTGTCATTCAAAGTATTCGTGACAAAGGTGCGTGGATCATTTTCGGAATCATAGCCCTTGCATTGATTGCATTCATTCTTCAGGATGGTGTACGTCGTGGTGGTTCATCTACCGATAATACCACACTTGGAAAAGTTAATGGTGAAAAAATTGAGCGTCTCGCTTTCGAAGAAAAACTTACTATGCAAGAACGCATGTATGGAGCGCAAGGTGCACAAAGAGAACAATTGATTGGTTCTTTATGGAATCAAGAAGTAGAAAGAATAGTGTTACAACAAGAGTACGATAAATTGGGCTTACAAATAACCGGTAAGGAATTAACAGAAATTTTGTTTGGCGAGAACTCTCCATTAAAACAAGAATTCACTGATCCTAAAACCGGTGTATTTAGAGCTAATGATGCTAAACAAGCTTTTGCACAAATTAAAAAAAGCAAAAATGCAGAACAGGTTAATATGATTAACGCTGTTTACATCACCCCAACTATTGAACAAGGTTTACGTATGAAATACCAGGGCTTATTACAACAAGCCGCCTATGTTCCAAAATGGTTAATTGAAAAACAACAAGCAGATAATAATGCGGTTGCTAGTATTTCTTATACCATGGTTCCTTTTTCAAGTATTAGCGACAGTACTGTTAAAGCAACTGACGAAGAAATTAGCGACTATGTTAGTAAACACGCAAACGAATTTAAGAAGGAAGAAGAAACACGCACCATTGCTTATGTTGCTTTTAATGCTGCTCCTTCTTCAACCGATTCATTAACAACATTAAATCAAATTAAATCTTTAAAAGCAGAATTTGCAAGTACTACAGACGCAAAATCATTTTTAGGAAAAGTTGGTTCTGATGTTTCTTTTTATGATAGTTATTTTAGTAAATCAAAATTACAACAGGTTAATAAAGATTCTTTAACTGCCTTATTTATTGGAGCTTTATACGGACCATATTTAGATGCTAGTAATTATGTAATTGCTAAAATGGTTGGCGTTAAACAATGGCCTGATAGTGTTACTGTTCGCCACATATTAATTGGAACACAAGATCCAAGAAGCGGACAAGCTATTCGTAGCGATAGTACCGGACAAAAATTAGCTGATAGTATTGCTACTGCCATTAAATCAGGAGCTGATTTTGGTGCATTGTGTGCTAAATATTCCGACGATCAAGGTAGTAAAGACAAGGGCGGTGTTTATGAATATTTCCCACAAGGAAAAATGGTATTGGCATTTAATGATTTTGCTTTTGATAAACCAGTGGGAACCAAGTCTGTGGTTAAAACAGAATTCGGTTATCACTATATAGAAATCTTAGGACAAAAGAATTTTGCTCCTGCATATAAAATTGCCTATTTATCTAAACCAATTGTTGCAAGTAACGAAACTGTAAGTGGTGCTAATACCGCTGCTGCTCAATTTGCATCTAACAGCAAGAATAAAAAAACCTTCGATGACGCAGCGCTTAAATTAAATAAGCAAGCTTCTATAGGATCTGATATTAAAGCTAACGACAACCAAATTATTGGATTGGGCGCAAGTCGTCAAATGGTTCGTTGGGCTTTTGATAAAGGCCTGGGTGATATTTCTGAACCAACAGAAGTTGGCGATAAATATGTTGTTGCAATTATTGTTGCTGTAAACAAATCGGGTTTAATGGGTGTTGGTGAGGCGCGTCCTTTGTGCGAAAACTTAGTTCGTAACGCTAAAAAAGCAAAAATTATAATTGATACAAAAATTAAAGGAAACACACTAGAAACAATTGCTAGCAGCACCGGATCTTCTGTTCAAAAAGCCGATAGCGTTAGTTTCGCCTCTCCTTTTATTCCTTCAATTGGTAGTGAACCAAAAGTTATTGGTGCTGCTTTTAATAAAGCATTACAAGCAAAAGCTAGTGATCCAATTATTGGAACAAGTGGTGTGTTTGCAGTACGTGTTGAAAGTAATGGCGCAAAACCGTCTACAACCGATGTAGCTACTATAAAACAAGGTTTAATACAATCTGCTCGTATGGCTGCTTATAGAGGTTTAGATGCTTTGAAAAAATCAGCAACTATTAAGGACAACCGTTCTAAGTTCTATTAGTAGATATACTATTTTTAAAAAGGCTGTTTCATTCGTTTGAAACAGCCTTTTTTGTTTTCCCAATATCAACACCGCGGTGTAACTACAATCTTGTAATTTTGTAATTGTAAAGCGTTAACCATGGCAACAGAAGAATTTGTAAATAAGGTAGCAGAAAGTGGCTTAATAACTTTGAATCTTGAAGATTTTTATCCCAAAGGAAATATTAAGGTGTTTGATTTAAAGGGATATCTTTTTATGGAATTGATTTTAAAAGAGAAAGATTTTCGCGCCGCTTTGCAAACCACCGATTGGAGTATTTACCAAGACGCAAACGTTGCCATCACTTGTTCTGTTGATGCCATCATTCCTATGTGGGCGTATATGTTAATTGCAAGTTATTTGCAACCCGTTGCTGCAGAAATTGTTTTTGGAGACGAATCAAAATTAATTAATGCGCTTATATTAAAAAACCTACAAAGTTTTAATGCGGCAGAATACACCGATAAACGTGTAGTAGTAAAAGGATGTGGAGACGTGTCAATTCCAGAAACAGCATACGTAGAAATTACTAATCAATTAAGGCCTTTTGTAAAAAGCATTATGTACGGAGAACCTTGCAGCACTGTTCCTATTTATAAAAAACCCAATCCCGTAAAAACGGCCGATTAGTTTTTTCTATTCGTTACTTCTTCAAATTGCTGGTCATAGTCTTCTCGAATGGTTCCCATCATTCTATCCCAGAACAATAAATACAAACCATAGTTTCCTTTAAAATATTGGTGGTGTTGGTTGTGGTTAACCGATGTGTTTATCCATCTACCAATTTTTGATTTACTAAACTTACTGCTATATAATTCGTAGCCAAGGTGTCCGTATGCATTGTAAATAATAGAAAATAAAAAGAAAAAAATAAGGTGTGTGATGTGTATGGGAATTGTAAAATAAAACAAGAAAATTATACCCTGTTCTATGATAGCCTCTAGCGGGTGAAAGGCATACGCGGCCCAAGGAGAAGGGTTGGTTGATTGGTGGTGAACCAGGTGAATATGTTTAAATAAACGCGGGTGGTGCATTAAACGGTGAAACCAATAAAAATAAGTATCATGAACAAGAAACAGCAACGGAAATACAGCAAAATAATATAACCACCCACGGTCAGAAATATTTAGGTACCTCGTTGTGTGTGGCGCAACACTAGGAAGATATAGAATATAAATAAATAAAGAAAAAATTAAAATAGTACTTGTTGAGTAGATTATTTCTCTTAAAAAATCAATTGTTTTTGCATCACGCAATTGAATTTTTTTATAATGCCATTTTTTCTTTTTCAAGATATAAAAAACAAGAAAAAGCAAACCAGCAATTATATAATATCGTGTTCCAATTCGGTAAAAAGCAGTGAAGAAAACTTGCCAATTGAAGCCCATCTTTATTTATTTGTATTTATGTATGCTATTAATTTGTTTCGTTCTTTTTTTTGTATGCGTTTTTGCATAAAATTCGACCAACCAAATAACCATCCAATAACCCCATTTCTTCGTTTACACCAATCATAAAAATTAAAACCATCGGTGTGTTCAATAATTAAGCCATTTTCAAACCGAAAATAAGCCTTCTTTTTTATACATATTAAATTTTCATTATAAAGATATTCTTCTTCCCATAAACAAGTGGCATATTCTTCGTCTAACTCTTGAATATTACTATAGGTTGTTTTTAAGCTTGGAAAATGTGTACACAAAATTTGCCACATAGTGTTTGTGGTATCTATATCCAATAATCCCATCACCGGATTGTTGTACACCGCGTTGTTGCTATAACAAGAAAGCAGTGTTTTATAATCGCGATTTTCTAGCGCTTGAAAGAATTGATGAATTGTATTTTCGTTGGGCGACATATTAATAAGTATGTTTAGTGAGCTAGCAACCAATTTGGTCCAACACCCAATTCTGCTTCAACCGGAACACCATTTGGTAGCGGTAGTGCGGCCTTCATATTGTTTAAAATCAGTGGCTTTAAAATATCTAACTCTTCGGGCAAAGCATCAAAAATCAATTCATCGTGTACTTGTAAAATCATTTTTGATTGAAGATTGGCCCCTTTCATAGCAAGGTGTATCCGAATCATGGCCAGCTTAATCATGTCTGCCGCAGTTCCTTGAATAGGAGAGTTAACGGCATTTCTTTCTGCAAATCCACGTACGGTAAAGTTTTGAGAATTAATATCTTTTAACCAACGCTTTCTACCCATTAGGGTTTCTACATATCCATTGTCTTTGGCAAATTGTATGGTGGTTTCCATGTATTCGTTAATACCACTAAACTCTTTTTTATAATTGTCTATTATTTCTTTAGCCTCTGTTCTTGAAATACCTAGGTTTTCTGCTAAACCAAAAGCACCCTGTCCATAAATGATTCCAAAGTTGACACTCTTGGCTTTATAGCGCATTTCTTTTGTTACATCGGCCTCTTCAATTCCATACACTTTTGCCGCTGTTGCATTGTGAATATCTTTACCCAATTTAAATGCCTCACACATATTTGCATCACCACTAATAGCCGCAACAATACGCAATTCTATTTGAGAATAATCGGCACTTACTAAAACATGTTTGTTGTCTCTAGGAATAAATGCTTTTCTAATTTCTTTTCCGCGATCGCTTCTTATAGGAATATTTTGTAGGTTAGGATTATTACTACTTAGTCTTCCTGTTACCGCAACGGCTTGCGCATAAGAAGTGTGCACCCTTCCGGTTTTACTATTAATTAAATTAGGCAAAGCATCAACATAGGTGCTTTTTAATTTTGTCAGTTCTCTAAACCCTAAAATATCTGCAACAATTGGATTGTTGTGCGCTAATTTTTGAATAACATCTTCGCCTGTTGCGTATTGACCGGTTTTTGTTTTTTTTGCTTTCGGATCAATTTTTAATTTATCAAACAATACTTCACCCAATTGTTTTGGAGAAGCCAAATTAAAACGAACACCCGCTTGCGCATATACAGATTCTTCAAAAACTTTCGCGTCTTTTTCTAATTCTTTGCTATAAGCATTTAAAAAATCTACATCAATTGCAACACCTTCAAATTCCATATCTGTTAACACACGAACTAGTGGATTTTCTACTTCGTTAAAAACCCTTTCAACCGTTTTTTCTGTTAACAGGGGAACAAAAACATTTTTTAATTGCAAGGTAATATCAGCATCTTCTGCTGCATACTCTTTTGCTTTTTCTGTATCAACATCGCGCATGTTTCCTTGGTTCTTTCCTTTCTTGCCAATTAACTCTGCAATATGTACTGGTTCGTATCCTAAAAATTGCGCACTTAGCAAATCCATGCTACGCCTACCTTCTGGCTCAATTAAATAATGTGCCAACATGGTGTCGAATAAATTTCCTTTTGGTTCAATGCCATACCATTTTAAAACAAGCAAATCGTATTTTATGTTTTGTCCAACCCAGGTTACACTTGTTTTTTCAAAAAGAGGTTTGAATAAATTTAAAATATTTTTTGTTGCATTTATATCTGCGGGGCAAGGAATATAAAATGCTTTTGTTGGTTCATAAGAAAAACTTAATCCAACCAAACTCGCTTCGTTTGCATCAATATCGGTTGTTTCTGTATCGAAACAAATTTCAGATTGTTGCATTAAAATATTTACTAGAGCAGTAATATTTTCTTCACCCTCTATTAATTGGTAATCGTGTTCGGTGTTGTGAATATTTTTATCGGCCGATAAACCGGTGTTGCCAGCATCTTCAGAAAGCGCAGATTTTAATTCGTTATTTGTTAGTTTGTTTTCTGTACTTGCAACAGCGTTTCCAAATAAATCCATTTGGCCTTGTTGTGTTGGTGCTGTTTGAAAAGCGTTGAACGCATCGCCCAAAATTCTTTTACCTAGTGTTTTAAATTCAAGTTCCGAAAACACGGTAACCAACTCTTCGTTGTTCCATTCTTTTAAACGATAATTTTCTTCGTGAAATTCTAGCGGCACATTGGTAATAATAGTAGCGAGTTTTTTACTCATAATCGCAAGGTCTTTACCGTTGCGTACTTTTTCGCCAATGGCACCTTTTATTTCGTCGGCGTGTGCCAACACGTTTTCTAGTGTGTCATATTCTTTCAGCAATTTAGCGGCAGTTTTTTCACCAACACCCGGAATGCCTGGAATATTATCAACAGCATCGCCCATCATGCCCAACATGTCTACCACTTGTTGTACGCGCTGAATATCCCATTTGGCACAAATTTTTTCGGCCGTTAAAATTTCGTGGGGGTTGCCCATAAAAGGCGGCTTGTAAATATATACATGCGGATGAATTAGCAGTTGGCCATAATCTTTATCTGGCGTAACCATGTAAACTTCGTAACCCAAATCGGCAGCTTGCCAAGCAATAGTACCAATTACATCATCGGCCTCATAACCATCTAATTCAACTACCGGAATATTAAAACCACGGATAATTCTTTTGATATCTGGAACCGAGGCTAAAAGGTCTTCGGGTGTTTCTTGTCGGTTGGCTTTATAGTCGGCAAAATCAGTATGTCTTTCTGTGAGCGCATGTGTATCAAAACATACGGCTATATGTGTTGGCTTTTCTTTGTTAATTAAATCAAACAGGGTGCTGGTAAAACCAAACTGTGCATTGGTATTATATCCTTTAGAAGTAATTCTAGGATTTCTAATCAATGCATAATAGGCACGATAGATTAAGGCAAATGCATCGAGTAAGTAAAGTTTTTTGGCCATGCCGCTAAGGTAGATAATTTAGTTACCCAAATAAAAAAACCCCACAAATTGTAGGGTTTTAAAATTTGGTATAATAATTATGATTGATTCAATTTATTTAATGCCATATTTTGTTTGATATCTATCATACAATTGTGTTTGCTTGTTTTCGAGGCTAACTTTTCGGCCTTGAATAAACGCCATTACAACCGTACTTGATTTCATATCTAATATATCGCCATCGGCAACCACAATATTTGCGTCTTTTCCAATTTCTATTGTGCCTGTCCTGTCTTCAATACCAAGAATTTTTGCTGGATTTAAAGTGATGGCAGAAAGCGCTTCTTCTTTAGTTAATCCATAGGTTGCTGCGGTCCCAGCGTTATAAGATAGGTTGCGATAACGCGTGTTGTCTGATGCATCGTTTAGTGCAAATAACACGCCTGCTTTTTGTAAAGCTGCAGGCGTTTTAAATGGTTGATCAATGTCATCATCTTCTGTTGCTGGTAAAGCATGTTGTTCGCCAAGTATCACCGCAATATTTGAAGCCTTTAATAAATCAGCAATTTGATAGCTTTCGCTACCACCAACAATTACCACATCAAACCCAAACTCTTTTACAAAATCAATGGCCACCAACATTTGTTTTACTTGATCGGCGTGTACAAATAGTTTTTGTTTTTTATCAAACAAACCTTTTGCAGCCGCTAATTTTAAATTGGTGTTGGTGTGAGCGCTTTCTTGTGAATAGGCTTTAGCTTGTCTGAAAAAGCTTTTAATTTCTTCAGTTTTATCTAAAGCAATTTTTGTAGGATCAGGCGCTTCTCCGCCACCAAAACCACCTCGTCCAAAACCGCCGCCACCTCTTCTGCCCATGCGAACAATAAAGCTTGGCATGTTTAAATGAATACCAGCATCCATTTTATAAGCAGCATCTTCCCAATTCCAGGCATCAAGTTGTACCACACTAGATGTGCCACTAATGGTACCACCTTCGGGAGTAATACTTGCCAATAAAATGCCATTACCCTTTAAAACATTAATTACTCTTGAGTCGGTATTGTAAGCAGTAATAGAACGAACATTGGTATTAATGTCACCAAGCTCTTGCACATCATTGCTACCGCGAACACCATTAGAAATTTCTTTTAATCCTAAGTCGGTAGAAGGTAAAATTAAACCAGGATAAATTTGTTTTCCTTTTGCATCAAAAACATGTGTAGGGTCTGTTGTAGGTACAACAACGTTTGCGCCAATAGCAGTAATTTTTCCATTACTCACTTCAATGGTTTGGTTTTCTAAAACCGTTCCGTTGCCCACGTGAATGGTTCCGTTGGTAATGTATAATTTTCCTTTATATGCTTTGGCTGGATAAACGGATTCTTGTGCTTGTGTAATTGAAAAGAATAAAAACACAGCAGATATTGTTATAAATAATTTTTTCATGGTCTTAGTTTTTATTTGTTGATTCTTCTTGTACATCAATAGTAAACATTCCATCTTTGTGTTCGTGATCTCCACAGCTTAGAATTGTTTGCCAGCTTGGTTCTGCCGGACGTACACTACCACCGCCTCTTTTTTCACCAATCATTTTTTGTGTTAAACGAAAACGTTCTGCTTGTATATTTTTACGTTGTAATAAATCTTTTTCGCGATCAAAATAAACAATACCATCTACAATTGTTTTTTCTGATTTTGCATAAATGCTTAATGGATTATCGCTCCATATTACAATGTCGGCATCTTTACCAGCTTTAATGCTTCCTACTTTATCGGCAACGTGTAATGCCTTTGCAGGATTGATGGTGACCATTTTCAATGCTTCTTCTTCACTTACGCCACCGTATCTTACAACCTTTCCAGCTTCTTGATTTAATCGGCGCGCCATTTCTGCATCATCAGAATTAATACAAACATTCAATCCAACTTTTTGCATGATAGCAGCATTGTACGCAATAGCATCTGTTACTTCAACTTTGTAATAATACCAATCAGAAAAAGTTGAAGCACTAGATCCGTGTGCTTTCATTTTATCGGCTACTTTATACCCTTCTAAAATATGTGTGAAGGTGTTAAACACAAATCCGTATTTATCACCAACGCGCATTGCTGCAGTAATTTCACTTTGCACATAAGAGTGACAAGTAATAAAACGTTTTTTATTTAAAATTTCTACTAGTGCATCGAGCTCTAAATCTCTTCTGGTTTTAGGATCAATTTTCAAAGCCGCTTCGTAATCTTTAGCACGCGCAAATCCATCGTTCAATACTTCTGCAACGCCCATTCTTGTATCTGGGAATCTGTTATTTGATGGAGAGGTTGTACGTTTAACATTTTCGCCTAGTGCAAATTTTATAAATGGATCAGCGCCTTTAAATTTCAAATCATCGTCATTAGCACCCCAACGTAATTTGATTAATTGGGTTTGTCCGCCAATGGTATTTGCAGAGCCGTGTAAAATATGAGAGCTAGTTACACCACCACTTAGTTGGCGATAAATATTAACGTCTTCAGGATTTAAATTATCTCCAATTCTTACTTCAGAAGTTACCGATTGTGCACCTTCGTTAATAGAAGACGCCGCTATATGTGAATGCTCGTCAATAATTCCTGCAGTTACGTGTTTGCCCGTTCCGTCAATAACACGTGCACTTGCATCGGATAGGTTTTTACCAACTTTGGCAATTTTACCGTCTTTAATTAATACATCGGTATTTAATAGTTTTCCTTCTTTTTCACTAGTCCAAACGGTGGCGTTTTTAATTAATAGGTTTTCTGCTGTTGGTTGTACTTCCCATCCATATCCATCAAACGGATAGGTAACTTTTGCTAAACGCTGAGGAAAAGAAGGTCTTTTTCTACTAGAGTCTGAAGAAACAAGCGCCTGTGTTGAGTCATAGACTGCAGACCATGTAATAGCGTGTCCGGCAGTATCTTCTCCGGTTCCGCTCCAACTGTTTCCGTTGGCTACACCACTAAGGCGATATTGTGTTGCGGCACTAGCGCCACCACCAAATCCACCAGCTCCTCTACCACCTGCGCCACGTTCAGGGCTTGGCGTTTCGTTTGTTGAAGCAGCCCTTGCTGGAGCTTTTCTTGGTGCAACTGGTGAAAAGGTAAGCTTCACCATTTTTCCATCAAAACTAAATTTACCGGTTAGTGTGTCTTTACTAATAACATTTGCGGTGCTAGTATTTTTAACATCCAAGGTGTATTTGATAGGGCCGTTTGCTGTATGAATAGACAATGTATAATTTCCCTTTACATCAATCCAAGCATCTTCTTTAATTCCATATTTATTACCATCTACCCAGTTTTGTAATAAAGTTGTTTTTTCTGAAAAGATAGGACCCGAGCTGATTATAAAGTTGGCACGCTTTCCGGTTTCAATACTTCCAACAGCATCGTAAATTCCTAAAACAGTTGCAGGTGTTTTGGTTAGTGCTTCTAATGCTCGCGTTTCAGACAAGCCCATTTCTATGGCTTTTCTCAAATTCGTCATAAACGTGTTTAGGGCTTTAGAATCAGCGGTAGTTAAACAAAAAGGAATACCTGCTTTTTCCATTGCGCCAGCATTTGTTGGAGCAAGTTCCCAGTGTTTCATATCTGCTAAAGAAACAGCACGAGCATCACTAGGATCTTCTACGTCCATTGCTTGCGGAAAATTTAATCCAATAATATAAGTGGCTTTGGTTGCCGCAATTTCTTTCACGCGTTGGTATTCGTTGCCACCACCTTTAATAATATACTTTACACCAAATTCTTTACCAATACGATCGGCTCTTAGGTCAGACCATTTATCGTCGGCTTCAAAAATTTGCGGAAGGGTTTGATTAGTGTTCCAAGCTTGTAGTGAAAGGTTCAGGCCCTCTTTGCTTGGTTTGTTCTCATACCATTTTGCATCTAAATAATTTTGACGCAACAATGCAATGCTACCCATGGCGCTACTTGGATAAGATTGAGAAGAAGTTCCTTTGCTAAAAGAATAGTGCGCAGAAGCTTTTTCTTTTACAACTACCAGATTCTCTTTTTCGTTAGCAAGTGTAACAACTACTCCGGTTCCGCGCGCGATGCCATCTTTTAAATGCGTTAGTACGGTTCCAAAACCAATATCGCGTAGACTTTTCGCTTTACCCTCTTCGGCATTAAACAATTTGGCTGCATCGGTTTCTGGGTGAATGGCTTGGTTCCAACCATAAGCACCTTTGTTGTTTGATGTTAATTGTGCAGGTGCATTAAAGTTAAATCCGCCACGCTCTCTGGTTGGAGCAGCAACACCGTAATCACTATAAATATCAATAAAGGAAGGATAAATATATTTTCCATTACAATCAATTACCACAGCCTCTTTTGGTATAGCTGTTCCGGATTCTCCAACGGCAATTATTTTTCCTTCTTTAATTATTAGTACGCCGTTTGTAATAGTGTTTTGAGCATCTTTTACAATTTTGGCATTGGTAAAAGCATAGCAGCCGTTTCTTTTATCGGCCACACCGTTTACCGGAAATGATTCTTGGGCTTGAATTAGGGACGACAATAATAGCCCTAATACAAGGAATTTAATTTTACGCATAAGATAGATTTATTTCTCAGAACTTAAATCTACTTATTAATTGAACTCCTTAAAAATATTTTGTTTTAAAAATGGATGAGCGGTTAAATGTTATTTATTTGTTTGATGCTTTTTCTACGCCATTAATAAATGCAATGACGCCATTCATGAAAACCTGTTGGTCGTCCCACATAGCTAAATGACTTCCGTTCGGACAATATAAATATGAGCCATGTTGTACTTGTGTACTCATCCATTTCATGTGTTCTGGATCCATGGTATCGAATTTGGCACCAACAGTAAGTGTAGGAACTGATATTTTAGGTAAGTCTTTTTTAATATCCCAAGGCAACAAACGACCACCCACTTTAAATTCACTAGGACCTTGCATCATCACATATATTTCTTCGTTTACGTGTTTGAAACTTCTATTAACAGGATCTGGAAATTCTGGTAAACGACAAAGGTGTTTTGTGTAATATTCCGATAAAACCAATTGCTGATAAACAGGATCACTAAATTGGTTTTTATCTTCATATTTCTGTAATGAATCAACAAGAGATGGACGCATTTCTTTTCTTAAAACAGCATTGTATTTTGCATAATCTGGAATACTAGCCATCATATTACAAACAATTAATCCTTTTAAGTTTTGTTGGTATTTCAAGGCATATTCCATGGCTAAAATCCCACCCCATGAATTTCCTAATAAGTAAAAATTATCTTTATTTAATTTCAGCGCAACCCTCACTTGTTCTACTTCTTCAACAAATCTTGCTGTGGTCCATAAGCTGCTATCTTTTGGTTGGTCGCTATAATAAGAACCTAGTTGATCGTACTCATACATTTCAAATCCTACTGCAGGAAAAAAACTTTCAAAACATTCCATATACTCGTGCGTCATTGCTGGACCGCCGTGTAATAACAAAACTTTTACGGTAGGATTATTTCCAATTCTTTTTGTCCAAACTTTAAATTTTCCAACAGGTGTGTTGATGTCAATTAGTTTGATACCCGCAACCTGAACGCCTGAATCCACTGCTGCATAATAGTTAGAGGCAACACTGTTTTTTTGTGACTCATTTTTACAAGCACTAAATGTTACTAAAAATGTTATTAAGCAAATAGCAAATAAAGTGCGCATTTTTTGTTGTGGGATTGAGATGAACATATGATGATCGTTTTATAAATTTAAGATATGAATATAAAAATATTTTTTGAATTATCTACCCATGTATACCATTAATATTTGAACATCACTAGGATTCACCCCACTTATTCTACTTGCTTGTCCTAGTGTTTTTGGTTTAATTTTTTTGAATTTTTGCCTCGCTTCGTTAGACACCGCTGATATATTATCGTAATTAAAATTATCAGGAATAATTAAGTTTTCCATCAAACTCATCTTGCTAACGAGTTCGTTTTCTTTTTCAATATATCGCTCGTATTTTATTTGAATTTCTGCTTGTTCAATGTCATCGTTAGTTGCATTGCTTAGTGCTTCTTGTAATGCAGGAATTTCATTTTTCATTTCTGCCAACGAAATATTTGGTCGTAATAAAAGTCTTGCGGCTTTTTGTTTTTCTGTAATAATTGCAGAACCAACTTTTGTAAAATAATGGTTGATATCCTCAGGACATATACTAAATTCTAATAATATATCTTTTACTGATTTTACTTGTTTTATTTTCTCCGAAACC
The DNA here is from genome assembly GCA_037132335.1 of Sediminibacterium sp. Taxonomy (GTDB): domain Bacteria; phylum Bacteroidota; class Bacteroidia; order Chitinophagales; family Chitinophagaceae; genus Sediminibacterium. The sequence continues at coordinate 22,417 of JBAXPJ010000001.1, read as the reverse complement.
TTTTGCATTCTTTCGGCAGAAGCAAGTCCAAGATTGAAACTTCTTTCGGTTAATCGAATGTCGGCATTGTCTTGACGAAGCAGGGTTCTAAACTCTGCGCGGCTCGTAAACATTCTATAAGGTTCGTCGGTTCCTTTGCTAATTAAGTCGTCAATTAAAACACCAATATATGCTTCGCTTCTTTTTAATACAAAGGGCTCAAGATTTCTTGTTTTCTGGTGCGCATTAATTCCTGCCATTAATCCTTGACAGGCTGCTTCTTCGTAACCGGTTGTTCCGTTAATTTGTCCGGCAAAAAACAAGTTCGGTAATCCCTTTGTTTCTAAGGAATACTGTAATTGTGTTGGTGGAAAATAATCGTATTCAATAGCGTAACCGGGTCTAAATATCCTACAGTTTTCAAAGCCCGGAATCAATCTAAGTGCTTGATGCTGAACCTCTTCTGGTAAAGAGGTTGAGAAGCCATTCACATAAATTTCTACTGTATTCCAGCCCTCGGGCTCTACAAATATTTGGTGTCGGTCTCTATCGGCAAAGCGATTGATTTTGTCTTCAATACTTGGGCAATACCTCGGACCAACGCCCTCAATTCTGCCCTGGTACATGGGGCTTCTGTCGAAACCTGTTTTTAAAATATCGTGAACTTCTGTATTTGTATAAGTAATAAAGCAACTACGCTGGTTGTTTGGCTTAACTCGATCAACGTCTAAATAAGAAAAGCCAACAATCTCTTCGTCGCCTTTTTGCTCTTCCATTTTACTATAGTCAAGGCTACGACCATCAACCCTAGGGGGTGTTCCTGTTTTTAATCGATCACTCTCAAAACCTAGTGCCACCAATTGTTCGGTAATCCCAGTAGCCGCTTTTTCTGCTACTCGCCCACCGCCAAATCTTTTCTCACCAATATGAATTACACCATTTAAGAATGTTCCACTAGTAACTACCACCGCTTTAGAATGAATTTCGTGCCCCATTCCAGTTACCACACCACAGGCTTTGTTGTCTTTAATTAATATAGACTGCACCATGTCTTGATAGAAATCTACGTTTGGGGTCTGTTCTAGCATCTCGCGCCACTTAGCAGCAAATAACATTCTGTCGCTTTGTGCCCTCGGACTCCACATGGCCGGACCCTTACTCCTATTTAACATCCTAAATTGAATGGTACTTAGGTCGGTAACAATTCCGCTATATCCACCCAAGGCATCAATCTCTCTAACTATTTGACCTTTGGCAATTCCACCCATGGCAGGATTACAACTCATTTGAGCAATGGTTTGCATATTCATGGTCACCAACAAAACCTTACTACCGAGGTTTGCGGCAGCAGCTGCTGCTTCACAACCGGCGTGTCCGGCACCTACTACTATCACATCATAATTTGGAAACATAAAGCAAAGATACTTACGAGATGAATTACCTGTTTTTAAATATTCAAGGCTATTAAGAACGATTTTACCCTATGGTTTAGTATAAAAACGGTGTTCCACGTGGAACATTTAGTTAAACCCGTTTCGGGCGAAATGCTCCTTTGCTTGGATGGGCTGTGTTTGAATATTGAAGTGTTCCACGTGGAACATTAATATCATCCCTATTTTACAACACCCAATTACTAATAACCGCCTATTATTCCTTTTAAAGATTTTCCACTGAAGTGCCCGCCCTCAAAAAGAACTAAACATACATACAAGGCAACCGATAAACAGGCTTAACCAAAGATTGTTATGAAAACCCCTATCCGCCTTTTGGTTTTTGATAAATATGGTGTTCCACGTGGAACATTAGGTTGAACTTGTTTTGGAAGGTCGTCTACTTTGGTTGTTTTTGGGGTGTGCTAGGAAGTTGGGATGTTCCACGTGGAACATTAACCCTTAATGGCTTTAAGGTATCGCGCTAAATAATAATCTTCTTTACTGCGCATCATGGCAATATCTGCCTTGGTTTTGTCTTTATAACCACATAAATGGAGGGCGCCATGAAAAATTACCCGAAGCATTTCGTTGGAATAACTGGTTTTTAGTTGAACGGCGTTGTCTTTTACCCGATCAATACTAATGTAAATCTCCCCAATTAGCTGTTTTGGCTGCTCAGAAAGGTTAAAACTGATAATGTCTGTATAGTAATCGTGTTGTAAAAAGGTATTATTGATGTTTAGTAAAAATGCATCGGAGCAAAAAACATACACTAACCTTTCTAGGCCCAGCCTCTCTTTTACAAAAATTCCATCCACAAAGTTTTTGAGTAGGGTTTTATTGGTAAACCGAAAGGGTCGGTCGGCGGAAGTAAATTGGGTATTTGCCATAGTTGTGTTGCTTACTCCAAAATTCGTAACTATTTGCATGCGATGCTCATTACCTTTGCAAAATATACCAGTGAACTAACAATAAATGAAAAGATTGTCGGAATTAGCCTCAGGTCAGAAAGCAGAGATCGTGTCTTTTGAAAAAGATGAGATCTTTATTAAGCTAATGGAAATGGGTTGTGTGCCAGGTGAAATTATTAAAGTAGAACAAAAAGCCCCAATGGGTGATCCTATTTCAATCTCTGTGGCTGGGTATCATTTAAGTTTACGCATCAGCGAAGCACACAGTATTTTTGTAAAAGAACTGCCCCATTAACCACCAATCAATTCTTACAATGAATATTGGACTCTATTTTGGCTCGTTTAATCCTGTACATATTGGACACCTAATTATAGGGAACCATGTGGTAAATCATACTGATATTCAACAAGTTTGGTTTGTAGTGTCTCCTCAAAATCCGCTGAAACCCTCTGGTGTATTGCTTAATGAGTACCATCGGCTGCACCTTGTTCAGTTGGGTGTAGAAGGAAACACGCAATTAAAAGCCGTAGATTTTGAGTTCAAACTACCGCGCCCTTCTTATACCATTGATACTTTAACCTATCTCACCGAAAAATATCCGCAGCACCAGTTTTCTATTATAATGGGAAGTGATAGCTTTCAAAACCTACCCCGCTGGAAAAATTTTGAAGCCCTGGTTAAAGACTATTCTTTTATTATTTATGAACGACCAGGCTTTAAAATAGTGAACGACTATGGCGCAAAACTGCAATTATTAAAAGCGCCACTACTAGAAATATCTGCCACCGAAATTCGCCAGGCCATTAAAGAAGGCAGGTCTGTACGCTATTTATTGCCCGAAAAAGTTCAAGAAGAAATAGAAAGAACCGGGTATTACAAATAGAAAGAATTGGTTTATAGTTATATACATATTATAAACAAATAATCTATAAAATTTCATCAATTATTTTTAATAGTATAAACAGCATTGAATAGTTTTAGGATACAAACTTATTTTATGCGTTTATCCATTCTTTTCTTTGCCATTATATTTAGTGGAATTGCCCAAGCACAATTAACGGTTGAAAAAATCATGCAAGATCCAAAGTGGATGGGCTCCTCTCCGTCTGGGGTTTTTTGGAGTGCAGATAGTAAATCGGTGTATTTTAATTGGAACCCAACGGGCGCTGCAGCAGATTCTTCGTACCAGTTTTCATTGAATGGTGGCCAAATTGACAAGGCCAATTATTTAGCCACACAAAAATCATCGGCAGTTTCTAGCGGTACTTATAATAATAGCCACAGCTTAATGGCCTATGTGTATCGCGGCGATTTGTTTTTATTGGATTTGACATTAAATAAAACCACGCGTATTACTCAAACAGAAGACTATGAAAGCAATCCTCGGTTTGTAAATAATGATAATTGGTTGGTGTATGCCAGAAGCCAAAACTTATACGCTTGGAATATTCAAACAGGAACAACTGAGCAAATAACTAATATCATTAAGGGAACAGAATCGGCGCCAGCGGTTGCAAGCTTTATGGGTGGCGGCAGAGGTAGCGGAATGGGCCCCCGACAAGATGCAGGAGCAAGACAAGGCCAGTCTGTTGGTGGACAAGACCAATGGTTGCAACAGAACCAATTACAACTCTCCGAAGTGTTGCGCGATAGAAAAAATAAAAAAGAATTAAGAGATGCGTTTTTAAAAAACAACAAAGAAACCGACACGTTAAAAACCATTAATATCGCCGATAAAAATTTACAAAATTTATTGATCAGTCCCGACGGACGTTATATTAGTTATCGTTTGTATCAAGCGCCCGCTCCTTCTAAAAATACCATTGTTCCAGATTATTTAGCCGAAACAGGTTATACCACAGACTTACCCGGACGCACAAAAGTGGGTAATGCTTTAGGAAAATACGAAAGCTATTTATACGATAGAAAAAAAGAAAAAGTTTATCCTATTATTACCGATTCAATACCAGGAATTACAGATCAACCAGATTATGTAAAAGACTATCCGCAAAAATATGCAGGCAAAAAACCAATGCCTAGAAGTTTAATTATTGTAGGACCTTATTGGAATGATGCGGGCACTGCTGCCGTAGTAGATATTCGTTCGCAAGACAATAAAGACCGATGGATCATGCAAGTAGATCTAGCAACAGGAAAGCTTGCTTTATTAGATAGACAAAGAGACGAAGCTTGGATTGGTGGACCCGGTGTAGGTGGCGGTGGGTATGGCGCTAATATTGGTTGGGTAAATGATAGTTGTATTTATTATCAAAGTGAAGCAAGTGGTTACTCGCATTTGTATGTTTATAATTTGCGTACTGCAACAAAAAAAGCATTAACGCAAGGAAAATATGAAGTTCAAAATTTGGTATTAAGTAGCAATAAAAAATATTTTTATTTATTATCGAACGAATCGCATCCTGGTCAACAAAATTGGTATCGCATAAAAACAGACGGTACACAAAAAGAAAAAATAACCAATCAATTAGGTGGTTACGAAATAAGTTTATCGCCCGATGAAAAATGGATTGCATTTAGGTATTCGTATATTAATAAACCCTGGGAATTATTTATTCAAGAAAACGAACCCGGAAAAAAACCAAAACAAATTACCGATAAAGCAGCTAGCGAAGAATTTAAAAAATATGCTTGGAGAGACACCAAAATAAAAACCATTGTTGCGCGCGATGGTCAAAATATTTATACCAGAATTTATGAACCAAAACCAGGCACAAAAAATAAAGCAGCAGTAATATTTGTACACGGTGCAGGTTATTTACAAAACGTACACTATTGGTGGAGTAGTTATTTTAGAGAACAAATGTTTAATAATTTATTGGCCGATAAAGGATACACCGTAATTGATATTGACTACCGCGCAAGTAGTGGATATGGCAGAGACTGGCGCACGGGTATTTATCGATTCATGGGCGGAAAAGATTTAGACGACGAAGTAGATGCCGCAAAATATTTGGTAAAAAATATGGGAATTGATTCGAACAAAATTGGTTTGTATGGCGGAAGTTATGGCGGCTTTATGACCTTGATGGCCTTGTTTACACAACCGAATGTATTCAAGGCTGGCGCTGCATTAAGGCCGGTTACCGATTGGGCGCATTACAACCATGGTTATACATCTAATATTTTAAACGAACCAGTAAACGATAGTATTGCTTATGCAAAATCATCGCCTATTAATTTTGCCGCAGGTTTAAAAAATCATTTATTAATTTGTCATGGCATGGTAGACGTGAATGTAAATTTTCAGGATGCCGTAAGATTGTCTCAACGATTAATTGAATTAGGAAAAGACAATTGGGAGCTGGCGGTTTATCCTGTAGAAGATCATGGATTTGTAGAGCCAAGTAGTTGGACGGATGAATACAAACGCATTTTAAAATTATTCGATACTTATTTGTTGCAATAAAAGCGGGTAAAAAATCGAATGTTTTAATACACCAAATAGGATAAAAGAAAACATTAAATATATTTTCTTTTAGATGTTGCGCGCGAAGTCTTTATTTTATTTATTCATTAAAATAAATAACAAAGACGGTTCAAGCGCTACTAATTTATTTAAATGATTAAGAGCTGTTGAGTAACGTATTCTTACATATCCAAACATTCTTTCAGTAGCCCAAAACAAAGAAGCGGTTCAAAATTTTGAACCGCTTCTTTGTTTTATTGAAAGTATAAAATCAATTATCGATTCATACTCATTAAAAATTCTTCGTTGCTTTTTGTTCCGCGCATACGTTTTAGTAATTCGTTCATCGCTTCTTCTGGGTTCATATCGTTTAAGAACAAACGCAAAATATTCATGCGGCCCAACACTTCTTTGTCGAGTAATAAATCGTCGCGACGTGTTGATGAACTAACCAAATCAATGGCAGGATAAATTCTTTTGTTGGCTAATTTTCTGTCGAGTTGTAATTCCATATTACCAGTACCCTTGAACTCTTCAAAAATTACCTCATCCATTTTACTACCTGTTTCAATTAAAGCGGTTGCTAAAATAGTTAAGGATCCACCGTTTTCAATTTTACGTGCAGCACCAAAAAACTGTTTTGGTTTTAACAACGCATTTGCTTCCACACCACCCGATAAAACTTTACCAGAACTTGGTGCAACCGTATTGTGTGCACGCGCTAAACGTGTAATAGAATCTAATAAAATAACTACATCGTGTCCGCACTCAACTAAGCGTTTTGCTTTTTGTAAAGCAATAGCAGAAACCTTCACGTGCTTTTCTGCAGGCTCATCGAATGTTGAAGCAATAACTTCTGCCCTAACACTGCGCTCCATATCGGTAACCTCTTCTGGGCGCTCGTCAATCAATACCACCATCAAATAAACTTCTGGGTGATTGGCTGCAATAGCGTTGGCTACTTCTTTCAACAACATGGTTTTACCCACTTTAGGTTGTGCCACAATTAATCCACGCTGACCTTTACCGATCGGCGTAAAAATATCCATGATACGTGTGCTGTAATTATTAGAAGTAGTAAACAGGTTTAATTTTTCGAAAGGAAATAAAGGCGTTAAATAATCGAACGGAACGCGGTCACGAACTTCGTCGGGGCGCTTGCCATTGATATTATCCACCTTTAATAAAGCAAAATATTTTTCGCCTTCTTTTGGAGGACGAACTGCTCCATGAACAGTGTCGCCTGTTTTTAATCCAAATAATTTTATTTGAGAAGGAGACACATACACATCATCTGGAGATGATAAATAATTATAGTCGGAAGAACGTAAGAAACCATAGCCGTCTGGCATCATTTCTAAAACACCTTCTCCTAAAATAACGCCTTCAAATTCAATATTAAATGCAGGTTCTTTTCTTTGTTGTGGGTAGCGATGTTGCGGAGCCGCTTCGGTAACAGCCGTTTCGTTTTCGCCTTGTTGGTGTTCTTCGTTAGGGCTTGTTTCTGAAGAAGTTTGTTGTTCTGCCGTAGGTTGTGCTTCGCCAGGTGCCACTTCTGAAACAGTTTCTGCTGGAGCGTCTTCTGTACGCGGTTTGCGTGGCAAAGGAACTCTTTTTTGAACAGCGGGTCTGGTAGGGCGTTGTTGCGCAGGCGCAATGGCTGCTTCTACAACAGGTTCCGGAACAATTGCTTCAGCAGGAGTTGGCTCCATTACTTCGGCCTCCTCGGTACCATTAGCGGTAGATGTTTTAACGGTGATGGGTTTGCGAGGACGGGCACCTTTTTTCTTAGGCTCGTCTTTCACTTCACTGGCTTGCACTGCTTGCCCATCAAGTATTTTGTAAATCAATGTTTTTTTGTCTAATTTTTTAAAGCCGGGGATAGCAAGCTGGTTTGCAAGGTCTTGCAACTCAGGTAGCAACATGTCATTCAATTGCAGGATGTCGTACATAAATTCAATTAATAAAAAGAAGCAGTTTGTCGATTAATAAATCCAGTCTAAGGGGGTTTGTACTCAGAAAGGTGTTTTGAAATTTTTTGATTGGAAAGAAGATAAACTAACGTTTGGGGATTTAAGTAAAGACCCAATCAGTTCGGTTTCCATTGCAATGTTAAGCTAGAAAATTGAAAAAAAAGAATTTTTTGTAGGTTTTTAACGAAGAACTAGTCAATAACTAGTCAACTGCGGCTTGTTTGGTTATCTTTGGGCCAGATATTGAATTAGACACTAGGTGGAAGCACCCAAAGGTCTTTATCAAACAGAAACCAGAATTAATTAGCAATGTTTAACAAAAGAACAAAAATTAAGGCGTTGATGGCCTTGGAGCCAAGCGAGCAAACAGTAACGGTAATGGGATGGGTGCGTAGTTTTCGCAATAACCAATTCATTGCCTTAAACGATGGCAGTACAAATAATAATTTACAAGTTGTAGTAGCACTTGGCTTATTAGATGATGCAACTGTGCGTAGAATTACTACGGGCGCTTCTTTGAAAGTAATAGGAGAATTAGTGCCGTCTTTGGGCAAGGGACAAAAAGTAGAATTGAAAGCAACAACGTTAGAAGTGATGGGTGATAGTGATGCAGAAAAATATCCCCTCCAACCCAAAAAACATAGCTTAGAATTTTTGCGTGAAATAGCACATTTACGTTTTAGAACCAATACGTTTGGATCGGTATTTCGCTTGCGTCATTCCTTGGCATTTGCGGTGCACCAATTCTTTAACGAGAAAGGATTTATTTATTTACACACGCCAATAATTACATCGAGCGATGCAGAAGGTGCAGGCGAAATGTTTCGTGTAACTACTTTACCATTTGATGCAACGCCACGCAACGAAGACAATAGCATTAATTTTAAAGAAGACTTTTTTGGCAAGAGTACCAACCTTACGGTAAGTGGACAATTAGAAGGAGAACTAGGTGCCATGGCATTTAGTGAAATTTATACTTTCGGTCCTACGTTTAGAGCCGAAAACTCAAACACAGCAAGGCATTTAGCCGAATTCTGGATGATAGAACCAGAGATGGCATTCCATGATATTGAAGACAATATGAATTTGGCAGAAGAATTTATTCAATACCTTATTCGTTATGCAATGGCGCATAATATGGAAGACCTTGAATTCTTAGATGCGCGTTTGGCAGAAGAAGAAAAACAGAAGCCACAAAACGAAAGAGCAGAAATGGGCTTGATAGAAAAATTGAAATTTGTAGTAGAAAATCAATTTGAAAGAATCACTTATACCGAAGCCATTCAAATATTATTAGACTCTCCACATTATAAAAAGAAAAAGTTCAAATACGACGTAAGTTGGGGCATAGATATGCAAAGCGAACACGAACGTTATTTGGTTGAAAAGCATTTTAAAAAACCAGTAATTGTAACTGGATATCCAGCAGCCATCAAAGCATTTTACATGCGCCTAAATGATGGATGCGAGCCAGGAAAAGAAACCGTAGCAGCAATGGATATTTTAGCACCAGGTATTGGTGAAATTGTAGGAGGAAGCCAACGTGAAGAGCGCCTAGAAAAATTAGAAGCAAGAATGACTGATATGCATATTCCGTTAGAAGAAATGAGTTGGTATTTAGATACTCGTCGTTTTGGATCTGTACCGCATGCAGGATTTGGATTGGGTTTTGAGCGTATGGTACAGTTTGTTACAGGAATGACCAATATTAGAGACGTGATTGCATTTGCAAGGACGCCAAAGAATTGTGAGTTTTAAAAAAGTACCATTCAGTCCTTCACGGTGTTTATTTTTAAAAAACTTGTGGATAATTTCTGAATATTGCTCGATGCCCTTATATTTGCAGCCCTTTAGGGATTGGAGCTAGGGTTGAAATTAACATTCTACCGAATTTCAGGAACTAAAAAAGCTAAGGTGCGGTAGCTCAGTCGGTAGAGCAAAGGACTGAAAATCCTTGTGTCGCCGGTTCGATCCCGGCCCACACCACAAACCTCAACAGAAATGTTGGGGTTTTTTGTTTTAGGGATTGGAATCTTACGTGAATTAGATTTGATTATCTGCGGCCTTGTCTTAATCTAAATTAATTGGAGGATTATTAATTAAATTTACCATGTATGAAAATACAATATGCATCCGACCTTCATTTAGAATTCCGACAAAACAAGGAGTTTTTCAAAGCCAATCCATTAGTGTCTTATGGAGATGTGCTTGTGTTGGCTGGCGATATTATACCCTTTGCCTTAATGGATAAGTTCAAGGATTTTTTTAGTTATCTGTCTGATAATTTTGAAACTACTTATTGGGTACCAGGAAACCACGAATACTATCAGTTTGATGCAGCCGCCAAGAGTGGTATATTATTTGAAAAAATCAAAAGCAATGTTTTCTTGATAAACAACAGTGCTGTTTTACATCAAGACACAAAGCTTATCTTTTCTACTTTATGGTCAAAAATTAGTCCTGCTAACCAATGGTATATAGAACGAGGACTTAGCGATTTTCAGGTTATTAAATACAATGGATTTCGTCTTTCAGCAGAATGGTACAATCAATTACACAACGATTGCCTCAGTTTTATTACTCAGGAGACTCAACAAATCACCGCAAGTAAAACAATAGTGGTTACCCATCATGTACCTACTTTTCTTAATTATCCCATACAATATAAAGGGGATGTATTAAATGAAGCCTTTGCAGTAGAACTTTTTGATATAATTGAAAGCTCATCCATTGATTATTGGATATACGGACATCATCATTCCAATACACCCGATTTTAAAATTGGTAACACAACCCTTCTCACCAATCAATTAGGGTATGTACAACAAAATGAAAATCAATTGTTTAGCCAAAAAAAAGCTATTATACTTTGATTTTCAATATAATAAACCTATTATTGCACAATAAACCTTATGCCTTTATTGTTAATTTATAGCTTTATTACTGATTAAAATATGAAGCAGACAGTAGAATACATAAACGAAACCTTAGGCACCAATGCCGTTGCTATTCCTATTCAAAAAGAAGGATTGGGTAAGCTGCCTATGTTTATTAACGAGGCATACAAACTTTATAATACTGTTTTATTAAATAGAGAATTGCTATTGGTAGAGCTTAGGAATAATGAAGAATTAAGTATTCTGAAAATTGAAAAAAATCTACAATTAATAAAAACTGCTTTTGAAAAAAAGGTAGTCTTGGTCATTGAAAATCTCGCTGCCTATAACAGAAAAAGACTTATTGAAAAAGGCATCAATTTTATTGTTGCTGGTAAGCAGCTTTTTATACCGGAATTGCTAATTGACCTAAAAGAAAATTATACCAATCCAAAAGCAGTGCAAAAAAAAGATAAGTTATTACCTTCTGCTCAATTTCTTTTAATCTATCATATCATACATAGAAATGAAAAGTGGAAACTGGAAGAACATTCTTTTAAAGAAATAGCTCAACATTTAGGCTATACACCAATGGCAATTACCAATGCCGTTGACAACTTAAAATACCATGACATTGTTGATGTACATGGCGATAAAGAAAAACATATCAAGTTTCGCTTAGAAAGAGCTGATATATGGAGAACAGTAGCGCAACAAAATCTTTTGGTAAATCCGGTACTTAAAACTGTATTTGTAGATCAGTTGCCATTAAATGTATTTATGCTACAAACCAATGCATCTGCATTGCCAGAATACAGCAATTTAAATCCAAGTAGGCAACAATATTATGCAATAGAAAAAACGGATTTATATGGATTGCAGAAAAGTAATGTACTGATAAATCAAAATGACTACGAAGGCCATTATGCCTTAGAAGTTTGGAAGTACAACCCATTAACATTGGTGGCTGATTTACCAAATAGTATGTTGGTGGTAGACCCACTATCGTTGTATTTAAGCCTCAAGGATAGCCAGGATGAGCGTATTGCAATGGCTTTAGAACAAATAATTGAAAAGTATATATGGTAATAGGCTTAAATATATTTAGTGAATTTTTTAAGGACTTTCCCGATAGTTATTTAATAATTGGCGGTACAGCTTGTGATATTATCATTGAAGATGCTGGTTTTACTCCAAGAGCAACAGACGATATTGATATAATTCTGCTCATAGAAGCCTTATCGCCAGCCTTTGTTGCTAGATTTTGGGAGTTTGTAAAAGAGGGTAAGTATGAACTGCAACAAAAAGGAGATAAAAAAAGAAACTTCTACCGTTTTGCTAAACCAAAAAATCCTGAATTCCCAAAGCAAATTGAATTGTTTTGTAAAATACCCGATGTTATAGATGCCAATGAAGGCGCACACCTTACACCTATTCCGGTAGAAGAAGGCTTATCAAGTTTATCGGCGATTTTATTAAATGAGGAATATTACCAGTATACAAGAAAAAATAGTGAGTACAAGACCGGTGTACATTTTGCTCAACCGCACACACTTATTTGCTTAAAAGCCTTCGCATACTTAAACAATAAAGAACGTAAAGAGCGGGGGCAAAACGTAAAAAAATGGGACATCGTTAAACACAAATACGATGTGTTTAGAATGGTATTTATGCTTAACCAAGCCGATGTTTTTGAAACACCTGATATAATTAAAACCGATTTGCAAAAATTCGCTGATACCGTTAAAACAGATTTACCAGACTCTGCCATTTTTAAGGAAAATGGTTTTGGAAAACAAGACATGCAAGCTATTTATGAGCAACTGCTTCAATCCTTTAACTTGAATACTTGATCTAGTAAAAAAGTTCCTTCTTCTTTTAAAACATTTAGAGAACTAACTGGAAAATCTATGAATAATTGTATTAAAAGGAGTTACATAGGTAAAAAAGTAGCTCCCTTTTTTTGGAAAGTAGACGAAGATTATTTAGCTTGAGAGTACTTAAACTAAATCACTAAAACTATTTTACGTATGAGTCAACCTATTAATGCAAATCGCCTGTTTTATGCGAGCTGCTTTGCACTTATCACGACTGCTTTTTCATTCAGTATCCGAGCTGGAATTTTAACACAGTTGGGTACCGAAATGAATTTAAACACAGTACAATTGGGAACCATTAATTCCATGTGGTTTCTTGGATTTCCTATTTCCATGATCTTAGGCGGTATTTTTTATTCCTACATTGGACCAAAATTAATCATGCAAATAGCATTGGTTGCACATGCTGTTGGTATTTTAATGACTATTTATGCTGTTGATTACAACACCCTTTTAATCTCAACCCTATTGATTGGCCTGGGTAATGGGTGTACTGAAGCTGCTTGTAATCCAATGATTGCTGATTCCTATTCTGGCATTCAAATGAACAGCAAACTGAATCGTTTCCATATGTGGTTCCCTGGTGGAATTGTATTGGGCTCCTTGGTTTCAAAATTCATGACAGATGCGAATATGCATTGGCAAGCACAAATCTGGATTATTTTAATTCCTACTATTATTTATGCAGTTTTGTTTTATGGTCAAAGTTTTCCTAAGCCAAGAATTGGAGAGAACTCAGTATTGGCGAATTTTAAAGCCATGTTGAATCCTTTATATTTATTTATGGCCGCATGTATGGCTTTAACTGCAATATCTGAATTTGGTCCTCAACAATGGGTTGGACCCATTTTAGCAAAAGCGGGCGCTAGTCCAATGTTAATTTTAGCATTGGTGACTGGTTTAATGGCGGTAGGCAGATATTTTGCTGGACCATTAATTAAGAAATTAAATACAGTGGGTGTATTACTTGGCTCGGCTGTGTTTGGCGTTATTGGCTTATATATGATGAGTACCATGCAAGGGTCCATGCTTTATTTAGCTGCAGTATTTTATGCTTTAGGTATTTGTTATTTCTGGCCTAATATGCTTGGTTATATTGCTGAAAACCTTCCTCAAACTGGCGCACTAGGACTTTCTATATTAGGAGGCATTGGAATGTTCTCCTCCTCTATGTTCCAACCGGTAATTGGTGCTTGGATAAGAGATAATAAAGTGGTGGCTGTAGCTAAAGGTTTAGCAGGCGATGCTGCTGACTTAGCAGCGGGACAATCTACTTTATCCAACATGCTAATTTTCCCAGGAATTTTAATTGTTGCATTTACTGCTTTGTACTTTTTTGGAAAAAAGAAACAAGTAGCTTAAATATTAAGTATTTTATAAAAAAGGGTCCCCTTCGATTTTTTCGAAGGGGACCCTTTTTTGCAATAAGCTGATGCCTCAATTAACATCTCCTTTACAATTTAATATTACTGCGTTAATATTAAATATACATTCTGTTAACATAGTCCGGATAGTTTCGCGCTCTTAAATCACTATCCTTTATGAAGCAAATCAAAAATTGTTTTTTTAGTTTATTACCATTGGCAATTTGCTTATTCGTTTTTCAGGCACAGGCACAAAATGCTACTGTTACTGGTAAAGTTGTTGAAAAAGAAACCTTAAAGCCTATTGAAGGTGTTACTGTTTCTGTGAAAAATGGCACACAAAAAGCTACTACAAATGTAGTTGGTGTATTTACTATTGCTGTTGCAAAAGGTAGTTCATTAGTAGTTTCTGTTATTGGATATCAAGAGAAACAAGTGGTAGTTGGTGCTAGTAGTTTAACGATTGAATTAACTCCTTCAACGGCTGTTTTAGGGGATGTTGTTGTAACTGCCTTGGGAATTAAGCGTAACGAAAAATCATTAGGTTATGCTGCTCAATCGGTTTCTGAAAATGCAGTAAAAGATGCTAAAACAAATAACTGGGTAAACTCACTTTCTGGTAAAGTAGCAGGCCTCAATATACAAGGAACAGGCGCAGGTCCTATGGGTTCTTCACGTATTACATTGCGTGGTGAAAATTCTTTAAACCTCGATAATAACCAAGCCCTTATAGTTATTGATGGCGTTCCGGTGAGCAGTAAAATTACTGGTACAGGTTATAGCTCAAACTTATCGGCAGACAGTCCTGTGGATTATGGATCTGATTTATCGGATATTAATCCTGATGATATTGCAAACATTACTATTTTAAAAGGACCTGGTGCAACTGCGTTATATGGTAGCCGTGCAGCTGGTGGTGCATTAATTATTACCACAAAAACCGGCGAAAAAAACAATAACAAGATTGGAATTACTTATAATTCAAATGTAAGTATTGATCAGGTAAATCGTTGGCCTGATTATCAGTACGATTACGGCGAAGGCAGAACAATTGCTTATTACTCTTATGGTGATAGCCAAGATGGTATTAACACTAGCACTGGTGTTGCTGCGGGTAGAGCATGGGGTCCTAAATTTACCGGCCAATCATATTTCCAATACGACCCAACTACTCCTAATAATTTAGCTACAACTCGTACTCCTTGGGTTGCTGATCCAAATTACATTAAAGGCTTTTTTCAAACAGGATTAACTACAACTAATAGTATTTCAATTGATGGTGGTAATGATAAAAGTTCAGCACGATTATCGGTATCTCATTTAAAAAATACTTGGATTGTTCCAAATACAGGTTATGAAAGAACCTCGGCATCCCTATCGGTAAATCAACAAATATCAGACAAATTAAAAATCAGCGGCAAAGTAACTTATACCAACAAAAGAAGCGATAACCTTCCAGAAGCAGGGTATAATAATCAAACCTTAATGTACTTTTTAATTATTGGAACTGCGCCTAATATTAATCCCGATTGGTTTAAACCTTATTGGTTACCTGGTTTAACAGGCGTTCAACAAAAGAGTCCGTATAATCCAGGTCCTGGAAACCCCAATATTGATATTTACGAAAACTTAAGTAAGCTTAACAAACATGGAGTGCTTGGTAATTTTTCTGCTAATTATGAGTTTACAAAAAAATTAGGTTTAATGGTTCGCACAGGTGTTGATATGGCCTTTGAATTCCGTTCTCAGCAACGCCCCTATAGTCAAACTAAATTTCCTAAAGGCAGTTACAGAGAAGAGAATGTATTTAATTATGAAATCAACACAGATGCATTACTAACTTATAAAGACAAGGTTAATAATACAATAAAATATTCTTTTAACCTTGGGGCTAATGCAATGAATCAAACGTATGATTATGCAGGGATATATGCAGACCAGTTAGCTCAACCTGGTATTTATCAATTGTCAAATAGTTTAAACCAAGCAGTAGCAGATCCACAAAAAAGTCAGAAATCTATCAATAGTATTTATGGATCATCTCAATGGTCTTATCTTGAAAAAGTTTTTTTAGATCTGACAGGTAGAAATGACTGGAGTAGTACATTACCTTATGGAAATAATTCCTTTTTTTATCCTTCAGTAAGTACCAGTTTTTTATTAAGTGAATTGTTTCAAATGCCCAAACAAGTGTCTTTTGCAAAATTCCGTTTGTCATGGGCTCAAGTTGGTAATGATACAAGACCTTATCAAACTTCAAAATATTACGATGTAATTTATAGCAACCAGTTTACTAACTCATCTACTTTATTCAATCCTGCTTTAAAACCAGAAATCAATTCTAGCTATGAAGCTGGCTTAGATATTAGATTGTTTAAAAGCAGGTTGTCAATGGATTTAGCAGTATATAAAAACAATAGTCGCAATCAAATCATTGCTATTCCACTAGACCCTGTATCTGGTTATCAAAAAGCATTGATTAATGCGGGTTTAATTGAAAGTAATGGTGCAGAAGTACAGCTAAAAGGAATACCTGTTCAAACCAAAAATTTTAAATGGACAACCACTTTAAACTGGAGTGCCAATAGAAGTTATGTAAAAGAATTAGCGAATGATGTAACGACTCAAGTCATTTCAGCTAATAGCGGCGTTAACATAGAAGCAAGGGTAGGCGGAAGAATGGGAGACTTATATGGACAAGGATTTCAGCGTTCACCTGAAGGAAAAATTATTTATAACTCAACTGGACTTCCTACAACCCTAGATCCTATTTCGAAGTGTTGGGGCAATGCTTTCCCCGATTGGAAAGCAGGGTTAATGAACGAGTTTGCTTTTAATAATTTTAGAGTAAGCGTTTTACTCGATTATCAAAAAGGAGGTACTATGTTTTCGCAAACTAGTATGAAATCAAATAGTCTTGGCAAAACTAAAATTACATTACCAGGCCGAGAAAATGGAATTGTGGGTGATGGTGTTGTGTATAATGCGGCAACCGGAAAATATGATATTCCTAATACTGTTAATGTAAGTGCCGCAGCTTATTATGAGCTTTATTATACAGTAAATAATGCAGAGACAAACACATTTGATGCAACTTATTTGAAGTTACGTGAAGCAAGAATAGAATACACCCTACCTACAAGCATATTAAAAAAGATTGGAATTACACAAACGAGTATTGCATTGTATGGAAGAGATTTATTTAACATTACTAAGTTCCCAGGCTTTGATCCCGAAGGAGGTAATTTAAACAATGGTACACTAACACCTGGCGCAGAGATCATGCAATTTCCATCTTCCCGCACAATGGGCGTAAACCTTACTGTAAAATTTTAGGACACAATAAAAATAAGTAAATGAAAAAACATATATATACATACCTAACAGGCCTTTTACTTTTTTGTCTATTTTCTTCTTGTACAAAAAACTTTGAGTCAATTAATGCTGATCCAAACCGTCCTACACAAATTAATCCGGGTGTGATGCTCGGGCAATTAGAATACCTTTTTGTAAATAGTAGTATAGGAGGCTCATATAATTTTACCCATGATCTTATGCAGGTAAATGCTCCTAGAAGTAGCACAAGTGGAGGCGTACACAGATATTATATTCTTCCAGGTTCTGCATTATGGACTGGCTTTTATAATCGCATGGCAGATGTTCAAGATATTATTACTATCTCAGAAAATCTTAAAGAAAACAATTATAAAGCAATTGCCTTAGTGTATAAATCTTGGGCGTATTCTATTTTAACTGATTTATATGGAGATGTTCCTTATTCAGAAGCATCAAAAGCAACAGAGGGTACTTTCTTACCAAAGTTTGATTCTCAAAAAGATATTTATACGCAGATTTTAAAAGATCTAATTACTGCTAATGAACTTTTTGATGACTCTAAAGCATTAACGTTCGGTGGTGATTATGTGTATGCTTCGAATGCTTTAACTGGTGGAAAAAATATTGGCATACAACGATGGAAAAAATTCTGTAACACCCTGCGTTTAAGACTTTTATTGCGTATTTCAAAAAGACAAAGCGAAATAGATGTTAATGCACAAATTACAGCAATACTTGCTGATGCAGTAAAGTATCCAGTGTTTGCTAGCAATGCCGATGATGGTATTTTCAGGTATCCAAATGTGTATCCTTTTTTCAATCCATATTATACAGCCAGGCAGCTTGATTGGAGAGATGGTACGTATTATACAAAGTTCTTCATTAATAAAATGAATGCAGATAACGATCCCCGTCGTGCTGTGTGGGCAATACCTGTAACGGTGGGTGGAGTAAGTGTGTATCAAGGCATTGAGAGTGGGTATCCAACAACAACTGAGTATCTTGTAGGGGCCAATTCAAATTACACAGACGCATTAAAAACATCTTCTAATT
Source organism: Sediminibacterium sp. (assembly GCA_037132335.1). Taxonomy (GTDB): domain Bacteria; phylum Bacteroidota; class Bacteroidia; order Chitinophagales; family Chitinophagaceae; genus Sediminibacterium. The sequence continues at coordinate 4,187 of JBAXPJ010000001.1, read as the reverse complement.
TAGGTGTGATGATAACTTATGCAGAGGAAGAATTTATAAAAGCGGAGTTAGCATTAAAAGGATACAACACAGGCAAAACACCAAAAGTGCATTACGAAAATGGAATAACTGCTTCCATGGTACAATGGGGTACATCATTGCCTGCAAACTATTTAACCCAAGCGGGAGTTCTTTATAATGCAACGGCAAGTGCAGATGCACAATTACAGCAAATAATGTTACAAAAATACTATGCTTTTTTCTTTGTTGATTATCAATCATGGTTTGAAAAAAGAAGAACGGGTTATCCTGTATTACCAAGAGGAACTGGTATACCGGCCGAGAATCTGTTCCCTAACAGGATACCATATCCAACGTATTTGCAATCACTCAATCCAACAAATTATACTGCTGCAGTTGCCAATATGGGTGGAACCGATAATGCTAATACGAATGTTTGGTGGAATAAATAAGATGCGGATAAATCATTTTTAAATCAGAAAAACCAATTCAATGAGAGTAGTAACATATTTTTTATTTTTTGTTGTCTTAGCATTTAGTGCAACTGCGCAGAATAAGGTTGTTGATATAAAAAATGTTATTACCACCTTAGAAAGTAAAAAAGTATTACTACCAAATGGTTGGACCCTAACACCAGCCGGAAGAAGTTTAGAAGTAGGAGATCTGCCATTAAATATGGCCGTTTCTTCTACTAAAAAATTAATGGCAGTAACAAATAATGGACAAGGAATACAAACAGTGCAATTAATTGATACTAAAACAGAAAAAGTTCTTGATAATATTGTAATTCCAAAATCATTTTACGGAATCAAATTTAGTAAAGACGAAAAACAATTATATGTATCTGGCGGAAATGATAATTGGATTATGCAATATGCCATTATCAATAGTAAATTAATATTAAAAGATAGTATTGTATTAGGGAAAGCTTGGCCAGTAAAAATATCACCTGCTGGTATTGAAATAGACAATAATAAAAACGTATTGTATGTAGTTACAAAGGAAAATAATTCTTTGTATATAATTGATTTAATTACTAAAAATATAAAGCAAGTAATTAATTTAGGTAATGAGTGTTATGCATGTGTATTATCGGACGATAAAAAATCTTTGTATATCTCTATTTGGGGCGGAAAAAAAATAGCCATTTTTAATACCGAAACAAATAGCGTTAGTAATTTGATTGATGTTTCTTATAATCCAAACGAACTATTACTTTCTAAGAATGGTAAATTTCTTTTTGTAGCAAATGCAGGAGACAATAGTGTTTCCATCATTAATACAGCAACAAAAAAAGTTGTTGAAATTTTAGATGCCGCATTATATCCTCAATCTCCTGTAGGGTCTGTTACTAATGGTTTAGCGCTTTCTGAAGACGAAAAAACATTATACATTGCCAATGCCGATAATAATTTCTTGTCTGTTTTTGATGTAAGTGTTTTGGGTAAAAGCAAATCAAAAGGATTTATTCCTGTGGGCTGGTATCCTACCAATGTAAAAGTAATTGGACATAGAATATTTGTAACTAATGGAAAGGGGTTTAGTTCATTTGCAAATCCATTAGGTCCTCAACCAGTTAATAAGGGTGTAAAATCTGCAACACATGCAGGAGAAGCAAAAACAGAAGGTAGTAGGCTACAGTATATAGGAAGTTTAATGAAAGGAACCCTAAGTATTATTGATGAGCCAAATCAAAAAACGCAAGAAGTATATACAAAGTTTGTATACAAAAACACGCCTTTCAAAAAACAAAATTTATTATCTGCTGAAGGTGAAATTGGAAATCCAATACCTATGAAAGTTGGCGCGCCTTCTCCCATTAAATATGTTTTTTATATTTTAAAAGAGAACAGAACATACGACCAAGTATTTGGAGATATTGCCGAAGGAAATGGAGATTCATCACTTTGTTTATTTGGAGAAAAAATAACCCCCAATCAACACAAATTGGCCAAGGAGTATGTTTTACTAGATAATTTTTATGTTGATGCAGAAGTGAGTGCCGATGGACATAATTGGAGTTTGGGTGCACATGCCAATGATTTTCTTGAAAAAACTTGGCCTTCTGGTTATAGTAATCGCGGGGGTGTAACAGATGGTATGGGTAGAAGACAAATTGCAAATGATAAAGACGGATTTATTTGGGATTTCTGTAAAAAGGCTAATGTTAGTTATAGAACTTATGGTGTTTTTCAGGATAATGAAAAAGGAAATATTCCATCTCTTCGCGGTAAAGAATGTAGTTATTTTTCTACTTTTTATTTGACTAATATTAGAGATACTACAAGGTATCAACAATGGAAAAGAGATTTTGATTCATTAATTGCAATCAATGCTGTTCCTCATTTTAATTCGGTTCGATTTGGCTCAGACCATACAGTAGGAATGGCTGTAGGAAAACCAACACCATTTGCCTGTGTAGCAGACAATGATTTAGCGGTAGGATTATTTATTGAGCATTTAAGCCAAAGTAGTATCTGGAATGAGTCGGCTGTTTTTATAGTTGAAGATGATGCGCAAAATGGTCCTGATCACGTTGATGCGCATCGTAGTAACGCACTAGTAATTAGTCCGTATACAAAAAGAAAATTCGTTGATCATACATTATATTCAACAACTAGTATGTTGCGTACAATGGAATTAATTTTAGGTCTTCCACCAATGAGCCAGTATGATGCAGCCGCAATGCCAATGTGGAGGAGTTTTACTTCAACGCCTAATTATTCAAAATATCAATCTTTGTTGAGTAGCGTAAATTTAAATGACCTTAATAAAATAAATTCTCCCTCTGCCAGAAGATCCGAAAAATTAGATTTTTCAGATGCCGACAAAATTAATGACCATGTTTTTAATGAAATTTTATGGAAAGGTATAAAAGGCGAAAACGCAATAGTACCAGCGCCTAGAAGAACTGCTTTTGTTAGAATTGTAGATTAGCGGAAAATGCTTAATCGCATGAAATATTTACAATATGAATCATATACAAACCTCAACAACAATGTTGGGGTTTTTTGTTTTAGGATTTTACCAATTCGTTTAAATATTGCTTAACCTCTTTTTCCGCCTTTTCACGTTGCGAACAGCTCTAATTCTTGTTATATTCTCTTGATGGCTCATTTAAAAGTAACTTTGATAAGTAATCGATAGCAAATTTTTTTCTCGAACTTTTCCAACTCTAATAGCATCCAACATTGCTAAAGCATCGTACAATTTTGGATCTTGTTCAGCAGCTTTTAATGTATTTGTACCATATCGTTCAAAAGCGAAATAATAAAATATAATTTATTTATACATTATCTTTTTATTATTAAAAAGCAGTTTTAATCAATCAGATTTAAACAAGTGTAACTTGAAATTAAAAAAAAGTATGAGCAAATCAATTTTTGTGATTTTTATAATGTTAATATTTATTATAAAAATAAATGCACAATCAACATTTCTAGTAAAGCCATATTTGCAAGTGGGATATGAAGGAAAGCAGCAGGAACTTTCTTTACTATGGCATACTACAGATACAATAAGTCCATGGCGTGTAGAAGTTAAAACAGCCGATAATTGGGTAGCATCTAAAGGAATTTATTTTAATATTATAAATGTAAAAGACATTTCTCCATTTGTGGTATATCATGCAACTTTAAAAGATTTAGAATTTGGTAAAGAATTTAGTTATCGTGTATCTAATAACAATAAAATTGTTTTCGAATCTAAAGCACATGCCCCAAAATCAAAAAACCAAGATTACAAATTTGTTGTAGTTGGAGATATTGGAGCATTAACAAAAGATCAAAAAAAATTAGCAACAATCATGAATGATTTAAATCCAGATTTCGTTGCTGTTCCTGGAGATATTGTATATGAAAATGGATTAATAAAAGATTATACTCAAAAATTTTGGCCAATCTATAATGCCGATCAATCAGACGCTTCAGGAGTACCATTAATGCGAAGAATACCATTTATTGCTGCTGTAGGTAATCATGATGCAGAAGACAGAGATATGGATAAAACACCTAGCGCTCTGAGCTATTACTATTTTTGGGAACAACCATTGAATGGACTTTCCTTAAAAGAAGGGTCTTCTATGGTTCCTGTTTTAAAAGGATCAGATGAAAATAAAAAAGCATTTTATACCGCAGCTGGAAAGGCTTATCCAAGTATGTCTAATTTTTCATACAATTATGCAAATG